>DCXR01000020.1:0-21273 GCA_002329075.1 Candidatus Neomicrothrix sp. UBA2131
GCGCCACCGGCGGAGCCGGTGATCGTTGATGGCATCGACCAACTCACCGGACTGCCCGAACACGTCCTGTACTACGACCTGGCAGTCGAACTGGGCATCGAGGACACCGTTGAATGGGGCGAGCGCTGCGACACCGAGACCGGACGCGTCAAGGTTCCCTGGTTCTTCCGGGCCGCCTGCTGGGCCCCGTTCGAGGGGGACAACGGTGGCGCCACCGATGAGGGCGTCACCGCCGACAGCATCAAGGTCGTCTACTGGATCAGCCAGGACATCGACCCGATCATGGCCTACGTCACCGATGCCATCCAGAACGACGATGACGAAGCCGATGTGGCCGACACGATGCAGAAGTTGCTGCCCTATTACGAGGCGTACATCGAAACCTACGGACGCTCGGTCGACCTCGAGGTGATGGTGGGGTCCGGCTTCGTCACGGACGCGGTCTCCGCACGCGCCGATGCGGTCAAGATCGCCGAGGAGATCAAGCCCTTCATGGTCTGGAGCGGACCCGGTCTCACGAACGCCTTCTCCGAGGAGTTGATGGCCCGCGGTATCACCTGTTTCGGATGCGGCCCATCACAGTCCCCCGAGTACTACGAGGAATACCACCCCTACGGGTGGTCGCTCGGCAAGAGTGCCCAGCAGTTGAACATGCTGGTCGCCGAGTACATCGGCAAGCGCCTCGCCGGCGACAACGCCATCCACGCCGGCGACGAGTCGTTCCACGACCAGGAACGGGTCTTCGGCCGGATCTGGATCGACGTCGGCCCGGCGTCAGCGGAACAGGACATCAGGTTCGAGGCACTCCTCGCCGGTTACGGGGTCGAGGTCGCCGAGTCCGTCTCCTACGTTCTGGACCCGGCGACGATCCAGGAGAGTGCCTCGAACACGATCGCGAAGATGAAGGCCGCCGGGGTCACGTCGGTGATCTTCAATGGCGACGCTATTGCGCCCCGCGACTTCACACGCGAAGCGACCGCCCAGGGCTGGTTCCCCGAGTGGATCATGACCGGGTCGGTGCTCGTCGACACCAACGTCTTCGCCCGCACCTACGACCAGCAGCAGTGGGCGAATGCCTTCGGCGTGTCCAACCTGTCGGCCCGTGTCGACCCGGAGACGAGCGGGTCCCGTGTTCTCTATGAGTGGTGGTACGGAGAGTCGCCTGCCGCCATCGACACGATCGGAGTGATGGACCCGCTGCCTGCGCTGTTCTACGCGACGCTGACTGCGGTCGGCCCCGACCTGACGCGCGAGAACTTCGCCGCCGCCATCACGAGGGGGGATCCCACGGCCACGGCGTTGACTGCGCCGTCGATCTCGTTCGGCGACACCGGCCGCTGGCCTGCCGACATGGAGCCCGACCACTTCGGCGTCGATGACATCACCGAGGTCTGGTGGGACGCCGAGGCCGTCGGTCCGGACGAACTTCGCAACGAGGGGACCGGCATGTACCAGTTCGTCGACGGCGGGCTCCGCTACCTGCCGGGCGAGATCCCCGAGACGACACCGAAGGTGTTCGACACCGACGGGGCGATCGCGTTGTACGACGAACCTCCCGAGTCCGAGCAGTCGCCCTACTACGATCCGCTACCCTCGGCGCCCGTCAACGGCTGACCGTTCGGCCGGCGCGCCGGACCGGCACCCACCGGTTCCTCACGTTGGCGCGCACCGCTACCTCGAAGGCGGGCGCCAGGGGTTCCTCCACGTCCATTCCGAGGCTCCGCAGGAACTCGACCAGCACGGCCGGATCGGGATCGAGGACCGGGTCGTGCGTGCCCATGGCGCCAAAGTGCAGGACCATGGCGGCCCGGGGAGCGCCGCTGGCGTTGTCGGTGGACCGGTGCAGCAGGTGGGCGTGGAACAGCAGCAGGTCGCCGGGGTCCAGGAGCACCGGCACGCCGTCGCCGGTGTCGTGGTCGGTGATCTCGACGTAGCCCAGCTGGGCGCCGGGCCGCCGGTCCGCCTCGACGTCGTGGACCGGTTCGCGGTGTGATCCGGGAAGCACCCAGAGCGGACCGTTGTCGCGGGTCGCCTCGGTGACCGCCAACCACGCTCCCACCTGGTTGCTCGGTTCCATCCGGAAGTACCAGGCGTCCTGATGCCACGGCTGGCCCAGGGCGCCACGGTTCTTGAAGATGAACTGCGACAGGAAGCAGTCGACATCGTCACCCAGCAGCTCGCCCAGCAGCTCGCCGAGTCGTGGATCGTGCGCCAGGTCCGCGTATGGACCCGGTACGTGGTGGAGACGGAACACCTTGCCGACCTTCTCCTCGGGAAGGCCCGCCGACGGGTCCGGGATCGGTTCGAGCACCACCTGGGTGTCGCCCACGTCGCCGCCACCGTCGGCTGCCCGGGAGATGGCGACGGTCCGCTCCCAGAGGGCGGCACACATCGCTGCATCGGCGAATCCGGGAACGACGACGAAGCCATCGCGTTCCCATGACTCCCTTTCGAGTTCGGTCATTTCCGGCACGGCCCAGCACAGTAGCGAACGGGGTCTGGCGCCTACGATGGGCCGATGGACCCACGGCCGCATCCCTGGAACGAGAGTTTCGCCTGGCAGAGGCCCGAACGCGACGACTACCTGCTCGTGACCGCCGAGCAGGCAGACGCCTTCCACGAACGGGGCTTCATGCTCATCGAGGATGTCCTCGACGCAGCAGCCATCGACGAGGTCACGACGGCCCTCGACGAGCGGGCGGAGGCCACCGAGGCGTTCCTGCGGCAGATGCCCGAAGAGCGACTCTCCATCGCCGAGGTCGGGGCGATCGTGTTCTCGCCCCACGTCGTTCTCTCCTCTGACACGGCCCGCCGGTTCGCCGCCAATCCGGTGTTCGCCGGCATCTGCCACGACCTGGTGGGCGACGACGTCCGCCTCTACTGGGACCAACTCGTCTACAAGCATCCCGAGAAGCCCCGCCAATTCCCCTGGCACCAGGACAACGGCTACACGTACGTCGAGCCACAGCAGTACCTCACCTGCTGGGTTCCCCTCGTCGACGCCACAATCGAGCACGGCTGCCCATGGGTGGTCCCCGGCCTGCACCTCGGTGGCACGCTCGAACACACCTACGTCGATCCGCTGGGCTACCAGTGCCTCGAGGACCCCGAAGGGGCCGTTGCGGTCCCGGCGGCGGCGGGAAGCGTCGTCGTGTTCTCATCGCTCACGCCCCACATGACGGGTCAGAACACCACCGACGAGGTCCGCAAGGCCTACATCCTCCAGTACGCCCCGGACGGCGCCGAGCAGTTCGACGGCAATCCGTCGGAGGGTGGCCCGACCGGACGGTCGAGGCAGAACAACCCCGACCGGCAGTTCCATATGGTGGTCGACGGAGAGCCCGTACCCGCCTGACCCGTACTCGACGAGAACTCAGCTCGCCGTCGATCCCAACAGCATCTGGCCGGCCAGTGCCCCGGTGTGCTCACCATCCTCCATGAACACCTCCCCGTTGACGATGGTGGCGTCGTAGCCGTCGGCCCGTTGGACCCACCGACCGGCACCACCCGGGAAGTCGTGGGCCATCTCCGGGTAGTGGAGCCTCAACCCCTCGAGGTCGATCACGTTGACGTCGGCGTGGGCACCCGGCACCAGGCGGCCCCGCCCCGTGATGGCGAACAGGTCGGCGGTATCGGAGGTCATCCGCCGCACCCCCTCCTCGATGGTGACCCGACCCCGGTCGCGCACCCAGTGGCTCAGGAAGAAGGTCGGCTGGCTGGCGTCCATGATCTGTTTCGCATGGGCTCCGGCATCGGCAAGCCCCATCACCACCTCGGGTCGCTCGAGCATCTCGATGGCGGACTCCATCCGCTGGTTGAGGAACGGCAGGGTGAACAGGCGACGACCGTCGAGCTCGACGGCCATGTCGACCCAGGCCTCGGCGATGGACACGCCCCGTCGCTCTGCATCGGCGGCGACACTCTCCTCCCGGGTCAGGTCGTGGCGGACCGGGTCGTCCGGGAGCGGATAGAAGGCGAACCAGTCGATCGGGAGCCCCTCGATACGGGCCTCGGCAGCCTCCACGAGTGCTGCCTTCGAGGAGGGCTCCGTGAGGCGGGCAACCTTGTCATCCAGCGACAGGTCCCGCAGGTCGTCCCAGCCGTCAGCCCGGTCGAACGGGGTCCGGCCGGATAGCCCGAACAGGATGCCGATCTGGCGGGAGGTCGTCTGGGGACGGATCCGGGCACCGCCGGCGTTCTCGGTGGCCACATGGTCGAGCACCTGCAGGTGCATGTCGGGGACGACGTCGACCTGGGTGAGCCCGAAGGTCACCGGACAGCCGGCCCGACGGCTGATGTTGCCGTACATGCGGATCTCATCACGGGTGAACACGCCTTCCGGGTCATTGCGGCCGCCCAGCTTGGCGGCACATTCGAAGATGCCGCCGTACCGGCCGAGCGAGTCGGCAAAAGCCATGAGTTCATCCTCGGCAGCATGCGTGCCGGGCACGTAGCGGCCGTCGGGCACCCGGTGCAGGAAGGTGCGGGAGGACGAGAAGCCGAGCGCCCCGGCGGCCAGCGCCTCGTCGACCATGGGCACCATGGCGGCGATGTCCTCGGCGGAGGCCGGATCCTCGTCGAGCGACCGTTCGCCCATCGCCGCTACCCGGACGGCACAGTGGCCGACCATGCCACCGACGTTGAGTCCCTTGGGCAGCGAAGCCAGGTCGGCCAGGTACTCGCCGTAGGTTTCCCAGTTCCAGGAGAGGCCTTCGAGGATGCTCTGGGCGGGAACGTCCTCGACCGACTCCATCATCTCGGCGAGGAACTCCCGACCGTCCGGTGCGACCGGGGCAAAGGTGACGCCGCAGTTGCCCAGCACGACCGAGGTGACGCCGTGCCAGCACGACGAACTGCCCAGCGGGTCCCAGGACAGTTGGGCATCGAGGTGGGTGTGGATGTCGACGAAGCCGGGCGTGACGATCAGCCCGTCGGCGTCCAACTCCCGCCGGGCGGAGCCTTCCACCCGTCCGACCTCGACCACGCGGTCGCCGTCGATCGCCACGTCGGCGGTCGTCGCCGGTACACCGGTGCCATCGACGACGGTTCCTCCTCTGATCACCAGGTCACACGTCATGGGAGGCTCCTCGGTCGATGAAGTGGGCGAACTCCTCGAGCACCGGCAGTACCTCGTCGCGTGGTGCGGACGGCAGCCGCAGCACCGCCTCCGTGATCCCAAGGCCGGCGTAGTACTCGAGCTTCCCCTCGTCGGGCAGGGTACCGAACGGGATCACGTCGAGTTCCCCCGGGTCGCGGCCCCGCTCCTCGCAGGCGGCCTGCAGGTCACCGAGCGCTGCCCGGACTCCGGCGCCGCCGATCGGCAGCCACCCGTCCGCATATTCGGCGACTGCGGCGAACATCTTCGGTCCGGCCCCGCCACCGATGTAGACGGGCGGCCCTCCGGGCCGCACGGGCTTGGGCCAGGACCAGCTGGCGGAGAAGTCCACGAACTCGCCGTGGTACTCGCCGGCCTCCTCCGTCCAGAGTTCGCGCACGGCCAGCATGTGCTCGCGGACCTGCGCCCGACGGGCCCGGAACTCCACGCCGTGGTGGGCCATCTCCTCGACGTTCCAGCCGTAGCCGATGCCAAGGGCGAAGCGCCCGTTCGAGAGTGCATCCAGCGAGGCCACCGCCTTGGCCAGGTTGATCGGGTGGTGCTGGGCCACGAGCGCCACACCCGTGCCGAGCCGGATCCGATCGGTGAGCGCGGCGGCCGCTGCCAGCGACACGAACGGATCGGGCGACCGGGGATACTCGTCGGCGAGGTCCATGCCGCCCTGCGGAATCGGCGTCTGTCGGCTGGCTGGAATGTGGGTGTGCTCGGGGATCCACAGCGACGAAAAGCCCCGGGCCTCTGCCTCGACGGCCAGGTCGCGGATGTCGATCGACCGGTCGGTCAGGTGGATGGTGAGGCCGAGTTTCACGGCGGCGAGGGTAGACGGCGCACCATCCGACCGGCGTGCCGGGCCCACCCACGCACGGAAACGGCAACCATGGCAGACTCGTAGCCGGCCGATCGGAAGACGATCGACGTGACGACGAACAGGAGGCGACCATGCCCAAGTACCTCATCCATGCCGGCTACACGACCGAGGGAGTCCAGGGACTGCTCTCCGCCGGTGGCTCTGCCCGGGCCGCGGCAGCCACGGCGGCGGGTGAATCCCTGGGTGGAACCGTCGAGGCCTTCTACTTCGCCTTCGGCAGCGACGACGCCGTCGTGATCGCCGACCTACCCTCGAACGACGCCGCAGCAGCCCTCAGCCTGGCCGTCTCCGCATCCGGGGCGGTCAACGCCCGGGTGACCGTCCTGTTGACGCCGGAAGAACTCGACACGGCAGCAGAGTCGGTCCGTAACTCCGTGTCATACAGTCCGCCCGGAACCTGACGCTCCAGAAAGGCCCTCAGACAGCCCTCAGACAGCCTGGGTGTCGACGCCGCCGCAGCGGCCACCGTCGTCCGCGACGCCGCTCAACAGTTCGCGCAGATCACGGGAACGTCGCTCGTCGGTGAACCGGTTCATGTGTCCCTCGTCGGGATCGACCTCGAGCATCTCGAAGAGGCCATGGAACAGTTCTCCCATCGGGCCGTGGCCCCGGTGCTCGAGGGACTTCCCGCCACCTCCGAACGATTCGCCGAAGCCGAACTCGAACACGGGTGGGTTGGGCAGCAGGTCCGCACAGGCCTCGAACGCCCGATCCCTGACCTGACGGCGGGTCTCGACGTCGACTACCGCTGCGCCGCCGTCGGTGGCGATCTCGACGCCGTCTTCCGTGCCCGTCACGGTGACCGAACCGATGTCGTCGCCGAACTCGACGACCGTGTGACCATCTGGGCCGACGACGATCACGCTTGCCCGGTTCCGGTCGGGTGGCGAATCGGGGTCGACGCCCTCCTCGACGAGGCAGGCCTCAAACGCCTCGAAGTCGGGGGCGAGGTCCGGCATGAATTGGAGGTCGGCGTCGAAATCGGGGACGACACCGAACAGGCCGGGCAGCCCGCCGTGCCCTTCTCGCCCACCCCCGAAGCCGGGCATGTCGCACTCGGCGCCCGGATCGGCCTCGAGGGGCAGGTCGTCGAAGAAACCGGGGTCGTCGGCACCCCACCCGAAGGAGAACGATCCCTCGCCGTCGAAGTCGAAGATGCTGTCGCCCTCCCAGGAGTGGGGCACGCCGTCGATGCAGACCTCGAACGAGAATGCGGGTCCACTCGAGTCGATCTCGATGCCGACGGATGCGTTCCGCTCGGCCGACAGTTGCACGGCCTGGTCGATCGTGGGACCGGGGCCACCGGCGCCGGCCGACGCCGAGGCCACCAGCGCTGCGATGACGGCGAACGAGCCCAGCACAGCGCCGAGAAGCAGCCGACCGCGGGGACGATCCGGGACCACCGGGGAAGTGGATTGCTCGACCACGGGTGAGAACCTACTCCCTTCGGGATCCGAGGGGCATGCCGTCGAAGTGGTCGACCGTGACGAATTCCTCCACCGGCCGTCGCCGCAGCCGCGTGAGTTGCTTCACCGGCCGCCCCAGCGGGATCAGGGCGGCGATCGCATGCGAGTCAGGAAGGCCCAGCAGCGCCTGTACGTCGGTCTCTGCCGGGCCGATGAGGGTGGTGAGCACGCCCCCCAGTCCCTCGGCGCGGGCAGCCAGCAGGATGTTCCAGACCAGCGGGTAGATCGAAGCCCCGGTGTCGAGCCCCACCCGGTCGAGGTCCTTGTCGACCGAGGCCACCTTCGCCAGGTCGACGGTGACGACGAGCACCACGGGTACCTCGTCCAGGTGGTCGAACATCGGCAGGATGTCGGTGGGCGTCCGGAGCGCCGCCTCGACGTCTATCGCCGTCGGGTGCACCGAGTTGAAGGGAGTCTCCCCCGCGGCCGCCTGGGCGGCGTAGACCCGCAGCGTCGGTTGGACCAGTTCGCCCAGACGCCGTCGAACGGCCGGGTCGCGCACCACCACCACGTGCCCGCCCTGACGGTTCCCGCCTGACGGGGCGAAGCGGGCGACATCGAGGATCCGGTGGAGGACCTCATCGGAAACCGGTTCGTCGGTGAACTCCCGGCAGGCGAAGGTCGTGCGCATGGCCTCGGTCAGTTCCATGGCGGCGAGCCTAGGGAACCCCCGTACGGCGATCGAACCCGTCAGTCCAATTTCTCGAGGAGCGGCGCCACCGGTCCGTCTTCCGCCCAGAGGCCTTCGAGCGCACGGTACGGGATCGTGATCGAGACCGTGCTGGCGCCCGACCCCCCGACCGTGAAGGGGGCGAACGACAGGACCAGGCCACCGTGGGTCAGGTTGAAGCGCTCGAAGTTGACGGCATCCGGGCCGGCACCGACGAGGCGGCGCTCGTCGACCCACGGCTCCTGTTCGAGGCGCCTGATCGCCTCCGCCGACACGGCCCGGACCCAGTCGGCCTCCTCGTCGAACAGCACGTCGATGGTGAACGGGCGGCCGTCCACGAGGTCAAAGGTCTCCGTCAGCACCTCTGACGACTCGGCGGCCGTCCCCGGGAGCAGACGGCGCGTGGTGTTGCGGACGCTGAACACGTCGTCGGTCGACAGCAGCACCTCGTACTCGTGCATGATCCACATACAGCGTCCGTCGAGTGCCTCCATACACGCGTAGCCGTTGCGCTCGACGGCGCTGATCGCGTCGTCGAGGAAGCCGGCCAGCGCTCCCTGGATGAGCCCGAGGATGCGGCCGTTGACGCGGGGCGCCTCGTCGGTCCCGTCGATCCGGGGCCACCGGACCACGACCTCGACCAGCCCGGGTGCTCCGACCGGAAGCCCATCAGGACCGTGGGCCGCCGCACCCGTGTCGAGCACGCAGACCAGTTCCTCCCACTCGATCTCGGGACCCTCCGGTCCGTCGACCTCGTCGGGACGTTCCCGCGGCACTATCAGCACCTGCCCCACCCGCAACCGGTCGGGGTCGCTTAGCGAGTTGGCCCGCATGAATGCCGCCACGGTGGTGTCGAAGCGCTCGGCGATCTTGCCCAGGGTGTCGCCCGATTCGACCGTCACGGTCCGGGGGCCCTCATCCGGGAGCACGATCTCGTCCGGGCGGGCGTTCTGGATGCAGGCCTCCGCCTCCTTGCGCACGGAGACCAGCTGCACGGGCTCCCAGTCCGACACCTCGGCGGGCGGCAGCGTCGATGTCGTCGAACCGTCACCGAACAGGTCGGGGAAGGTGGTCGTGGTGTCGAGCGTCGGACCATTGCCGGCACTGCATGCAGCAGCCGACACGACCAGGGCGAGTAGGGAGGCGACGGCTCGCATCCTCCAAGGATCGCACGCCCGAAGACCGATACGTTCCCACCGTCGCTTCATCCGGCGACGATCAGGGTGATTGCACCCAGGGAGCCGGCGAGTCCGACCACCTGACCCCGCGAGATCGGCTCCTTGAGCACGGTCCGGGCCAGCAGCACGGTGACCGCCGGATAGAGCGAGGTGAGGACGGCGACGAGGCTGAGCATCCCCCGACCGAGCGCTTCGAGCAGCATCACGTTGCCTCCGCTGTCGCAGAGTCCGCATACGAGGATGAGCCGTCTGGCGTCACGGATCGGCCCCCGCACCCTCCGGACGAAGGCCAGCACCGTGACGAGGATGACGACCGTCGTGAGCCGACTGCCGACGACCGGCCATGGGGCGCTGGCGGGATCCGTGCCGCTGAGCACGATGGAGAAGCCGGCGAACCCGATGCCGGACAGCACCGAACCGATGAGGAGTCCGGCGGTGGTCCGTCCGGCGGCCTCCGGCGGCCGCGACACCAACACGATCGCCACGAGGCCGAGCACCACCCCCACCAACTGGAGCAGGGTGAGGCGATCGCCGAAGGCGACACCCCACAGGGCCGGAACTGCGGCGTTGGTGACCGCTGCGATGGGTGCAACCACCGCCATGGGCCCGGTCGAGAGTCCCCGGTAGAGCAGGGTGATGCCGATCAGCCCGGAAAGGCCACCGAACATGCCGGCCACGAAGTCGCCACCGTCGAACTGCTCGGCCATGCCCGGTGCCAGCGCCAGGACCAGCGCCAACCCCACGATGTTGGAGCCGGCGACCACCGTGACGACCTTCGTGCGCTTCGAGGCCTGCCCTCCGAAGAAGTCGCCGACCCCGAATATGGCTGCAGCGACAAGAGAGAAGAGGGCGGCCATGGGTCGCCGAGCCTACGGCCCGTCCCGCCCTGCCCTTCCGTTCAGTCCCCCGGTGGGCCGACCCGGGGCGGCCAGGTCGACCTCGGCGTGGTAGCCGGTGACAACGCCCTGTTGCTCGAGAGGGCGGACGCGGTCGAGGGTGGTCGGAGGCGAAGGCCCGCAGTTGGTCCAGGCCGCTCGGTCCAGCCCCGATGACGGCTACGCGTTGCGCAACGGAACATTTCCCCTCAGGGGTCAAGCTGGAACACCCAGGAGGTATCTGCAGCCGAATCCACCGGCAATGCCGCCCGATCACCGGCACCGTCAGTGGGTGGTCCTAGCGTCCTGGTCATGGGAGCAGGGGAAGCCGACACCTTCGAGGCACCGGGGCCGGGCTGCTGGCAACTGGACCGGTCGCACTTCCCGGGCGGCACCACGCCGGTCATGCAGTGGCTGGTGCCCGAGGCGATGCAGTCCGCCTACCGCAAACAGTGGCCGATCACCGGCGTGCCGGCCGAGACGCTGTCGTTCCGGTTCGTCAACGGGTTCACCTACACACGTATGCGGCCGCTCATCCGGCCCGACAGGCCCTCGGCGAAGCCGCCTCCGGCTTTTCTTCTCAGGATCGCCTCCCGATTGCACCCCGAGTTCCGCCGCAGGACACGTGCCGCACGGCGCAACCTCGAGCAGTCGCCGGCGCCGGCGGTCATAGCAGAATGGCATGCGGTGACCCGGCCCCGACTGGTCGAGCAGAACCTGGCATTCGGAGCGGTCGACCTGGCGACCCTCGACGATGCCGGGCTGGCCGCCCACCTCGAGGCGCTGCTCACCCACATCCGTTGGACCTTCGAGGAACACTTCCGCCTCCACGGCTACGACCTCGGCCCGATCGGCCAACTGCTCGTCGCCGGGCACCGCTGGCGCATCCCGGGTGGCGAAATGCTCGCAGCACTCGTCGGTGCGTCGCCGTCCACGTCGGCGCCGATCGAAGCGCTACGCCGCATCCGCGACCTCGTCGCAGGGTCGAGGGCTATCCCGGCCAGCCTCACCGAAGTGGCCGCAGTCTCGCCCGACGTCGCTGTGGAACTCGACACGTACCTCCGCCACCGGGGGTCGATGCTGTTCACCGGCTACGACCTCGACGCCCTCACCCTCGGCGAGATGCCCGACGTGGTCCTGGCCACGATCCTCTCGGGCGCCGACGAACGGATCCACGATCCCGACCATCTCGCAGTCACCATTGCCGGCCTCCGTGAACGGGTCCCGGAAGGTGATCGTGACCGGTTCGACGACCTGCTGGCACGGGCCCGCGAGGCCATGGACCTGCGCGACGACAACGGCCCGATCACGGCCGAATGGCCGGCCGGCCTGCTGCGCCTCGCCATGAAAGAGGCCGGCCGACGGCTGGCCGACGCTGGACGTCTCCACGACACCTCACACGTGTTCGAACTGGGGCCCGTTGAACTCCTGACGATGACCGCCTCCGGCGCAGGGCCCGGCGCCGACGACCTTACGGAGAGGGCCGCCGTGCGCGCCCACCAGAAGACCCTCGATCCCCCGCAGACCCTGGGCGACCTCGAGGGCACGCTGGCGCTCGACGCCCTCCCGGGTCCACTCGCAGAGACGGTCACCATCATCCAGGCCTGTCTCACCGAGCTAGGAATGATCGACGAGCCCGTCGAGAGACAGCCGCTCGAGGGCTCCGGCATCGGCGCCGAGACGTACGTGGGCGTGGCCCGGGTGGCCGAGAACGCCGACGAAGCGCTCGACCGGCTGCAACCGGGCGAGGTACTGGTCACGCGTACGACGACCCCCGCCTACAACCTGGTCCTGACCCTCGTCGGGGGCCTGGTCACCGCCGAAGGCGGCCCCATGAGCCACGCTGCGGTTCTGTCGCGCGAGCTCGGCATCCCGGCAGTCGTGGGCGCACCCGGCGCAATGGAGGGGATCGCCGACGGTGACCGGGTCGAGGTCGACCCGGAGAACGGGGTGGTGCGGGTCCTGGCCTGAGGGGTCCGGCGCCGCTCAGACCCGGGCGTTCTTGAGCTTCTTGAGGTTGCGGGCCCGTTCGCCGGCGTCGAGCGTGACCTTGCGGAGCCGCACAGCGCCCGGGGTGACCTCGACGCACTCGTCGTCGGCGATGAACTCCAGCGCCTGCTCGAGGGAAAGCCGACGGGGTGGGGTTAGGCGGACCGTGTCGTCGGATGCCGCCGCCCGCACGTTCGTGAGCTTCTTCTCGCGACAGATGTTGACGTCCATGTCCTCGGCCCGGGGGTTCTCCCCCACGATCATCCCGGCATAGACCCTGTCGGTCGGCCCGACGAAGAGGCTGGCCCGTTCCTGAATGCCGGCGATGGCGTAGGCAGTGACGGCTCCGGTGCGGTCGGCGACCACCGTGCCCGTCGGACGGGTGCGCAACTCGCCCATCCACGGCTCCCATCCCTCGAACACGTGGTGGAGCATCCCGGCGCCGCGGGTCTCGGTCATGAACTCTGTGCGAAAGCCGATGAGAGCACGGGCGGCGACGATGTAGTCGAGGCGCACCCAGCCGGTGCCGTGGTTGACCATGTCGACCATGCGTGCCCGGCGCTCACCGAGGAGTTGTGTGACGGCGCCGACATGGTCCTCGGGGACGTCGATCGAGAGGTTCTCGGTGGGCTCGTGCACCTTGCCTTCGATCTCGCGCAGCACGACCGCGGGCTTGCCGACGGTGAGCTCGAAGCCCTCGCGGCGCATGGTCTCGACGAGTATCGCCAGTTGGAGTTCCCCGCGGCCCTGGACCTCCCAGGTGTCGGGGCGCTCGGTGGGCAACACCCGCAGCGAGACGTTTCCGACGAGTTCGGCGTCGAGGCGGGCCTTGACCTGGCGGGCCGTCAACTTGGAGCCGTCGTCGCCGGCGACCGGCGACGTGTTGACGCCGAGCGTCATGGAAAGCGTCGGCTCATCGACGCTGATGACGGGCAATGGGCGGGGATCCTCGGGGTCGGCGAGGGTCTCGCCGATGGTTACGTCCTCGATTCCGGATACGTAGGCGATCTCGCCGGGCCCGGCCTCCGCTACCTCGACCTGGCCCAGTGCCTCCGTGACGGTGACCGTGCCGACCCTTGCCGACTGGATCGAACCGTCGGTGCGGCACCAGGCGACGGGCGCACCCTGGCGGAGGGTGCCGCTGGTGACACGACAGACCGCTATCCGGCCGAGGTAGGGCGAGGCGTCCAGGTTGGTGACGTGTGCCCGCAACGGGGCGTCCCCGTCGTACGAGGGTGGCGGTACCTGCTCGAGAACCATGTCGAAGAAGGGCCCCAGGTCGGTGCCGGGAACCGCCGGGTCGAGTGTGGCCGTGCCGGCACGGGCATCGGTGTAGACGATCGGGAACTCGATCTGGTCCTCGGATGCGTCGAGGTCGAGGAACAGTTCGTAGACCTCGTCGACGACCGCCTCGAGGCGGGCGTCGGGGCGGTCGACCTTGTTGACCACGACCACGATCGACAGGCCGGCTTCGAGGGCCTTGCGCAGCACAAAGCGGGTCTGGGGTCTGGGCCCTTCGGCGGCGTCGATGAGCAGCAGGACGCCGTCGACCATGTTGAGGGCCCGTTCGACCTCACCACCGAAGTCGGAGTGGCCGGGGGTGTCGACGATGTTGACCTTGACGTCGCCGCGCTGGATCGCGGTGTTCTTGGCGAGGATCGTGATGCCCTTCTCACGCTCGAGGTCCATCGAGTCCATGACCCGCTCGGTGGGTTCCTCGTGGGCGGAGAAGGCGCCCGACTGGCGCAGCAGGGCATCGACGAGCGTCGTCTTGCCGTGGTCGACGTGCGCGATGACGGCGATGTTTCGAAGGTCGGAACGGACGGCCACGAAAGAACGCTACGGCCGGGTCGTGGTGCCGGGATGTCTGTGTGACCGATACCCGCGGAAGAACCGTGGGGGTCCGACCGACAGGCCCCTGATGTTCGGTCGCCGCGCCCCTCGAACGGGACCAGCCGACCCTGAACCACTACCGACAAGGACCGGATGGCGGCCAGGCGTTCTCCAGACGGTCACACATGAACTGGCGGTGTCGTCGGGCTTGAGCACCGGGAAGCGGCCTTCGCGTCGATTTCCCCGACTCAGCAGGTGAACTCCAACCCCGCAAACTCTCCGTCGCCACGCCACTGCTCGAGGATCCGGAAGAACTCGATCGAACCACCGCCATACGGGGCTGACTGAATGGCGCCAGGTTCACGGGCCTTCCCCTCGTTGTTGTAGTAGCCGGGGGTGCAGTCCGGTCCTCCGAGCGCCCCCATCGCAAGGAGGCCCTTGGCCTTGATCGTCTCCACCCAGGCGTCCTCCGCGTCCTGTGCCACCTCGACCGTGCTGATACCTCGGCTCAGTGCATGACCGACGATGTGGGACACGTGAGTGGTCAGTTCGTCGAGAAGATGGGGAAAGTTGGCGGTGAATGCGGCCTGGCTGATGTGCAGGAAGAAGCAGTTCGGAAAGCCCCGGCTCTGCATGCCATGGAGGGTGGCCATCCCTTCAGCCCACTTCTCGGAGAGGGTCTGTCCCCTGCGGCCGACGACCTCATACCCGGCCCGCCTGGCATATGCGGTACCCACCTCGAAGCCCGTGGCAAAGACGATGCAGTCGACTTCGTATTCGACGCCCGCTACGACGACGCCGCTTTCCGTGATGCGTTCGACACCCCTCCCGTCAGTGTCGACGAGTTCGACACTTGGCCGGTTGAACGTCGGGAGGTACTCGTCGTTGAACGTCGGCCGCTTGCAGAACATCCTGTAGTAGGGCTTGAGCTTCTCGGCGACTTCCGGGTCGTCGACAAGGTCGTCAACCCGGGACCGGATTTCGTTCATCTTGTCGAAGTTGGCCATCTCCATCACCTCGGAGATATCGACGCCCTCCTCAGCCCTGGCCTTTCGGAATCGTCGGATCATCTTGCCGATGAGGTCGGTCCAACCGTCGTTCACGAGGTCCTCACCTTGGGGGACGCCTGAGACAAGTCCGTTGAAGTTCTCCATGCGGCGCTTCTGCCAGCCTGGCTCCAGGCCGGCAGCCCACACCGGGTCCGTGAGCCGGTTACCGCGAACATCCACCGACGAGGGTGTGCGCTGGAACACGTAGAGCCGCTCTGCTGCCTCCCCTAGGAACGGAACGCACTGGATCGCGCTGGCCCCGGTGCCGATGATCGCCACCCGTTTGTCTCCGAGTCGGTCGAGGTTCCCATCCGGCCCTCCACCCGTATATCCATAGTCCCAGCGGCTTGTATGGAACGAATGGCCCTTGAACTCACCGATCCCGGGAATCCCTGGGAGCTTCGGGCGATTCAGGGGGCCGTTGGCCATCGCCACGAATCGAGCCCGGAGTGAATCACCCCTGCCGGTTTCGACGATCCAACGCGACTGGTGGTCATCCCAGAACATGTCGGTGACTTCCGTCTGGAAGAGCGCACCGTCGTAGAGGCGGTAGTGACGGCCGATCTGCTGGCTGTAGTCGAGTATCTCCCTGGCATAGGAGTACTTCTCTCGAGGTATGTAGCCGACCTCTTCGAGGAGTGGCAGGTAGACGTATGACTCGATGTCACACTGGGCCCCCGGGTACCGGTTCCAGTACCAGGTGCCGCCGAAGTCGCCGCCCTTCTCGATGATCCGCAGGTCCTCCACTCCGTCCTCGCGGAGACGAGCCCCCATCTGCAGGCCCCCGAAACCACCCCCGATGACGACCACGTCGACCTCTTCGTCCAGGGGTGGACGGTCGATGCCGGACTCGATGTAGGGATCGTCGGTGTAGCGCTCAAACGCGCCGACAACCTCGACGTACTGGTCGTTGCCATCGACACGGAGGCGTTTGTCACGCTCGACCCGGTAGCGCTCCCGCATCGCATCGGGATCAAAGGGTTCATTGGCTGGGTTCATCGTCCGTTGTATTCCTCGACTTTGGCTTTTCCCACCCACGCTAGGTCGCTGTGCCATCTCGGACCGAACCCGTCGAGACCGTCTCTTGGACGAGACCCGGCCTGTGTCGAGGAGTCGTCTGCCGAACGGACACTCCATGACCGGCCATCTCCGGGGTGCCCACCTCGAGTTCGCCGGCAACGGGGCTCTTCGATTTCCTGGGTGTCAACCAGGGTCGCTGACTTCCTCCGGTTGCTGGCCCTGCGACCGCGACAGCCACGTTGGGACCCGACCCGAAGGCTCGCCGGGAAGGGCTTGCGGGAGGAAACCCCGGCAAGAATCACCCCACCTTCGATGCGGGCGACATTCGCCGAGCAAAGGAGAACTCCCCCTCCACTCTGACCAACTCCACCCGTTGGTCACCTTGACAGCCTCGAGTCGTTGTTCGCCTTGACAGCCTCGAGTTCGGCGAGGGCTCCGAGCAGGGGCGGCACCCCGAACTCGGACAGGTCGTACTCGAGTGATTCGAGGGCCTCGGGGGCACCCTTGCAGATTTTTTCAACCAGTTCCAGGTGGTTCTTCGTGAAGGTGCTCACAGTGTGGGCACGGCCCAGATAGGCCAGCATGAACTGGAGGTCGTCCCGGTAGCGGTCGTAGGTGTCGAGGAGCCGGGGGTTTCCCGATGCGGCAACGATGGCCCGGTGGAGGTCGTTGTGGGCCTCGATGACGGTGTGCCAGGGGGTGTTCTCGTTGAAGGACTCCATCGGCTTGACGGCGGCGATGATCTCGGAGAGGTCGGCCCCGGTGTCGAGGGCGATCCGGAGAGCTCCCACTTCGATGATCTGTCGGAACTCGAAGAGGCGTTCGACCCGCTCGGGGGAGATCGGGGACACGTAGGCGCCGCGGTTGCGCTCGTGAACCAGCAGGCCGGTTCCGACCAGCCATTCGATGGCAGAACGGACCGTGTAGCGGCCGACCTCGAAGCGTTCGGCGATCTGTTCCTCCCGGAACCAGGTTCCCGGTGGGATGTTGCCGTCGAGCAGGTCGTCGCGAAGGATGCTCCCGACCCGTTGGGCTGCACTGTCTTTACGCAAGGCTGGTCTCCAGAGAATGGAGGTTTTTTCGCGGCCAATATTGTGTCACGATCAACATGCTGACACAATGGGCTGCATGTTCAAGTCCCTCCGTTCGGTCGTGCGGTTCAAGAAGTTCGAATTCGACTCTGCCAAGCGACGCTTGTCGCGCGTAGGCAACATCGGGGACCTCAGGCGCGTGGCTCGACGCCGCCTGCCCTCGGGGGTGTTCGACTATATCGACGGGGCAGCCGAGGACGAGCGCACCTTTGCCCGCAACGAGGCCGGGTTCGCAACGATCCGTTTTGTTCCCCGGGTGTTGCGGGGCAATGCCCGGATCGACACGTCGACCACCCTGATGGGCGAGCACCTGCCAGTCCCCCTGGTGTTGGCCCCCACCGGGTTCACGCGGATTGCCCACTCCCAGGGTGAACTAGCGGTGGCCCGCTCGGCGGAACGGGCTGGGCTGCCCTACGCCCTGTCCACCCTGGGGACGCGGTCGATCGAAGAGGTCGCCGAGGTCAGCGACGGCGACAAGTGGTTCCAGGTCTACGTCTGGAAGGACCGTGGCCTGGTGAATGAGATGCTCGATCGGGCCGCTGCTGTCGGTTACTCCACGGCTGTCATCACCGTCGACACGGCGATGTTCGGAAGACGTGAACGCGACGTTCGAAGGGGGTTCACCCTGCCCCCTCGAATCGGCCCCGGCACGATCATCGATGGGATGCTCAATCCCAGTTGGTCCTGGGACTTCATGAGGGCCGAGCCGATCATGTTTGCCAACGTGACCGGCAAGAGCGTAGGAGATGGGTCGGATCCGATCTCGCTGGCCGAGTACGTCGCCGACCAGATGGACCCCGGGTTGTCCTGGGAGGACATCGACCGGTTCCGGGAACGATGGCCCGGAAAGTTGACCATCAAGGGAATCCAGACGGTGGTCGATGCCAAGATCGCCGCTGACCGGGGAGTGGACGCCGTCATTCTCTCGAATCACGGAGGCCGCCAACTTGACGACGCGCCGGCCCCCATCGACCTGTTGCCGTCAGTGGCCGACGCGCTGGGGGGCGGTACCGAGATCATCCTCGACGGCGGGATACGACGGGGCTCCGACGTGGTCAAGGCGGTGGCTCTGGGCGCCAGGGCCTGCATGGTCGGGCGGCCCTACCTCTACGGCTTGGGGGCAGCCGGCGAGCAGGGGGTCGACTTCGTTCTCGAGCACCTGGCTGAGGGAGTGGAGCGCACCCTGGCCCTGATCGGGTGCGATTCGGTAGAGGCCCTGGGGCCGGAGTACCTTGGGCGTTTACATTGAGCTTGGATTTGTGATACAACCTGTCAGTTGTTGGACCAGAGCGTGACGGTTTCTTGATCCTTGGCCAGAAGAGTCGGAAAGGGGGCTGGTGATGTCCGAGAGTGAGGTTGACAGCCCTGTCGACGAACTCGACTCTGATGTGGCTGCCATAGCGACCGATACCCCTTCCGGAGGTCGGGTCGAACCCCAGCGGACCGGCCGGAACCAAACGGTGTGGTATCGGATCCATCCGCTGGGCGTTGTCATCTGCGGTCTGTTGGTGGCTTCGGTGGTCGCCACGGTGGTCGGCACGGACTACCTGATCGGCAACCTGGCTTGGTGGCACTGGCTGGGCCTTCTGGTCCTTCTTGTCCTCAGCGTCCGACCGACGGCCATGCATGCGTTCCGTGTGGGGCTCGAGAAGATCACCTCGGTCACCGCAGAGTGCGGCAAGCACCTGGGATGGGTGGTCTTCTTCGTGTCATTGTTCAACGTGGTGACCCGCTACGTCGGTCGCTACATCGAAGCGGACATCATCATCGGCGAAATGAGGAGTGTCGCCTGGATGACCTTCTCCTTGATGTTCCTCATCTGCTTGAACTACGGGGTGCGTGAAGGAGTCAACCCTCGCATCGACTTCTGGTGGCACGCGTGGTCGAACCGAACCAAGGCCTGGCTGGACTTCGTCATGCACGTGTTCTTCTTCATGCCCTTCATCCTCGTTGCCATCCGGATCCTCTGGGACTACGGCCGGAAGGGCCTCGGCATGAAGCACACCGGGGTCTGGCCCGATGGTTGGCATGTCTGGAACTCCTGGGAGAAGGCGTGGGATGCCGGGTCGCTGCCGATAGGACCCATCAAGTTCTTGACCTTTGTCGGCTTCGTACTCTTCGGACTCCAGGTCCTGGCCGAGATCATCAAGACCGGGTTCGTGATCATCGACCGTGAGGATCTGGCCGACATTCACGAACATGACGAGTTCCAGCGAATTGAGTAGGGAGTCCATCCGATGGAGTTGAGCGTTGTCCTCTCGATGGTGATGTTCGCCGTCTTCATGCTGCTGATCCTCACTGGCTACAACGTCGCGTTCTCGTTCGTTTCGACCGCTCTTGCCTTTTCATTCATCGGCGACCTCACCGGCACCTTCGACCCGAACACGCTGAACGTGCTGCCCGGCCGATGGCAGAACGCCCTTGAGGACCAGACACTTCTGGCGGTACCGCTGTTCGTTCTCATGGGTGCCATCCTCGAACGCTCAGGTCTCGCCGAGCGACTGCTGAATGCCATAGGGATGCTCATGGGTCCGCTCCGGGGCGGTGTGGCGGCCGCCGTGGTGGTGGTGGGAACCCTGCTGGCCGCGGCAACCGGAGTGGTTGCTGCCACGGTCATCGTGATGGGCCTGCTCTCGCTGCCTGCCATGGTCAAGTTGGGTTACGACAACAAGTTGTCCACCGGGGTGATCATCGCCTCGGGGACCCTGGCCCAGATGCTTCCACCCAGTTTGGTCCTGATCCTGCTGGCACAACAGTTGGGGGTGGGCATCCTCGGACTGTTCGCCGGGGCCCTGATACCCGGGCTGATCCTGAGTGGCCTCTACATCATCTATGCGTTGGGCATCTCCTATCTGCGACCCCACCTCGGGCCCGCCATGCCGAAGGAACAACGCACCCTCCCGGGCAAGGTCAGCACGCTGACCGCCGCGAAGATCTCCCTTCCGATGGCACTGATGATCGGCCTGGTAATGCTGATGGCGAGTCCCAAGATGGCACTCATCGCCGTCCCTACGGTCTTTGTGGTGTTGCTGGGCCTCATGATGGTCGGCGGCATGTTGACCACCGAGGTGCTGGTGTCGATCGTGCCGACACTGGTGTTGATCATCGGTGTCTTGTTCTCGATCTTCCAGGGGATCGCAACCCCATCGGAGTCAGGTTCCGTTGGCGTCCTGGGGGCGCTGATGCTGGCCGTCCTGAACTGGTATGTCGACAAGCTCCTGGTAAAGGACGGGGCCGCCCATGCCGCTACCGAGTGGAAGCTGACGCCAAGCGCGCTCAAGGAGGCCGGAACCTCGACTTTGAACATCGTGGTGCTGGTGATGACCCTGTTGTTCTCATCGACCTTCTTCAGCCACATGTTCTTCCAACTCGGCGGTTCGGACCAGACCTCCGAGTGGTTGACGGGTGTCGGTGGAGGCAAGTACGGGTTCGTGGCTGTAGCGATGGTCGCCGTGTTCATCTTGGGCATCAACCTCGAATTCCTCGAGATCACCTTCATCGTGGTGCCGATCTTTGTGCCGGCCATGGAGTCCCTGGGCTTCTCGTCGGTGGAAAAAATCTGGTTTGCCGTGCTCATGGCGGTGAACCTGAACATGGCGTTCATCTCTCCACCGGTCGGGTTCTCACTCTTCTACCTGCAGAGCGTCAAGCCTCCCGAGGTCAGCACGGCCGACATTCACAAGGGGGCAATCCCCTTCATGGTCATCCAGAGCGTCGCCATCGTGATCTTCGCGGTATTCCCCGGTATCACCGAGTTCTCCTACAGGTTCTTTAGCGGCGCCTGACCCTCCGGTGGCGCACGATGAAGCGCCACTTGCATTCCCGGGAATTATGTGTCACAATATCTGTGTCACAATCTGTGGCCCTGCGTATCGGGCCTTCCGAGGGCGATAGCAGAACTGGAAACCTACCTGGACTACTCATAGAGGGGGAGTTCACCAATGAGTGACGAGCAAGAAGTCGACCAAGAGGTCAACGGCATCGAGTCTCTTTTCGACCGCCGAAAGTTCCTGGCCCATTCGGGTATAGCGGTCGGCGGCTTTGCCGCCGGCAGCGCGATCCTCGCCGCCTGTGGCAGCGATGGCGCCGGGCCTACCACCACGGCGGCTCCGGCCACC
>DCXR01000020.1:21617-29249 GCA_002329075.1 Candidatus Neomicrothrix sp. UBA2131
GGCGGCTCCGGCCACCACGGCGGCGGCAGCTGCGACCACCACGGCCGAAGCCACGACCACCACGGCCGAAGCCACGACCACCACTGCTGAAGCCACGACCACCACTGCGGTTGAGCTGAGTTCAGACCTACCCGACATCGAATGGGAAATGGGCACCAGTTGGCCCACGTCCCTGGTGACGTTGTTCGGTTCGGCTCAGATCTTCAGCGATGCGGTATCGCGTCTCACCGGTGGCAAGTTCACGATCAACCCCCGACCGGCCGGTGAGATCGTCGCCGGTGGTCAGGTGTTGCCCACGGTGCGTGACAAGGGCATGGAGATGGGCCACACAGCGTCCTACTACTACGTGGGAATCAGCCCGATCCAGCAGTTCGGCACCGCAGTGCCCTTCGGCCTGAACCAGCGCCAGCAGAACGCCTGGCTCTATCAGGGTGGGGGCCTCGAGATACTCCAGGAGTTCTACGCGGAAGAGCACAACATGATTTTCTTCCCCGCAGGAGCCACCGGCTGCCAGATGGGCGGTTGGTTCTCCAAGGAGATCAACACGGTTGACGACCTCCAGGGCCTGACGATGCGCATTCCCGGCATCGGCGGCGCGGTGCTCAACAACCTGGGTGGCGAGCAGATCTCGATTCCCGGCGGGGAGATCCTCACCGCTATCGAGACAGGCGCCATCGATGCAGCTGAGTTCGTCGGCCCGACCGACGACCTCATCCTGGGCCTCGACGAGCTCGGTACCGAGTTGTTCTACTACCACCCAGGGTGGTGGGAGCCGGGTACGGCGCTGGAAGTCGAGATCCATCTCGACAACTGGACCTCGTTGCCCGAGGAGTATCAGGCAGCCATCGAGACTGCAGCTGCATACGCCAACATGCACTGCCTGGCCACCTACGACACGCTGAACCAGCGGGACCTCGCGACGATCAAGGAGTTCGCGACGATTCTCGAGTTCTCGCCGGAACTCATGGCGGCCTTCAAGCAGGGGACCGAGGACGAACTCGATCGCATCGCTGGTGAGGACGCACGGTTCGCTGCGATCCTCGCCCCGTGGCGCGAGTACCGGGACGGGATCGTCGAGTGGCACGGTCTGGCTGAGAAGTCCTACCTCATGCAGCAGACGGGTATCTGATAGGAAGCCCCTCCGGCAACCAGAATTTTCAGCCGGCTGCCGCCCGACGGGTTCACCCGTCGGGCGGCAGCGGGCTTTTTGGGCAACGTCGCCTGGGTCCCACCCCACTTGCTGGCGGACGGTTCAGCGGTGGGCAACGGCTTCCATGGCCGGGCCGAAGTTCCGGGGCACCGTGTAGCGGAGGTCTCCGACCACCCATTCGGAGGTAACGAGAGTGGTACCCACCCTCGTTATCGCCACATCGTCAGGTAGTCGTTCGATGATGCCGGTGGCCACCTGGCGGAATCGTCCGCCCCGGCACAGCACCAGGGATCGTGTCGTGAGGGCCAGTACCCGGTATTCGGTAGTCGACACGGCCGCCACCGTCGCTCCCACCGCCCCCAGTCCCAGGCGCACCGACCAGTCGACGATTTCCGAGGCCCCCGCCACGGCCACCAGGCCGACGAAGGCGCAACCGGCGAATGGCACCATCCACCGGTGCCGGCTCCACATGAACACGACACCCACCAGGCTCTCGTCGCGACGGAGCAGTCGCTCCACCGATCGGATGAGGAAGCCTCTACGCATCACCGCCCACGGTAACAGTGGACGCGAGAGGACCACCGGCGCGGACACTCCCCTATCAGGGAGAATCGCTAGGTGATACCCGACCTGGTTGCCTGCCTTGGTGGGATGGTCTCGTTCTCGTCGTTGCCACCAACCACTTCATGCCCGCCCCGGTCCGGTCGGCCCGAGTACTGTCGATGTCACCGGTGGTGATCGGCGCCGTGGTCCTGGGAACCTCGCTTCCCGCATTGATGACCACGGTGGCTGTGCCCGTAGCGGACAGACCGACCTGATCGTGAACAACCTCCTCGTTTCCAACTTCCTTGACTCTCTGGCCGTTGGCCGGACAAACGGTCTGGTGGATCCTGCCGGGATCGAGGATCCGGACCTGGAAGGGAAGGGCACCGTCGCCGTGATCCTGGCCCGGTGGGGTCGGTACCTGCGGCAGGTAGACGGTGCGGTTGTCCTGGCCCTCTGTGTGACCGCCATGGTCATCCTGGGGTGTGGTGGCCGACAGGACCAGGACGCCTCCCCGGATGAGCGCAGCGTGCATATCCGGACTACCGGCTGTGGGCACGTCTCGAAGACCAGGGGATCGGGGGTGGCGGTGGGTGGCGACCTCGTGGTGACCGTCGCCCACGTGGTGATCGGCGCCTCGACGGTTCATGCCACCACCTCGGATGCCGTGGAGCACGTCGGGGCCATAGTTGCCCTTGACACCCGGCGGGACCTGGCGCTGGTCTCGGTCCCCGGCCTGGACGTCTCCCCGGTGGCCATGGCCGACAGCCGGGTCGCTGGCAGGGCCCTAATCGTGGGTGGTGCCCGGTCAGGGACCGTGGAGGCCGACATTCGGCGGTCGGTCCCGATCGCCATAGAAGAGGTCGGAGGCCAGGACAGGTATCAGCGGGATGGCTATGAGGTCGAAGCGGCCACTGGCAGGGGCGACAGTGGCGCTGGACTCTTCGACGACGACGGTTTCCTGTTGGGCGTGGTGTTCGCCACGGCCGCCGACGACGACCGGACCACCTGGGTCACCGCCAGCAGCGAGATAGAAGAGGTTCTGGCTGTCGGCAGGGGGTCGGAATACCACTGCGACGAGGCTCTATCGAAGATTGTCAGATCAGAATGATTCGCCTCGGCGAGTATCCCTGCCTCGAGAGAATGCACGGCTCCCCGGTGGGTCCGGTCAGGAAGTGCTGCCCGGCCCTCCATTCGGGTTGATCACAGGTTCGCATCGTTTCGGGCTGTTTCGTGATATCTCGCGGCCCGTGCGCGGCCTGCTGGAACCGGTTCGACCGACCTGTTCAACTGCTGCTCATCGGCTGGACCCTGCGGTATCCCGGTCCAGGGCCCGGATGCAGTGCACCTCGGCAGGCGACATCGACATCGCCTCCTCCTCGATCAGTTCGAACCCGGGCCACCGGGCCACCGCCTGCGACCGGTGGGCACCAACCACGATGCAACTGAAGGGTCGTTCCTCTCCAGGTTCCTCGAACCCGTAGCGGACTGCGGCCGCCCCCGCCTCAGTCGCGCAGGGGTGTGGTCGGACCTGGCGTGGAGCCCTGCTGGCGATGACGCGCAGCGTTGAACACGGCGTAGGCACCACACCGGTTGCAGTCCACGTCGTTGCCGTAGCAGCAGAAGGTCCTCTCGAACACTCCGCCGTCGCCGACGTAGAGCGGCAGCATCGCCTTGAGGGCGCACCGATCGTCGATGTGGTCACCACACTGGTCGGACTTCATCAACCTGAGGGTGGCGACGTTCGCTCTCACGAGATCGGGGTAGGCCTCCTTGAGGGCCATGACACGCTCGACAACCTCATCCCGCTCCTGATTGGTGTCCCAGGCCAGGTCGCTACGTTCCCCCTTCCGGGGAACGTAGAAGGTGAAGGCGACACCGTCCACGGGCCAGTCGGCCACCACGTCGACGAACCGTTCGATGCCCGGTGAGTTCTCCTTGGTGATGGCCATCTGGAGCATCACGATGCTGCCATCGCCGCGGTCACGTCCCCTGATCGACTGCTCGACCCGGTCGAAGACTCCCTGTCCACGGATCGCGTCATTTTCTTCTGGTGGACCGTCAAGGGAAACGGTGACCAGACACCCCGGAACGGATGGGATCCCGTAGGTTCCGTTGGTCACAATGGAGGGGTCCTCGAAGAGGCTCATGGCAGCCAATACCAACCTGTGGCGCACCATCGGCTCTCCCCCCATGAAGAGCATGCTCTTGATCCCGTGGCGGTCCCGCAGTACCTCCAGTTGATGGAGCATCGTGGCGTCGTTCATCTTGTCAATCGAAGCGTTGGGGTTGGCATCGCGGTAGACGAAACAGTGCGTGCACTTCAGGTTGCACCGATTGGTGACATTCACCAGGGCCGCGGGAAACTCACGGGTCCCGAAGTCAGGCGGATCGGTCGGAGGGGCGGCTCGGGAACCGTCTATGGCCACGTTCTCAGGTCACTCGGTTGGGACCGCGAGCCGATCCTCTAGGGCCACCACGGCGGGGAAGAGGGCGTTGTTCTCCTTGTGGATGTGCATTCTGGTGTCCGCGTTCAGGTCGGCGAGACCGTCATAGCAGGCCCGGTAAGAGGCGCATCCGTCCGCCGGCGTCTCGAAACCACCGGTGAGACCGACCAGGAGATCCAGGAGGTTCCCCGCATGATCGTGCTCGGCCAGCATGACCGAAATGGGGTTTGCAATGGATCCACAATGGAACGCCGGGCGGAACTCTGCTGCCACCAATTGTCGGACCATCGGGAACAGGACCCGCTCCTCCTTCATCAGGTGGGGTTCCAACTCGGCCCGAAGCCTCCGGAACACCGCCGACACCTCGGCGAGCTCAGGGTGGTTCGCCCCATGGACGTCCCGGATCCCCTCTGTGAGGGCGGAGAGGCGGGGCAACTCCTCCTTCAAGAACCGGTGGTGGGTCACCTCGAGGTGGTCGACGAGAGCTACCGGGTCGAGTCCCGTCCATTCGCCGGGCGGCTCCTCGGGAGCCAGTCCGGCCAACTCATCGGCGACGGTACCCGCGTCCAGGCCCCGCTCCCTGCACGCCTCTGCGAGGGTCCGTCGGCCACCGCAGCAGTAGTCCAGTTTCCGCCGTTCGAGTTCGCGGGCCAGTGACGGGTGGTGGTCCACGATCTCCCCGAGGGTTGCCGTTGCCTCGATGACGTTCATCGCGTCCTCCTCCCGTCGTTCACCCGCCAAGCCGTTCACTTGCCGACTATGCCCATTGTCTCGAACATCTCGGCTGCCGACGAGGGCACTTGGTCCCGAATCCCGACAGGTACCCGCAGCGACCGGCGTGGACATCGCCTGGAGATCGGCTCCCTGGGGTCGGCACCTGGAAGGTAGCGCCCGGTTTGGTCGTGTAGCCGTTGGCTTCCACGACCCTCACGCCAAGTCCCGACCAGCAGAACAGCCGGACTGTTCAACAACTCAGGCCAACGGGTCGGTTCAGTAGGTGGTCTTCTCCAGCATTGACAGGATCCATTCCCCGGAAGTCGTTGGCGCATAACGCGGTGGGTCGTCCGACGAAGTGCAGGTGGGAATGCATTCGACGAGGGTGTCGTATGCGGGTTGGTGAAAGAAGGCGATCGAGAGGCGGTCGGTGGAGTGATCTTCGGGCACAACCACGCGGTGGTAGGTGGACTTCCATCGATCGTTGGTCCAGAACGCCATGAGGTCACCCAGGTTGACGACGAATGCGTCTGCGACTATTGGGACATCTGCCCATTCGCCATCGGGTGACTTGATCTGCAATCCAGGTTCGCCGTCGTGATAGAGGATGGAGAGGCTGCCCCAGTCGGTGTGTTCACCTCGCCGAAACTGACTCCGGGCCGCAGGCCGGTCGAGTTCGGGGTAGTAGTTGACTGTCAGATTGGTGATGTGGTCGCGGATCTTGTCGTCAAACCAGTGCTCGTCGAGCCCGAGAGCCAGTGCCATCAGTCCCATGAGGCGATTCGCTAGGTCTTCCATGACCGCGTAATAGGTCTCGAACGCGTGTTTGAATCCTTCAGGGCGTTGCGGCCAGATGTTCGGGGCGAAGAAGGCCTCACGCCCCTCTCGCAGACCAGATTGCAAGGCAACCTCGCGGTCGTCAAGGCGATTGATCGAGAATGCCTCGCACAGGTCCGGTGGAGTCACGGCGTCATGTGACAATGCCAGTGCGGTTGTCTCGGCTGGCGTGTACCCCCGAAAGACCCCGGGGCCTCCCACACAGAGCGCCTTCTCCTCATGATGGAGTGAGAAGAACTCACGTGAAGCGGCCTCTATCCCACTGATGGCCTCATCGGGCACACCGTGGCCGGTGACCACCAGGAACCCCATGTCCTGACAAGCTTGACGGATTCGTGGGCCGGGACTCATTTGACAACCGTGAGGAGTTGGAGAACATCGCGAGCTTGGCAACCGGTCTCGCCAACGACGAGGCACTTGTCATCTTCCCCGAGGGAACCAACTTCTCGAGGTCCAGGCGGGATCGGGCAATCGAGGTCCTTGGCCGAACCGCTCCGGAGCGGGAGGCCTCGGCCCGTCGCCTCACACATGTTCTCCCGATTCGGACGGCAGGTCTGCTGTCCGTTTTCGAGGCCGACCGGTCTGCGGACCTGTTGTTCCTGAACCATGTCGGGGTCGAGGACTTCCACGGACTGCGTGATCTGTGGCGAAACGTTCCCTTTCCCTCCCCGTTGGGTTTCTCTGCGAGTCGCATGTCACGCCGGGAAGTTCCTGACGTTGCCGACAAGGCGGCGCTGGTTCGGTGGTTGGATGCCCGCTGGGAGGAGTTCGATTCGTGGGTCACGACGAACTCTTCGGCGTCGCCGACTGGCCAGGCCCCCGTCTAGACGGCCCCTGTCGGACCGACTCTTGTAGTATCGGCGCGGTGAAGGGCTACGCACCCGACTGGAGGGTCCGCCACAGGAAGTGTGGCGAATCCGTCGACGCTGCCAGCAGGGGACACGTCCGGGTCACGGCCAGGTCGTTGAAGAAGTTCTACCTGGGTCGGTGTGGTGCCTGCGGGGAGTTCGGCTGGCTGATCCTCGAACGGGACCCGAATTGGCGGTTCACTCCAGATCCACCTGACCGGTAGCCGGCACTTCCTGTCTGGCTGGCAGTCGTCGTCGGGTAGCCTTCACGTACTGGCGAACGGCTGAGGAGTCGTCGCTGGACACGGTTTCCCACCGTGCGATCTACCCTCGCTTCGGCGGGGGTTTTTCGCGTTGGTGGCGGAGGTCAGGCGGCGTTGCCGGCTCTGAATGTCAGGGAGTGTCACCCCTGTGGCTGCCTGCGGACGGCCTGAAGGAATTGGTTCGGCCAGGCCGGTTCAGGCCGACGAGGACTACCGTCGGGCCGTGGACCACGGCGAGGTTCTGGTGCTGAGCGGTCCTCCAGCGGCCGGCAAGAGCACTGTCGCGGCGATCATCGTCGACCGGTGGGATCTGAGCGTCCACTTGCGGGCGGACTACTTCTGGGATGAGTTCATTCGGAACGGCTTCCTGAGACCTTGGATGCTTGAGTCACAGGAGCAGAACACCACCGTGGTGAGAGCCATGACGGCTGCCGCTGTCGAATACGCAAAGGGCGGGTATTCGGTGGTTGTGGATGGGATCGTCGGACCCTGGTTCGTGGAGCTCGTCACCGGAGCGTTCGCCGGCCACGGTGTTGTCTGGCACTACGCCATCCTCCTTCCAGCCAGGGACGTGAACGTGGAACGGAGTCGTTCGCGTTCGAAGACGATCACACAGGAGGCACTCGACAAGATGCATGGCGAGTTCACCTCCCATCTCGACGGGTATGAGAAGCATGTGGTGGATTCCACCCACCTGGATGCGGCGCAGACCGCTGAGGTCGTCTGCAAGAGCATGGAAGTGGGCGAACTGCAGATTCCATAGGTCCGACCCGTAGGACAGCCGGAAGGGCCTCCTGCGTCGTTTCTGGTGGTCGGGCTACCGAGACTTG
>DCXR01000054.1:0-31512 GCA_002329075.1 Candidatus Neomicrothrix sp. UBA2131
GAATGAACATTGGTGGCGGGAGGATGGGCTCGACCCGTCCAGGCAGGCGTAGGAGTTCAGAGGGACGCCCCGGCCCGTGATCTCCGACCGCTACGGTGCACCGCCGTGAGCGAACCCCTCCATCGGGCACTCGGGCTGACCGACGACGAGGCTGCCGCCATCGACGGGATCCTCGGGCGGGCGGCCAACCCGCTGGAGTTGGCCATGTACTCGGTGATGTGGTCGGAGCACTGCTCCTATAAGAGTTCCCGGATCCACCTCGGGCGGCTTCCGACCGAGGCGCCGTGGGTGCTCGTGGGCCCCGGCGAGAACGCGGGCGTCGTCGACGTCGGCGACGGCATCGCCGCCGCCATCCGGATCGAGTCGCACAACCATCCGTCGGCGATCGAGCCCTACCAGGGAGCGGCGACCGGGGTCGGCGGGATACTTCGCGACATCTTCACCATGGGTGCCCGTCCCATCGCCCTCATGGACCCACTGCGGTTCGGCCCCATCGACGACCCCCGCAGTCGCTGGATCGCCGAGGGGGTGGTCTCCGGCGTGTCCGGCTACGGCAACGCCGTCGGTGTGCCCACGGTCGGAGGCGAAACCGTCTTCGACGCCACCTACCGGGGCAACCCGCTCGTCAACGTGCTGTGCCTCGGCCTGCTTCCCACCGAGCGACTGGTGCTCGGCCAGGCCTCGGGCGTAGGCAACCTGGCGGTCCTGCTGGGGTCCTCCACGGGCCGCGATGGCATCGGCGGTGTCAGCGTCCTCGCCTCGGCGGGCTTCTCCGAGGAAACCGACGCCGACAAGCGGCCCAGCGTGCAGGTCGGTGACCCCTTCGAGGAGAAGCGCCTCATCGAGGCGTGCCTCGCCCTGCTCGACGAGGGGCTCGTGGTCGGCATCCAGGACCTCGGTGGCGCCGGCCTCACATGTGCGACCAGCGAGACCGCCTCACGTGGTGGTGTCGGCATGGACGTCGACGTGTCGGCCGTACCGCGACGCGAGCCCGGCATGGAGCCCCACGAGGTCATGACCAGCGAGTCGCAGGAGCGCATGCTCGCAATCGTCGAACCCGACGGCCTCGACCGGGTCCGCGGGATCTGCGAACGCTGGGAGGTACGGGCCGCCGTCATCGGCCGCGTCACCGACGGCGGCGCCCTGCGGATCCTCGACGGATTCGACGGCGAGGTGCTGGCCGACGTACCAGCCGCATCACTCCACGAGGACGCCCCCCTCTACGACCGTCCCCGCCAGGCGCCCGACGCCCCGCTCGGCCCGTCCGCCGACGATCTCGATGCACCGGACGACCCGGCCGTCGACCTGCTCGACCTGCTGGCCGACCCGGCATGGGTGTACCGCCAGTACGACCACCAACTGTTCCTCAACACCGTCGTGGGTCCCGGCGACGACGCCACGGTCCTTCGGCTCAAGCACCCGGGCACCGGAGTCGACACCGGCCGCGGCCTGGCCCTCACCACCGACGGCAACCACCGCTGGTGCGCCGTCGATCCCCGACGGGGCACGGCGATGCTGGTCGCCGAGTCGCTCCTGAACCTGGCCTGCGTAGGAGCCCGTCCGTTGGCGGTCGTCAACTGCCTCAACCTCGGCAACCCCGAGAATCCCGAGGTGATGTGGCAACTCTCCGAGGCCGTCGACGGCATGGCCTCTGCCTGCCGGGCCCTTGACGTGCCCGTGGTCGGCGGCAACGTCAGCCTCTACAACGAGTCGGCCGGTACCGACATCTATCCCACGCCGGTCATCGGCCTGCTCGGCATCGTCGACCGGCTCGACCGGCGCCCACCCGGGGCCACCCTCGTCGACGGGCATCGCCTTCTCCTGCTCGGTCCAGAGGCGGACGGGCTCGGCGGTTCCCGTTGGGGCGCCGCCCACGGTGCGCCGGGCGGACGGCTGCCCGACCTCGACCTGACGATGGTGGCCGCAGTAGCCGAGTTGGTCCGGGGTCTGGTGATCGACGGTCTCGTCGACGGCGTGCACGACGTCTCGTCGGGCGGCCTCGGCGTGGCGCTTGCCGAGATGGCGGCCCGCTCCGGCATCGGGGTGCATGTCGCCCGGGTGTCCGACCACCGGGTCCTGTTCGGGGAGGCTCCCGGCCGGGTCGTCGTCGCCGTCCACCCGGACCGGCTCGTCGAGGTGCTCGAGCGGACCGGGGTGGCAGGCGTGCCGACCTCGCGTATCGGCCTGGCCGGCGGTGACCGGATCACGGTCAAGGGCCTGTTCGACATCGGGCTCGACGAGGTCACGACGGCGTTCACCGACCGGTTGCCCGAGGCGCTCGGTGTCGGCACCGCCAGCCGTTGACCATCCGGGCCGTGCCGATGACCACCGGTAGGCTGGCATCCGTGTCGAGTCCGTACCTCGCCCCCGATGAGCAGGACGAGTCGACCGACGACACCCCCAAGGAGGCCTGCGGAGTCTTCGGGGTGTTCGCCCCCGGCCAACCGGTCGCCCACCTCACCTACCTCGGCCTCTACGCCCTCCAGCACCGCGGCCAGGAATCAGCCGGCATGGCGGTCAGCGACGGCGAAACGCTCACCGTCGTCAAGGAGATGGGCCTGGTCTCGAACGCCTTCGACGACCGGACACTCTCGGCCCTTTCCGGCGACCTTGCCATCGGCCACAACCGCTACTCGACGACCGGTTCGAGTACCTGGCGCAACGCCCAGCCCGTGTACCGAGGTGTCGACCACGTCGAGTTCGCCCTCGGCCACAACGGCAACCTGGTCAACACCGAGGCGTTGGCCGCCGAGGCCGGGATGCTGCCCGGCACCGTCACCTCCGACACCGACCTCATGGCCGAACTCCTCACCACATCTCTGCTCACCCGACACGACCTTGAGCCCGGCGAGGCGTTCGAGGCGGCACTGGCCGAGGTGCTGCCCCGGCTGAAGGGCGCCTTCTCACTCGTCTTCGCCGACCGTGAGCGCATCATCGGCGTACGCGACCCCAACGGGTTCCGGCCGCTGTGCCTGGGTCGCCTCGACGGGGGCTGGGTGCTCGCTTCCGAGTCGCCCGCCCTCGACGTGATAGGTGCACATTTGGTCCGCGAGCTCGAGCCCGGAGAGGTCGTCGTCATCGACCGCTCAGGTTGCCGGTCGCTGCACCCGTTCCCCCACGACGAGGTCGATCCCCGTCTCTGTCTCTTCGAGTTCATCTACTTCGCCAGGCCCGACAGCGTCCTCTACGGGCAGAGCGTCCACCATGCGCGTGTCCGGATGGGAGAGGCGCTCGCCGAACAGGCGCCGGTAGATGCCGACCTGGTGATGGGCGTGCCCGAGTCGGGCATTCCGGCGGCCGAGGGCTATGCACGCCGGTCCGGCATCAACTTCGGCCACGGCCTCGTGAAGAACCGCTACATCGGTCGCACGTTCATCGCCCCGACGCAGGCCCTGAGATCGGCGGCTGTGCGCATGAAGCTCAACCCGCTGCGGGACAACATCGAGGACCAGCGCCTGATCGTCGTCGATGATTCGATCGTGCGGGGCACCACGACCCGGTCGATGGTGCGCATGCTGCGCGATGCCGGGGCGAAGGAGGTCCACCTGCGCGTGTCGTCACCGCCCTACCGCTGGCCGTGCTTCTACGGCATGGACACCGGTTCCCGCGGCGAGTTGCTGGCGGCCAACCTCACGGTCGACGAGATCCGCGAGTACCTCGATGTCGATTCGCTCACCTACCTGTCGCTCGACCAACTGCTCGAGGCCACGGGGACCGTCGGCGCCGGCTTCTGCTCCGCCTGCCTGACAGGTGACTACCCGATCGAGATTCCCACCAACCTCTCGAAGCAGATGCTCGATCACCCCGACGATTCATCGGTGCCGGAACGGGCCATGCCCGTGCTGGTCGACGATCCTGAGGGCGGGTTGCCCGTCGAGGACGCTGCCCGGCTCTTCGACCGCACCTGAGGCGGCCGTGGCCGAGGACTACCGGTCGGCAGGTGTCGACATCGATGCCGGCGAGGATGCCGTGCGGCGCATCGTCCCCCACGTGCGTTCCACCTACCGGCCGGAGGTGATCGGCGACATCGGTGGATTCGGCGGCCTCTTCGACATCGGCAGGGCGGGTTTTCGCGACCCTCTGCTCGTGTCTACGACCGACGGTGTCGGGACCAAGGCCGAGATCGCCCGTCAGACGAACCGGTTCGACACGATCGGACGCGACCTCGTCGCCATGTGCGTCGATGACCTGGTGTGCGTAGGTGCCGCACCGCTGTTCTTCCTCGACTACGTGGCGGTCGGCCGACTCGACCCCGCGGCCATGGAGCAACTGGTGGCGGGAATCGCCGCCGGCTGCAGGGAGGCCGGCTGTGCGCTGATCGGCGGAGAGATGGCCGAGCACCCCGGGGTGATGGAAGCCGACCAGTTCGACCTGGTCGGCTTCTCGGTTGGTGCTGTCGAGCGCGACGATGTACTCGACGGCGGCAGCGTGGCCGCCGGCGACACCCTCGTCGGGATCGAGTCGCCGAACCTGCGCTCCAACGGCTTCTCGCTTGCCCGGCGCCTCGTGTTCGACGTCGCCGACCGATCGCTCGACGCCCCTGCCTGGGAGGGTGCGGAGACGTCCCTGGCCGATGAGTTGCTGGCTCCGAGCGTGATCTACGCCCCGGCGGTGGTGGCCGCCCTCGCCGCCCATGAGGTCCACGCCGTCGCCCACGTCACGGGCGGCGGCCTGTCCGGCAACCTGGCCCGGGTGCTCGGCGACACCGTTGATGCGGTCGTCGACACGGCGGCGTGGGAGGTGCCCCGGATCTTCTGCGAGCTCCAGGCCATGGGAGGTGTCACCGACGACGAGATGTCTCGGGTGTTCAACCTCGGGATCGGCATGGTGCTGGCGGTCCCCGGCCACGAGGCCGACGCCGTCATCGGCACACTTGGGGCCCACGACCGTCCGGCACGGATCATCGGCGAACTGGTCGAAGGCTCCGGTCTCGTCGACCTGCGCCGATAGGTTCGAAGCCGTGGCAGAGGCGTCCTCCGGTCCGAATCAGGCACTCATCGACCACCTGTTGGCGCATGCGGTCCAGACCGGCGACTTCGTCCTGAAGAGCGGACGCAGGAGCACGTGGTTCTGCGACGGCAAGCAGACGGTCTGCCGGTCCGAGGGACTGCTCCTCGTCGCCGACGCTGCGCTCGAGGCCATCCCCGACGACGTGACGGCCATCGGTGGCCTCACCGCCGGGGCCGACCCGGTGGCGTTCGGCATCGCAGCGGTCGCTGCCACCCGGGGGCGCTCGCTGCGGTCGTTCAGCATCCGCAAGGAGTCGAAGGGCCATGGCGTCGAGGGGCGCCTGGCGGGCGCCCTCGAGTCCGGTGACCGGGTCGTCATCTGCGAAGACGTGGTCACCAGGGGCGCATCCCCGCTCGAGGCTGCCGAGGTGGTCCGGGCCCTGGGCGCCGAGCCGGTGATGATCCTCCCGGTCGTCGACCGCGGTGGCACCTGTGGGGCGCTGGCAGAGGCGGCAGGCATCGCCTTCCACCCGCTCGTCACCGCACTGGATCTGGGCTTTCCCTACGAGGGTTCCTGACGCGGGCATAGCCGTTGGCCGACCCGTAGGCTCAGTCCCCATGCCCTACCTGCCGACTGCCGCCTATTCGATCGACCTTCACGTCGAGCTGGCCAACGTGCCCAACACCCTGGGTCGGCTGGCAACCGCCATCGGCGCAGCCGGTGCCAACATCGTGTCGATGGGCGGATTCGACGTACGAGGCGACGTCCTCGTCAACGACGTGGTCGTCAACTGCAGCGACGAGGACCATGCCAACCGCGTGGTTGCCGCAGTCGAGGCCCTCGAAGGCGTCGATCTCATGTTCTGGTACGACCGCACGTTCCACATGCACGAGGGCGGCAAGATCGAGGTGCTTCCGCTGGCACCGGTCAGCGACATGCACGACCTGTCGATGGCATACACGCCGGGCGTCGCCCGTATCTGCATGGCCATCCACGACGATCCCCGCCGGGCCCACGACCTCACCATCAAGAAGAACACGGTCGCCATCGTCTCCGACGGCTCGGCGGTTCTTGGCCTGGGCGACATCGGTCCGGAGGCGGCAATGCCGGTGATGGAGGGCAAGGCGCTGTTGTTCAAGGAGTTCGCCGGCGTCGATGCGTTCCCGGTGTGCATCAACACCAGTTCATCCGAGGAGATCATCGAGACGGTCATCCGCCTGGCTCCCACGTTCGGTGGCATCAACCTCGAGGACATCAAGGCGCCGGGTGCGTTCGAGGTCGAGCAGGCGCTCAAGGAGGCGCTCGACATCCCGGTGTTCCACGACGATCAACACGGAACGGCCGTGGTCACGTTGGCGGCGCTGTGGAACTCGCTGAAGTTGACCGGCCGCGACATCGGCGACCTGTCGGTTGTGATCTCGGGGGTCGGCGCCGCGGGCATGGCCGTCGGCAGGATCCTGATAGACGCCGGGGTCGGCGAGATCGTCGGCGTCGACAGCGTCGGTGCCGTCTACGGGGGACGGGGCGACCTGAACGAGTCCAAGGAGTGGTTCGCCGCCAACACGAACCCCGACCGCAGGATGGGGACCGTCCATGACGTGCTCCACGGTGTCGACGCCTTCATCGGCCTCAGCGCACCCGACCTGCTCACGGCGGCCGACCTGCGCAACATGGCTCCTGAACCGCTGGTGTTCGCAATGGCCAACCCGAATCCGGAGATCCGGCCCGAGGAGGCCGACGGGCTCGCAGCCGTGATGGCGACCGGTCGCAGCGACTACCCGAACCAGATCAACAACGTGCTGGCGTTTCCGGGGATCTTCCGGGGTGCCCTCGACGCCGGCGCCACCGACATCACCGAGAACATGAAGTTGGCGGCTGCCCTGGCGATCGCCGACTCTGTGTCCGACGACGAGTTGTCGCCGAAGTTCGTGGTGCCGTCGGTGTTCGACAAGTCGGTGCCGATGGTCGTCGCCGCAGCCGTGGCCGAGGCCGCCGTCGCCGACGGGGTGTGCCGCTCCTGAGCGCCTTCGATGGCCGGGTCCCCTTTCCGGGGCAGTGGCGTGCCGTCACCTTCGACCTCTGGAACACGCTTCTCGTGAGCGTGCCGGGTGCCGTCGAAGTTCGCCTGGCGGCCTGGCGCCAGGTGGTCGACGAACGCGGCCTCGACCTCTCGGCCGACCTTCTGCGGTCGGTCGTGGAGTTGTTCCCGGCGCGCTTCGAGGACGAGTGGCGGGCCGGTCGCCAGTACGGGACCTCGCAGGCGCTGGACGACGCCTTCCGGGCGTTCGCCGGACGGATAGGTCCAGCCGACGAGACAGCCCTGTCAGAGGCCTTCGAGGCTGCCTCGTACCATCTCGAGGTGGGTGCCGTCGAGGGTGGGGCGGCCACGCTGGCGACCCTGGCCGCCGCAGGGATCCCGATCGGCCTGGTCAGCGACACCTCGCTGGCCGGGGGTCGCCACCTGCGCGGCTACCTGGAGGACCACGGGCTGCTCGACCACATGGACCACTGCTCGTTTTCCGACGAGGTGGGCGTCTACAAGCCGGATGCGAAGATCTTCCGGGACTGCCTGGCCGGCCTCGGCATCGACGACCCGACCGGGGTCGTGCATGTAGGCGACCTGCGCCGCACCGATGTGGCGGGCGCCTGGAAGTTGGGTATGACGACGGTCCGGTTCCGCGGAGTCGTGGACGACGCCGACCGGTCAGAAGGCTCCGAGGCGCACCATGTCATCGACCGCCTGACCGATCTGCCGGCGCTGCTGGGGGTGGCGGGCGGGTAGCACCCGGGTCAGGCCAGGTCGGTGATGACCTGTTCAGCCGATCACGATCGGCAGGATCCTCGGGCCGCGGACCTGGCCGCCGGCCCAGGTGACCGCGTCGGGGTCGCCCAGCGTGAACTCGGGGATGCGGGAGAACCAGGTCCTGAGCGAGACCTCCATCTCCATGCGTGCCAGGTTCGACCCGGCGCAGCGGTGGATGCCGGCTCCGAAGGCGATGTGGCGGTTGCGTTGCCGGTCGAGGATCAAGGTGTCGGGGTCGTCGAAGACCTCGGGGTCGTGGTTGGCGCCGGGGAAGTTCATGAGCACCTTGTCGCCCGGTTCCATGGTGATGCCTCCGTACTCGACGGTTTCGATGGCGTTGCGTGCCATGGTGACCGGCGAGTAGAAGCGCAGCAGTTCCTCGATGGCGGTGTCCCAGAGGGCGTCGTCGGCGTCGGCCATGCGGCGACGGTCGTCGTCGTGGGTGGCGAAGTGCCACAGCGCCGAGCCGATCGACGACCACGTGGTGTCGATGCCGGCAACCAGTTGCAGGTTGCACATGCCGATGATGACCTCGTCTGGCAGCGCTCTGCCGTCGACCTCGGTCTGGCAGAGGGCGGTGATGAGGTCGTCCCTGGGGTTGGCCCTGCGGGCCGTGACCTCCTCGGCGAAGAAGTTCCGGATGAGGTCGGAGTTCTTCAGGCGCAGCTCAGGGTCGGTGAGGCCGAACTCGAGGACGCCGCGCACCCAGCCGATGAAGTCGTCGACCCGGGACTGGTCGACGCCGAGCTTGCTGGCGATCACCCGTGGCGGGATCTGCTGGGCATAGTCGACCGCACCGTCGCAACTGCCGGCATCGACGAAGCCGTCGATGAGGTCGTTGCAGAGCTGCTCGGAGTAGGAGCGCTCGGGGGCGATGGCCTTGGGCGTGAAGTGCGGCAGCAGGGCCTTGCGGGTCCAGCTCTGCTCGGGCGGGTCTGCGGTGATGGGCGCGGCGGCGTTGTAGCCCTGCCGGTTCTGGTCGCGAAACTCGTTGGGTGGGTCGATGACGATCGGACCGGGGTTGGCGCTCGAGAGCTCGGGCACCATCTTGGCCATGGCCTGCACATCCTCGTAGCGGGTGGGCATCCAGGAGCCGCCGTAGCGTTCGGTGTGGGCGATCGGGCAGCGGTCGCGTAGTTCGGCCCATGCCGGGACCGGGTCGCGGACGTAGTCGGGATCGAAGATGTCGTAGTCGGTGGCCAGGTCGTCGACCGGGCAGCGTTCGGTGTCGGTCATGTCGTCAGCCCTCGACGATCTCGACGGCGTATTCGGGGCAGTTGTCGACCATCAGTTGGGCCCTTTCCTCGAGGCCGACCGGCACGATGCCGTCGTTCAACTCGAAGGCGTTGCCGAGGTCATCGACGTCGACGAGTTCGGGGGCAAGTGCGTAGCAGCGGCTGTGTCCCTCGCACTTGACCCGGTCGACCCGGATCTTCATGGTCTCCCCCTTGTCGTGGTGCTCAACCCAGCGGCAGGTTGATCTGCTTGGCCTCGAGGAACTCGGCCAGGCCGTAGCGGCCCAGTTCCCGGCCGTTGCCGGACTTCTTGTAGCCACCGAACGGGGCGTCGGTATTGAGGAACGACCCGTTCAAGTCGACCTCGCCGGTGCGCAGCCGCTTGGCGACGGCGAGCGCCCGGTCGTTGTCCGAACTCCACACCCCACCCGACAGGCCGTAGTCGGAGTCGTTGGCGATGCGGATCGCGTCGTCCTCGTCCTTGTAGCCGATGATCGAAAGGACCGGCCCGAAGATCTCCTCCTGGGCGATCGTCATCGAGTTGTCCACGTCTGCGAACACCGTGGGCTTGACGTAGTAGCCGGTCTCGAGGCCATCGGGCTTGCCGGTGCCGCCGGTGACGAGCGTGGCGCCCTCGTCGATGCCCTTCTGGATGTATCCCTGCACCCGGTCCCACTGGACCTGGGAGACGAGCGGGCCGAGCCTCGAGCCGGGGTCGTCGGCGGGACCGACGGTGTGTCCGGCAGCAGCAGCGGCAGCCAATTCGGCGACCTCGTCCATGCGGCCGGCAGGCACCAGCAGGCGGGTGAGTGCGCTGCACGTCTGGCCCGAGTTGAGGTATGCGGCGCCGACCGCCGAAGGTATGGCTGCGGCGAAGTCGGCATCGTCGAGCACGATGTTGGCGGACTTGCCGCCGAGTTCCTGGTGGACCTTGGTGACGTTGGCGGCCGCCACCTCGGCGACGCGCGTGCCGGCCCGGGTCGAGCCGGTGAACGACACCATGTCGACGTCGGGGTGGGCGGCGATGGCCTCGCCGACCACTGGACCGACACCGGAAACCAGGTTGAACACCCCGGCCGGGAAGCCCAGTTCATCGATGATGTCCGCCAGCAGGAAGGCGTTCAGGGGTGCCACCTCACTGGGCTTGAGGACCACGGTGCAGCCCACGGCCATCGCGGGGGCGACCTTCGCCATGATCTGGTGCAGCGGGTAGTTCCACGGGGTGATGCAGCCGACCACGCCGACGGGCTCACGGGTGACAAGAGAACGCCCGATCGTCTCCTCGAAGGCGAACTCCCGGGCCGTGGCGGGTACGCCCGAGGTGGTGGCGGTCGGGATGCCGGCCTGGATCATCATGGAGAGGCCGGCCGGCATGCCGACCTCCCGGGAGACCAGGCTGCCGATCTCCTCGCTCCGTTCGGCAAGTTGGACACCCAGGGCCTCGATGTATCCGAGCCGCTCCTCGAGGGGGAGCGCCGACCATGACGGGAACGCAGCGCCGGCCGCAGCGACCGCTGCGTCGACGTCGGCTGCGGTCCCCTCGGGGATCGAGCCGATGACCTCCTCATTCGACGGGTTGACGACGTCGATGCTGCCGCTGCCGGCCGAAGGCACCCAGGTACCGCCGATGTAGATCTGTTCACGCTTGCTCATGTGGTTCACCCATTTCCTTGAAATAACTCGTGCTGTCGGTGTCGCTTGTCGAAATCATGCGCCATCGGCGGACGCCGTGCCAAGGGCGGGCCGGGGCTACGGTCGTGGGCCAGTTGCAGAAGCCAGCCGGGACTCTGAGCAGGGGGTACACGATGCGCGTGATGTTGACGGGTGGAACGGGTTTCATCGGCGGCCATGCGCTCCGGGCGCTGGTCGACGCCGGCCATGAGCCGCGGGCGCTGGTTCGCAGCAGCGAGAAGCTGGACCAGATGCGTGCGGCCCAGGGGATCGACGCTGCGGTCGACCATGTGGTGGGCGACATGACCGATCCTGCCGCCGTCACCGAGGCCATGGAGGGCTGCGATGCCTGCATCCACACCGCGGCCTTCACCAGCCTCGACCCCGAGCAGATGCACCTGGCGCTCGAGGTCAACGCCCCCGGTGCCGTCAACGTGCTCGATGCAGCGTCGGCGGAGGGTTGCGATCCGATCATCCACCTTTCGACCATGTCGGTGATCTTTCCGCCCACCGGAGACATGCTCTCGGGTCAGGATCCGGTGCAGGGAGGCGGCAACCCCTACAACGCCTCGAAGGCGATAGCCGAGGAGCACGCCCGGGGCATGCAGGAAGCCGGCGCTCCGGTGAACATCATCTATCCGGCCGGCGTCACCGGCCCGACCGACCTCGGGTTGAACGTGGTGGCAGCGAACCTGATCCCGACCCTGCAGAGCGAGATCATGATGAGTCTCGCCAGCGGCGGTTGGCTGCTGGCCGACGTACGCGACCTGGCGAAGGCCCTGGTCGGGCTGCTCCAGTCCGGTCGTGGGCCACAGCGCTACGTCTCCGGTGGCACATACATGGCCTGGGACGAGTTCCATGCCGTGATCAGCGAGGTGACCGGCCGTGACAGGGCCCTGGTCCCGACACCGCGCGAGGCGCTCGAGCAGATGGTCGACGCCGAGGCAGTCGAGATCATGCTGGGCATCGTCCCCGGTGACGACGCCGGCCTGCTGGCCGACAGCGGCCTGGGCGCATGGCGTCCGGTCGAGGAGACCCTCCTGGACACAATCGCCTGGCTGGTAGCCGGCGGACTGCTCGAGGCGGAGTGGGCGCCCGACTGCGCCTGAGTCTGTTCCCGAGGCCTAGTCCCCGAGGATCGTCACGGTGCCGGTGTCGCCGTTGACCCTGACCTGCGCACCGTCGGGGATGCGGGTTGTGGCACCGGTAGCCGACACCACGCACGGGATGCCGAGTTCACGGCACACGATGACGGCGTGGCTCATGGTGCCGCCCACGTCGACCACCACACCGGCGGCCGGCACGAACAGCGGTGTCCATGAAGGGTCCGTGATGGGTGCGATGAGGATGTCCCCCGGTTCGAGGCCTGACGGGTCCGACGGGTCGGTGACGACCCGGGCGCGACCGGTGGTGGTGCCTGCGCTTCCTCCCATGCCCTGCACGATCCTGCGTGTCGGGATCGGGGCCTCGTCGCCCTGCCAGGCATCTGCTTCGGGGACCTCGCCGGCGAACCAGTAGGGCGGGGACAGGTCGAACAGCGACAGGTAGGTGGCCTCGCGGTCGGTGGCCCCGTCGGCCATGTCGCCGGCCATCGCCGATTCGAGTTCGGCGTCGCGCAGCATGAACACGTGTCGGGCCTCGACAAGCCGGCCATCGGCGGCGAGGCGGTTCCCGAACTCGAGTGCCGCCAGGCGGGCCTCGTGTATGACCTTGACGATCGTGGCCTTGGCGAGTTCGCGTGCGGGGATGAACACCGAACTCGCCGTGTTGGCGATTTCGAGGGTGCCGGCCTGGGCCTCGTCGCCGGCGACCATGTCCCGGAGCACGCGCAGGGCCTCGGCTGCCTGGGCCCCTGCTGCTTCGTGGCGGGCACGCGGGTCTGCGTCGTCGTCGGAGAGGCGCATGCGGTCGATCAGCGTGAGCACCAGTTCGGGGTGGATTCCCCAGGCGGGCGACCGCAACTCCCACTCGTTGGGGCCGCGGCTGCCGTGTTCGGCGAGCAGGGCGTCGAGGCCGGTGAGGAATTCGGTGGCGGGTCCGTCGAGTCCGGTCAGGCGCTCCGGGAGTCCGTCGAGTCCGGCGTCGAAGGCGGAGGTCAGCTCGGCCGAGCCGGCGACCAGGCGGCTGAGGTCCCACATGGCGAAGCTGGGCGCGACCGACGCCACGCCACCGAGGCCGCCGGCGATTCGCAGGTCGAGTCCGGGCCTGCGCAGGCCGAGGGCCATGGCGGTGATGGCGCCCATCGTGACCGAGGCGGCGGCGCTGACCTCGCCGTGCGTGGCGAACACCCGGGCGAACACCGGCATCATCTCGCGCATGCGGGCGACCAACCCTGCCTCGGATGCATTGCCGAGGTCGGGACGTGCGGCGACGAGTGCTTCGACCTCGACGACGTGTTCGTCGAGTCGGGGGAACTCCGTGGCGGTCATCCAGGAGAACATGAGGCCGTCGACCCTGGCGACGATCTCGGGGTCGTCGTCGTTGGGGCGTGGGACGTAGGCGGGCAGGCTCGACTGGGAGCCGAAGAAGCCCATGTCGACCAGTTCGGGTGTCATACCCGAGGAGCGGGCGCCCATGAGGCGGGCGATGCTCAGGTTGAGGTACATGTAGCCGCCGAAGATCTCGAACATGACCTTGTGGCCGTCGTCGATCTCTTCGAGGTCGATGGTGAAGCGGGACATGAAATCGCGCATGCCCACGTCGCCGGCGCCGTGCCAGGTGTGGTCGGCGGTCAGCGGTGACACCGGGTCGGGGAAGACCTCGCCGACGTTGCCGCGCGTGTAGATCGGGAAGGACGGCGATGGCTCGTCGTCCATGAACCAGCCAACGGTCATGACGTATCCCCTGCTCGCGAGTGGTGCCGACCCTAGGGCAGACCTGACGTCCTGTCAGAAGCGGCGGCGCGGTCTCAGGTCAGCATCGAATTGTGGAAGGCGTCGATGCGGGCGTCGTCGATGCCGAGGCCGTCACGTCGGAACGCCTCCCAGGTGCCCCAGTCGTCAACGACGGTTGTGAAGGAGGCGGTGAGGTAGTCGGCGTGACACCACATCATCGCCCGGGTGTTGACGAGTTGTTCGTCGGGGACGTCGTCCGATTCGACGCCGAGGCGGTCGGCGATCACCTGACGGTGCCGGTCCTCGCGTTTCTGGAGCCAGGGGCGGCGGATGTCGTTGCTGAGGAGGTAGTCGGCGATCGCCAGGTCTTCGGCCACGCCCAGGAGTCGCAGGAGGATGCCGCCCACGAAGCCGGTCCGGTCCTTGCCGGCGGTGCAGTTGAACAGCAGTGGGTGCCGGTCGGGGTCCGTCGCCAGGTCGAAGACCTCGCGGTACCGGTCGAGGCGGGTGCGCACGCTGTTGCGGAAGTAGTCGGCGATGAGGGTCGGTCCGGGAATCGCCTCCGGGTCGAATTCCATGAGGTTGGCGAGCACGGCGAACTCGTTGTCGTCAGCCGAAACCGAGATGTGCACGACCTCTGTGCCGTCCAGGTCCGGGTGCGGTCGCTGTTCGGCCTCGTCGGGGCGGCGCAGGTCGACGATCGTGCGCAGGCCCAGGCCCTCGACCGTGGCGAGCGACGGGCCGTCGAGGTCGCAGAGGTAGCCGCTGCGAAACAGTCGTCCGGTACGCACCGTTCGCCCGTCGGAGGTCGGCAGCCCTCCGAGGTCCCGCAGGTTCGCCTCGGCCATGAGCACGCGGTGGTCCGGCAGGACTGGAAGAGGGGGTGTGCCCATGACGGCGAACATAGTGGTCGGGTCGGAACGCGACGGAGCCCGCCCCTGGGGCGGGCTCCTGTCTCGGTGGTCGGGCCCGGCGTCGATCCGGGGACCTTCCGCTTTTCAGGCGGACGCTCTGCCAACTGAGCTACCCGACCGTGCGACTCCCGCCCGGTGGACGGGGGACGGTGGCGGTCCTGACGGGATTTGAACCCGCGACCTCTGGCTTGACAGGCCAGCGTGCACTCCAAACTGCACCACAGGACCCCGAGCGAGCCACCGGAATCTCCCGAAGGCATCCGGTCGCACGTTCCTGGTACCCCCAACGGGATTCGAACCCGTGTTACCGGCGTGAAAGGCCGGCGTCCTAGGCCGCTGGACGATGGGGGCTCGGACCTCGTGAGGGCGGCGCCACGATAGCAAACGGCCACCGGAAACAGACCGGAGTCGTGCCCGGCATCGGGTTCGGGACCTCAGGGGAGAAATCCCAGCGATGCCTCGACCGCCTCCTCGAGGAGCATGCCCAGCCAGAGCAGGAGCGATCGTTCAGCCCCGTCGGGGGCCTCGGGGTCGAACTCGTCGGCCTCGGAGATGTCGAGGCGGGTGCCGAGGATGAGGCGCAGCGAGTTGAGGACGACCATCCACTGTTCAAGTTCGTCGGGCTCGAGGGTGTCGTTTCCGACGGTGGCCGTCACCACGTCGGCGGCCTCGAGACGGGATCTCAACAGGTCGTCGTGGACCAGGTCGGCGTAGTCGGCGTTTCGTACCGGGTCGTCCGGGTAGGCGGTGGGATAAAGGCGTCGCTGGTCAGGGCCCGGACCCTCGGTGAGGAGCGAATGGAACTGTCCGGCCAGGTTCGACACGAGGTCGCGCTCCTCGTCGCCGAGGCGGACCTCGACGAGGTCTCCTGATCGGGTGAAGGCGACCGGGCGTCGGCGGCGCACCATCAGGCCTGTCCTCCTGTTCCTCTAGTCATCCTGCTGCATGGTGGCCCAGAGGCCGTGCTCGTGCAGTCGGAAGACGTCCATCTCGGCCTTCTCGCGGGTGCCCGAAGAGACCACGGCCCGGCCCTTGTGGTGCACGTCGAGCATGAGCTTGTCGGCCTTCTGGCGGCTGTAGCCGAAGAGCTTCCGGAAGACGAACGCCACATACGACATCAGGTTGATCGGGTCGTTCCAGACCAACACGATCCACGGTCGGGCGGTGTGGACGTCCTCGCCGACGTCCTCGGCGAGGCGCTCATCGATGTCCGGCATGGCTGTACCGGTCATGTCGGAGCGGCTTCCCGGGCGTCGAGCGTGAGGGAGACGACAGTCGCCCAGAGGGCCGTGGCGCCGGCGAGGTGGAGGCCGACGAGCAGTTCGGGCACACCGGTCAGGTACTGGGTCCAGCCGATGGCCGCCTGCACGACGACGACCGTCCCGAGGGCCTGCATCCGGGGACGCAACCGCTCGCCGGTCGGGTCACTCCGAACGGCCAGCGCCAGCGCCGCCACCATCGCGAGGAACAGCACCACGGTCGTGCCGTGCACCCGGGAGATGTCGGGCGGGGCGAACGGCAGGCGGGGGATCGGGTCGTCGCGGCTTCCGGCGTGTGGGCCGGATCCGGTGACGAGGGTGCCTGTCGCCAGCACCACGACGGAGAACAGCGTGATGCCGGTGGCCATCGACCTGATCCGGTTCGACGGGGTGGGGGTCGACGGCCCAGCTGCACGGAGGTGGTCTCCGGCCCGGTGGCGCAGGACCACGGCGTTGCCGACCAACACGATCGACAGGGCGAAGTGGCCCAGCACCAGCCACGGGTTGAGGTGGCTGAGCACCACGGTCCCGCCCAGGACGATCTGTGCCACGACACCGGCGACAAGCCCCCACGACAGGCGCACCAGGTCGGTGCGGTGGGGGTTGCGGGCCATGGAGCCGAGCACGGCCAGGATCACGGCCACCGAGACGAGGCCGGTGAGGAGGCGGTTGCCGAACTCGACCCAGCCGTGGAAGTCGGCCTCGGGCACGAACTGGTCCTGTTCACAGGTCGGCCAGTCGGAACAACCCAGGCCGGAGCCGGTGAGCCGGACGGCGCCGCCGGTCACGACGATGATCGCCAGCAGGGCCAGTGCGAAGCCGCAGATGCGGTGGTAGCCGTCGGCCGAGAGGCGTGGTCTCATGAGGGTCTCCGCACACCGGAAGGCTAGGCGGGTGCCCGGACGGGGCCCACGACCGGTTCGGTTCCTAGGATCCCTCCATGGAACTGACTGGGAGTGTTGTGGTCGTCACCGGTGGGGCCAGTGGCATCGGGAAGGCGCTGGTCGAGCGCTTCCACGCCGAGGGGGCACGGGCGATCGTGGTCGCCGACCGGGATGTCGACGGGGCCGTCGAGGTGGCGGCGTCGGTGGCAGGCACAGCCGTCGGCTGCGACGTCGCCGACGAGGCGCAGGTCAAGGCGCTGGTCGACGACACGGTCGAGATGCACGGCGGGCTCGACCTGTTCGTGTCGAACGCCGGCTATGTCACGCTCGGTGGCCTCGAGGCACCCAACGACGAGATGACCGACATGTTCGGCGTGCACGTGATGGCGCACCTCTATGCAGCCCGCCACGCCATTCCGCACATGGTTGACCAGGGCGGCGGCTGGCTGCTCAACACGGCGTCGGCGGCCGGGCTGCTCACCCAGATCGGCTCGCTGGCCTACTCGGTCACCAAGAACGCTGCCGTGGCATTGGCCGAGTGGATCGCCATCACCTACGGCGACCGGGGCATCGGAGTGTCGGTGCTGTGCCCACAGGCCGTCGAGAGCAACATCCGTGCCAACAGTCCGACGGCCCACCTGCTCGACGCCGACCAGGCGTTCGGTGCCGCCGGCGTCGACGGGGTGCTCACCGCCGAGGAGTTGGCCGAGGTGGTCGTGGAGGGACTCGCCGACGGGCGCTTCCACATCCTCCCACATGCCGATGTCGCCGAGTACGTGCGCCGCAAGGGTGACGACGTCGACCGCTGGCTGTCGGGCATGCGCCGCTTCCAACGGCGCCTGTACCCCGAGGGTCCCACCCCCGCCGACTGGCTCGCCGGTTGAGTGCTGTCTACCCGTCCGGCAGGTGTGAGTGCCTCCTAGCCTGAGGGCGATGTCGGCGTCACCCGAACTTCCCCTCTTCCCTCTCCGCGCACGGGTCGCCGGCTATGTCGCGCTCACGAAGCCGCGCATCATCGAGCTGCTGCTTGTCACGACGGTGCCGACCATGTTCGTCGCTGAGCAGGGCGTGCCGTCGGTGTGGTTGATGGTCGCCACGGTGCTCGGTGGCATTCTCGCCGCCGGAGGTGCCAACGCAATCAACATGGTCGTCGACCGTGACATCGACGCGCTCATGGAACGGACGAGGAACCGGCCGCTGGTCACGGGAGTGATGTCGGCCCGCAATGCCCTCGTGTTCTCCATCGTCCTCGAGGTGGTGGCGTTCGCCTGGCTGTTCACCTTCGTCAACCTGCTCAGCGCCCTGCTGGCCGTGTCGGCCACCCTGTTCTACGTCTTCGTCTACACGCGCTGGTTGAAGCGCACCTCGACGCAGAACATCGTGATCGGTGGCGTGGCGGGTGCCGCGCCGGTCCTGATCGGATGGTCGGCTGTGACCAACTCGCTGGACTGGGCGCCGGTCGTGTTGTTCCTCGTCATCTTCTACTGGACGCCCCCGCACTTCTGGGCTCTTGCCATCAGGTACCGCGACGACTACGCCAACGCAGAGGTGCCGATGCTCCCGGTCGTCGCCGGCCTGGAGACGACCGCCCGGCGAATCATCCTCTACACGGTGGTCCTCGTGGCGCTGACAGTGGTGTTCGCTCCGGTGGCGGGCATGGGAGCGATCTACCTGGCGTCGGCGCTCATCCTCGGAGCGGTCTTCGGCGCCTTCGCCCTGGCGGTCAGGCGGGATCCATCGGAACGCACCGCCATGCGCCTCTTCACCTACTCGATCACCTATGTCACGCTCCTCTTCGGAGCGATAGCGGTCGACGTCGTGGTCTGAGGGATCGCAGACAGGGGCTGCCCAATCGAGTGTGACCTCGGGGCAGGCACGGCCGCGATGCTCGGCTATCCTCACCTCGCCGGAAGAGCGGCGGGATCACCGTCGATCCGTCTAGCCTCTCGTGGTCCGGGCCCACTCGGGTGGGTAGGCGAAGGTGCTGCCCGGACCCGCAGGACGAACCAGCTTCGAGGACGATGACTGACACCCCCCTGGAGACCGATGACGCAACCGCACTCGAGCGCGTCGTCACCTCCACCGATGCCAACACACTCGGCCGCTACTGGATCGGCGCCGGCTCGCTGACCCTGCTGGCCAGCCTCGTAGCCGGCGTCCTGGTCGCCCTCGAACGCCTCGACCTCGGTGGTACCGAGGTGTTCGGCAGCGCCGACGAGATCTTCCAGTTCTGGTCCGCCCACCGGGTCGGGTTCGTGCTGCTCGCCATCGTGCCCATCCTCGTGGGCCTCGGCACCGCAGTCGTCCCCTTCCAGGTCGGGTCCGACAGCATCGCCTTCCCACGGATGGCCGCCTTTTCCTTCTGGACCTGGCTGATCGGTGCCGCCACGACGGTTACCGGCTTCCTGATCGACGGCGGGCTCGGCACCCCGGGTGCCGGTGGTCAGCGCCAGGCCATCGCACTCACGCTCGTCGGACTCCTGATGGTCATCGGCGGCCTGCTCGGAGCCACGGTCTCGCTGCTCACCACCATCGTCTGCGGCCGCGTCGCCGGCCTCACGCTGGGTCGCATCCCGCTGTTCAGTTGGACGCTGCTGGTGGCGGGCACCTTCTGGCTGCTGACGCTGCCGGTGCTGGCCGCCAACGCCGTTCTCGCCTACGTCGACCTCCGGGGTCGCACCGCCGTGCGCTTCGGGGCCGAGGAGGCCATCTGGGAGCAGCTCTCCTGGGCGTTCAGCCACCCACAGGTCTACGCCTTCGCCCTGCCGCTGGTCGGCATCGCCTTCGACATCGCCCCGGTGTCGGTGCGCAGCCGGCTCGCCACCCACGACGTAGTCCTGGTCCTGACCGGAATGCTCGGCGTCGTCGGCTTCGGGGCCTATGCCCAGTCGTTCTTCGACACCCCGGGCACGCCGGTCATGAACGAGGCCATCTACGTCGTCGGTGCCTTCGCCGCCGCTCTGGTCGTCCTGGCGCTGTTCGGCGGGTTGGTCGACGCTCTGCGTCAGGGTGTCGCCATCAGCCAGTCGGGAACGGGCAACAACCCGCCGGCTCCGATGATCCTGTCGGCGCTGGCCATGCTGCTCCTGCTCGCTGCCGCCGTCGTGGGTGCCCTGCGAGCCGTCGACCCGTTCGACCTGCTCGCCACCTCCGCCACCGGCGCCCAGATGACCCTGACCATGGGGGCCGCCTTCGTCGGCGCCATGGCCGGCACCCTCTGGTGGGGTGACCGCATCTTCGGCAGGGTCGCCTCGCAGGGGCTCGGCCTCCTGGCCGGCCTGTCCGCTGTCACCGGTGTGCTTCTTGTCGGTGTTGCCGACCTGTTCAGCGGCTTCAAGGGGCAGAACGACTTCACCGGCGCCTCTGTGGCCGCCGCCGGATCACCCGATTCCGGCGTCGACACCCTCAACCTGGTCGCCATGGTCGGGAGCGTGCTGCTGCTGGTCGGCGCACTCGGTTGGTTCGCCAACGGCATCAGGCGCCTCACCGGCGTCGCTGCCCCATCCGACCCGTGGGGTGGCCACACGCTCGAGTGGGCAGCAGACCCGTCGGCCGTCGAGGTTACCTCCGAGCGTCCCCTGCTCGACGCCCTCGAGAATTCCGGAAAGACCTCCTGATGGCCGCCGGCACCGAGTTCGCCCCTGTCGAGGCCCCCCTCGCGCGACCGCGCACCCTGCTGGTCGGCACGGTCTTCGCCACCGGCGCAGCCGCCATGTTCTTCGCAGCGCTCTTCTCGCTCTACTTCTCGGTCCGCAACGACGCCATCGCCTGGGGCGCCGAATGGTTCCCCGAGGGTGCCATCGAACTCAAGCCCGGCGGGTCGCTCATGTCGACCTTCGCCATGGCCGCCGTCACGATGGCCTGGGCCCACAACGCCAGTACCCACGAGGACCGCATCCACGGCTACATCGCCCTGGGACTGACTGCGCTGCTGGGCATCGCAGCCATCAACCAGACGGTCTTCTACCTCAACGACATCGCCCTGCCCATCGACCACAACGTCGCCACGACCCTGCTGTACGTCATCGTGGGCGCCCACATGGTCATGACGGGTATCGCCGTCTTGTGGATGGGCCTGGTCCTGCTGCGTGCATTCGGTGGCCAGGCCACCGGCCGCCACCAGGACCTGGTGATCTCGGTGTCGATCTTCTGGTACGCAGTCGTGGCCGTCTATGCGGTCATCTGGCTATTCATCTACATCGCCAAGTAGGACAGACGATGCTCACCACCGGCTTCAAGCTCTGGTTCGGGATCTTCGTGGCTGCACTCGGCGCGGCCGTGTTCGGCGGTTACACCTCCGGCGGCGATGAGACCGGCCCGATCAGCTTCGCCTGGAAGGGCACCGTCGGGAACCACGTCTCCTACGGCCTGCTCATGACCGCTGCCGCCGTGGCGCTCGGGCTGGCGCTGTTCTCGGTCGCATTCCGGGACGGTGACGCCGAGGCGGCCGCCGAACTGCTCGACACCGACGACGCCCCGCCGGCGCAGCGCCCCGTGGGTGGGTCGTGGTGGCCGGTCTTCGCCGCCCTCGGTGTGGGGGCTACTGCCGTTGGAGTCGTCGTCCACCCTGCTGTGTTCGTCATCGGCATCTGTGCCGTGGCCGCCATTGCCGTCGAGTGGACCATGACCAACTGGTCCGAGAAGCTCAGCGGCGACGACGCCCACAACGCTGAGCACCGCGAGAAGTTGATGCGCCCGGTCGAGATTCCGGTGCTCGGGGCTGCGGGCGTCGGCGTCCTCGTGCTCGCCGTGTCCCGGGTGTTGCTGGCCTCCTCGGCGAACGGCGCCGTGGTCGTCGCCACCATCGTCGGCGTGGTCGTCCTCGGTGGGGCCGTCCTCATCAGCCGCAACCCGAGCCTCCCCCGGGGAATCGTGCAGCTTGTGCTGCTGGTCGGATTCGTCGCAGTGATCGTGGCCGGCATCGTCACCGCTGCCACCGGTGAGCGGGAGTTCCACCAGAAGGGTGGCGATACGTACGCCCCGGACACGCAATCAGGGGACGGGCACTAGTGGGCGGTCTCTTGAGGTTCATCCGCAGGGCCGGGAGCCCGGCGGCACTCCTGGGCACCTTCCTGGGGCTTGTCGGCTGCGCGTCTGATGCCGAACTCGACACGCTCACGCCGCTGGGCCCCTATGCACGCTCCATCGACGCCCTCTCCGACCCGGTCTTCATGGTTGCCGGCGTCGTGTTCGTGATCATCTTCGGCGGCACCGGCTACCTGTGGTGGCGGTTCCGCGACGACCACAGCGACGAGGAGTATCCGGAACAGATCCACGGCAACTTCCGCCTCGAGATCCTCTGGACCCTCGTGCCGACGGTGATCCTCGTCGTGATCGGGGTGTTCACCATCGCAACCCTCGCCGACCTCAACTCCAGCGAGGACAATGCCATGGCGTTGTCCGTCGACGGTGAGTCGACCTCCTGGGAGCCTGAGGTGGTGGTCATCGGCCAACAGTGGTGGTGGGAGTACCGCTACTACTTCGACGGGCTCGACGGCGTCGACCTGTCCGATCCACGCCACCTCCCGCCGGCCGACATCGTCACGGCCAACCAACTGGTGATCCCGACCGGTGAGGAGGTCGAACTCAAGATCACCAGTCGCGACGTCATCCACAGTTACTGGATCCCGGCCCTGAACGGCAAGCGCGACGCCGTCCCACGTCGCGTCACCGACTGGAAGATCGCCGCCGATGAGCCGGGCGTCTACTTCGGCCAGTGCAGCGAGTTCTGCGGCCTTTCGCACTCCCGCATGCAGATGCAGGCCGTGGCGCTCAGCCCGACCGACTTCCAAGCCTGGGTCGACCAGCAGTTGGAGCCGGTCGCCGAGCCCACCGACCCCGCCGCCGTCGCCGGGATGGCCATCTTCGAGACGCAGTGCGCACGTTGCCATGTCGTCGACGGCGTCAACGGCCCACACGACGACAAGCCCAGCAAGGGCGCCGACCTGATCGCCAATGCCGCCCCGGACCTGACGCACCTGATGAGCCGCACCACCTATGCCGGTGGGATCTTCAACCTCTACGAACCGGACGGCAGCCTCGACCGAACGCAACTTGAAGCCTGGCTGCGCAACTCACCGGCCGAGAAGCCGGCGGTGGCCGAGGATCGCAGGGGCATGCCCGCCATGGGCCTCAGCGAGATCGAGATCGACAACGTGGTCGCCTACCTCCAGACCCTGGGAGCCAGTCCGTCGATCGAGATAATCGCCGCCACGGAGGTCGAGTGATGAGCGAATCCGTTGCAGAACTGAACCCGAACGGCGCTGCGACGCAGCCACTGGGCGCATACTCCCGCCCCAAGGGCGGCGGTGGCTGGCGTGACTGGGTCACCACCGTCGACCACAAGAAGATCGGCATCCTCTACGGGGCGACCGCGCTGTTCTTCTTCGTCGTCGGCGGCTTCGAGGCCCTGCTGATCCGCCTGCAGCTGGCGACCCCGAACGGCACGGTCGTCGGTGCCGACCTCTACAACCAGATCTACACGATGCACGGCATCACCATGGTCTTCATGGTCATCATGCCGTTGGCCGCCGCCTTCGCCAACTACCTGCTTCCGCTCCAGATCGGTGCCCGCGACGTGGCGTTCCCCAGGTTCAACGCCCTGTCATTCTGGATATTCCTTGCGGGTGGCCTCTTCCTCAACTTTTCATGGCTGGTCGGCGACGCTCCCGACGGCGGCTGGTTCGCCTATTCACCCAACACGGGCGTGACGTTCTCGCCGGGCCACGGCATGGACTTCTACGCCATCGGCCTCCAGATCGTCGGCATAGCGTCGCTGATCTCCGCCATGAACCTGATCATCACGGTGCTCAACATGCGTGCGCCGGGCATGACCCTGTTCAAGATGCCGGTGTTCACCTGGATGATCCTCGTGGTGCAGTTCCTGCTGCTCTTCGCCGTGCCCGTCATCACGGTTGCGCTGTTCCTGTTGGTGTTCGACCGCAACTTCGGTTCCCACTTCTTCAATCCGGAGATGGGTGCGGACCCGCTGCTGTGGCAGCACCTCTTCTGGATCTTCGGCCACCCCGAGGTCTACATCCTGATCCTGCCGTCGTTCGGCATTGTCTCCGAGGTCATCCCGACCTTCAGCCGCAAGCCCATCTTCGGCTACGAGTTCATGGTCTTCTCAGGGATCGCCATCGGCTTCATGGGCTGGGGCGTCTGGGCACACCACATGTTCGTGTCGGGCATCGGGCCGATCTCGGTGGGCGCGTTCACGCTTTCGACGATGTTCATCGCCGTCCCGACCGGCGTGAAGATCCTGAACTGGATGGCCACCATGTGGGGCGGCAAGCTGCGTTTCAACTCGGCGATGCTCTTCGCCACCGGCGTCGTGTCGATGTTCACGGTCGGTGGCCTCTCGGGCGTCACCCACGCCCTGTCGCCGGTCGACACCCAGCAGACCGATACCTACTACATCGTCGCCCACTTCCACTACGTGATCTTCGGTGGTGCACTGCTCGGGTTCTTCGCCGGGTTCTACTTCTGGTGGCCCAAGGTGTTCGGCCACAAGCTCGGCGAGACCCTCGGCAAGTGGAACTTCTGGACGATGCTCGTCGGTTTCAACCTGGCGTTTGGTCCGATGCACATCCTGGGCCTGAACGGCATGTCCCGTCGGATCGACACGTATTCACCGGGCTTCGGGTTCGACTTCTGGAACCTGTTCGCCACCATCGGCGTGTTCGTCGTCACCCTTGGCGTCATGTTCTTCGTGATCAACGTGATCCTGTCGGCACGGCGGGCACGGGGCCTGCCGCCCGAGCCGCCCGACCCGTGGGATGCCCGCAGCCTCGAGTGGTTCAGCCCGAATCCGACGCCCGTCCACAACTTCGACGAGGTCATCGAGGTCTCGTCGCTGGACGAGTTCTGGCACCGCAAGTGGACGACCGACGAGGACGGCAGGGTCGTGCGCAAGGCCACGGCCGCCGAGGTCTGCCAGGCAGGCGACGCGGAAGGTGTCCACCTGCCGTCGCCGTCGTACTGGCCTGTCGTACTGGCCGCCGGCCTGCCGCTTATCGGCCTCGGCCTGCTCTACAACCTCTGGATCTGTGTGCCGGGCACGCTCTTGGTCCTCGTTTCGACCTACGCCTGGGTGTTCGAGCCGCCAGATGACCCCGACGGGCCCTTCGGTCACGGCCACGACGAAGGCGATGACGGAAGCCACGACGAGGATGTTCCCGGCGACGGTTCCCCTGCTGGACAGGAGGCGGGTTCCGTTGAGTAGCGAAGCGCACGCCGTGCACGACACGACGACGGGCATCTCCAACAACAAGCTCCTGATGTGGGCCTTCCTGGGCTCGGAGTGCCTGTTGTTCGGTGGCCTGATATCGGCCTACCTCGTCAACCGGAGCCGTTTCCACACCGGTCCGGCGCCCGGCGACATCTTCGACATTCCGTTCACATCGGTCAGTTCGTTCGTGCTCCTCATGAGCTCGCTCACAATGGTGCTGGCACTGTCGGCGATACAGCGGGGCGACGTTCGCAACAACCGGATCTGGCTCCTGGCCACGGCCCTTCTGGGATCGCTGTTCATCGGCGGCCAGGTCTACGAGTTCACGACCTTCCTCCGGGAGGGCCTGGGCTATACGACCAGCCCGTTCTCGTCGGCGTTCTTCACGCTGACCGGCTTCCACGGCGTCCACGTCAGCGTCGGCATCGTGATGCTGATGTCGCTGGTCATCTCGTCGTACCGGGGCACGCTCACGAAGAAGAATTCCGAGACCGTCGAGATCGTCGGCCTCTACTGGCATTTCGTCGACGTGGTCTGGATCTTCATCTTCACCGTCATCTACCTCGTGCCTTCTCCCACGAGTTGACCAGGGAGCCCGCAGCAATGAGCACCGAAGCCGCCGCCACGAACACCGACCACGAGCATCCGACCGACGCCAAGTACGTCCAGATCGCCATCCTCCTGGCGGTGATCACGGCCGCCGAGGTGTCGACGTACTTCGTGGACATCGGTCCGGTCCTGATTCCGGCCCTCATGGTGATGATGGTCGTCAAGTTCTTCTACGTGGCTGCCTGGTTCATGCACCTGAGGTTCGACAGTGTGCTGTTCACCCGGTTCTTCGTGACGGGGTTGATCCTTGCCACGGCCGTCTACTGCATCGTCCTCACGGTGTTCGAGTTCTGGACCGGGGGTTAGCGACTTGCGCCCGGAATCCCGGGCGAACCGGTTGACTGGTTGCTGATGCTCACAGCGATGAACCTGGACACCTAGATGCTGGCCGTCGCCAGCCCCTGGGAGTTCCAGGCCCACCCCGAGGTCTGGACCCTGGTGCTCGCGATCGTCGGCCTGGGATGGTGGGCATCGCGCATTGGGCCCCGTGTGCTGCCCGCCGGCGTTCCCGTCGCCACACGCTCCCAGAAGCGTGCCTATGTCGCCGCCGTGGTGTTGCTGTTCCTTTCGTCGGACTGGCCGGTACACGACATCGCCGAGGAACACCTCTACTCGGTGCACATGGTGCAGCACATGTCGATCACGATGTTCGTGCCACCCCTGTTCCTCCTGGCCACGCCGGACTGGCTGGCCCGGCTGGTGATCCTCGATGACGGTGTTTCGTCGAGGATCCTGCGTCGCCTGTCGAACCCGGTCGTCGCCGGCGTTGTCTTCAACGGCCTGATCGCCATCACCCACTGGAGCGGCATAGTGCGCCTCTCGGCGGAGAACGGCGCCTTCCACTACACGGCGCACCTGGTGCTGTTCGCCTCGGCGATGCTGATGTGGATGCCGGTCGTGTCGCCGATCCGGGAACACCGACTTCGTCCGCCCGGGCAGATGCTCTACCTGTTCCTCATGTCGATCATCCCGACCGTTCCGGCCGGCTGGCTCACATTCGCCGAGGGAGCGGTCTACAAGGTGTACGACGACGGCTTCGAACCGTGGGGGATCGGTGTGATCTCCGATCAGCAGGCCGCCGGTGCGATCATGAAGGTGCTCGGCGGCTTCTTTCTCTGGGGTGTCATCGTCGTGAAGTTCGCACGGTTCGCAAAGGGTGAGCGTGCTGAGCGGGCCGCGAGGCTCTACGAGCCGGGTCGGGGCTGATCCCGGGATTATCGTTCCGTGGTGCGTCCCGCCCGGAGGGTAGGTTCACCCCATGATCGACGTACGCCGCCTGCGCGCTGACCCCGATGGGGTCAAGGCCGCCATCGCCCGAAGGGGCGAGGACGTCGCTTCGCTGGACCGGGTGCTCGAATTGGACGAGCGTCAGCGGCGGCTGGCCGAGGAGCGCGACGCCGTCCGCAACGAGGTCAAGGGAATCTCCCGTTCCGTCGGTGACCTGCACAAGGAGGGCAGGGGCGACGAGGCAGCCGAGTTGCAGTCCCGGAGTCGTGACCTGGGCGACCGGGCCGATGCGATCGCCTGCGAGGCGGACGGCCTGGCCTCCGAGATCCGCGAGATCCTGCTGCAGGTCCCGAACACGCCGGCACCGGACTGTCCCGACGGACTGACCCCGGAGGAGAACCCGGTGATCCGGCAGGTGGGCGCCGATCTGGACTCGTTCCCTGAACACCAGCGGGTGCCGCACTGGGACATCGGCGAGGAACTCGGCATCCTCGACGCCGCCACCGGCGCCAAGCTCTCGGGTGCCATGTTCGTCATGTACTCGGGACTCGGCGCCACGCTCTGCAGGGCTCTGTGCCAGTACGGCCTGGACCGCAACGCCGACGCCTACCGCGAGATGCGACCGCCGACGCTTGTCAGGACCGAGACGATGGTCTCGACCGGGCACCTCCCCAGGTTCGAGGACGACGCCTACCACCTCGAACGCGACGACCTGTGGGCGATCCCGACCGCCGAGGTGCCGCTCACGTCGCTGTTCCGTGACGAGGTTGTCGACGAGGTCGACCTGCCGCTCAAGTTCATGGCCCATACGTCGTGTTTCCGCCGCGAGGCCGGTTCGGCGGGCCGTGACACCCGGGGCCTGTTGCGGATCCACGAGTTCGACAAGGTCGAACTGCTCGCCTACGCCACCGAGGAGCAGTCGCACAAGGTCCACATGGACATCCTGGATCGGGCCGAGTCGGCCATCGCCGACCTGGGCCTCACCTACCGGATCGTTGATCTGGTCACAGGCGACCTGGGTGCCTCGTCGGCTCGCACGTTCGACATCGAGGTCTACGCACCGGGTGCCGACCAGTGGCTGGAGGTCTCGTCGGTGTCATGGTTCGGTGACTACCAGGCGAGGCGTGCCAACGCGAGGTATCGCCCGACGGGCGAGCGGGGGACGCAGATCGTGAACACCCTCAACGGCTCGGGGCTGGCTGTGCCTCGGGTCTGGGCGGGGGTTGTCGAGACCTACCGGCAGGAGGACGGGTCGGTGCGGGTCCCCGACGTGCTCAAGCCGTACATGCGGGGCGTCGAGGTGATCGAAGCAGGGATGTAACGGGCGGGGGTCCGGTGCGGGAAACGGGCCTGGTGCCGGGGTGTTGGTGGTAGTTCCCCAATGGGGCCTGGTGGCGGGGCCGGGAACCCGGACAGATGCGGGCGTTCAGGCTTCCCGCACCCTGTCGGCTGCCCAGCGGTAGTCGACCTTGCCGGACGGGCTGCGGTACACCTCGTCGCAGCGCACTATGACCTTGGGCAACTTGTAGCCGGCGATATGGGCACCGGCCTCGGCGAGGAGGTCGGCGTCGCTGGGGTCCTGGTCTTCGTGCAGGGCCAGCACTGCACACACCTCGCTGCCCCAACGCTCAGACGGCCGGCTGCACACGACGACGTCGGACACGGCGGGATGGCGCATCAGGGCCTGCTCGACCTCTTCGGCGAAGATCTTCTCGCCTCCCGAGTTGATGGTGACCGAGTCGCGGCCGTGGAGGATCACGGTGCCGTCGATCGCCAACTGCGCCCGGTCGCCGGCGACGGCCATGCGTTCGCCCCCTATCACGGGGAAGGTGGCGGCTGTCTTGTCGGCATCGCCGAGGTAGCCGAGGGGGAGGCGGCCGCGCTGGGCGAGCCATCCGAGGTCGTCCTCGCCGGGTACGGCCAACCGTGTGCGTGTGCTGTCGACGACCGTTCCGGTCTCGGTGGCGGTGAACGAACCGGTCCTCGCCTCATCCGCCGAGGTGGTGACCTCACGGGCCTGCGAGCCCGTTTCCGATGAGCCGAGGGTGTCGATGATCATCCGGCCGGGGAGCAGGTCGAGCATCCGGGCCTTCGTTTCGGTGTGGAGGGCGGCTCCCGAGTTGATGAAGGCGGCGATGCTCGAGAGGTCGTGGTGGCTTCCCTCGATCGCCTCACAGAGGGGCCGGGCGAAGGCGTCGCCGACGATGATGAGCGTGGTGGCTGCCTCGCGTTCGACGGCTTCGAGGATGCTGGTCGGGTCGAGGCGTTCGACGACTCCGGGGAGGATGATCGTGTGTCCGGAAAGCAGGCCGGTGAGCGACGGCCATTGGCCGGCGCCGTGCATGAACGGCGGCAGTGGCATGACCCGCGACCTTCCGCCCCTGGTCGCCACTTCGACGATCGCCTCGACGTCGGGCCATTCGTCGCCGGTCCTTCGGTTGCGTCCACCGAGCGCCGACACGTACACGTCGGCCTGGCGCCACAGCACCCCCTTCGGCATGCCGGTGGTCCCACCGGTGTAGAGGACGTAGAGGTCGTCCGGTGTCGGGTCGACCCCGGGGTCGGGGTCGCTGGCTGCGAGGGCGTCGTCGAACCAGACAGCGCCGGGCAGCAGGGGATTGTCCGTCGCATCGGGTACCTGGATCAGCGTCCGTGGTCCGGTGATCCCATCGAGCACCTCGGCGAGCGTCGCAGCGAATGCCGAGTGGTAGACGAGGCCGCGGGCTCCGCTGTCGTGCAGCAGGTAGGTGAGTTCCTCGGCCACATACCGGTAGTTGACGTTGAAGGGCACCACCCTTGCTTCGAAGCAGCCGAGGTTGGCGACCAGGAACTCGGAACCGTTGTGGAGGTAGAGCCCGAGCGTGTCCTGTCCGATCTCGTGGTTGGCGAGTTCGTGGCGTTCCCTGTGCACCTCGAACCCCTGGTCGACCAGGTAGCGACCGAACCGGCGGGCCCTGTCCTGCATGTCGGCGTAGGTGAGGCGCAGGTCTCCGTGGACGAAGTAGTCCCGGTCGGGTACCGCCCCGGCGACGGCCCGTGCGAGCAAGGCGAGGTTGTAGTCGGGCATGGGGGGCTCCAGGGCGGGTTTCAGGATGCGATCTCGAGGCCCAGCCATGCGGCGACCAGGCCGAGCACCAGTGTGGCTGCCAGATAGAGGATGGCGCCGTTCCCGGATGCCCTGGTCGGATGATCCGTCGGGGAGTCGGTTGCCAGATCGACCGCATCCTGGGCGAATCGGGAGAACGTGGTGAGCGCACCGAGGCCGCCGGCTCCGACGATCGTCATCGTTGTCGCCGATGCGCCGCCTCCTGCAAGTAGCCCCAGTAGGAATGCTCCGGTCACGTTGACGAGCATCGTTCCCCGGTGTCCGCCCGGCCAGAGGTCGGTGGCCAGCCATCTGAGCGTTGCACCCATGCCGGCGAGGGCGACGAATGCAACGGTGCTCATGGGATCCTCCCGGATCCACCTGCCGCAGACCGCCCTGCCAGAAATGCCCCCAGGGCGATGAGGACCGACAACACGACGTACGTGGCGGCCACACCCGGTCGGGCCGAGCGCCACAGCCCGGCAGCATCGACGGCGAAGGTCGAGAAGGTGGTGAGGCCACCGCAGAAGCCCGTGCCGAGAAGCAACCGGGACCGTGTGGAGGCCCGGCGACGGCCGATCAGCACGCCCAGGAGCCCGCAACCGACGATGTTCACCAGGATTACCGGCCAGGGCAGTCCCCATGGCAGCCCGTCTCGGAGCCAGACGTGGGCGTCGCCGACGGCCAGCGGCGTCGATGTCGTGGAAGTGCCGTCGCCACCGGCCATGCCACCGGGTAGCACCTCGAGGACCGCCCACCGGATCGCAGCCCCAGCGATGCCACCTGCTCCTACGAGGGCGGCGGCGACCGCACCTGACGGGATGTGGTCGGCCGGGGAGCCGGGAGTCGCCGGTGGTCGGGGTATCTCCGGATCCATCACCGGACCCTAGGGGCTTTGCCGAGCCTGTTGTCGGTGCTCGGACTGGAGGCCCCGGGCGGCCCGCCCGGGGCGCCGTCGGGATCCTTGTCGCCCGATCGTCGGCGTGAACCCGGGTGAGTCCCGGCTCAGATCCGGGTCACCTGGCCACCGTCGACGGCCAGGACGTGGCCGGTGATCCACCTGGCCTCGTTGGACAGCAGGAACAGCACCGGGCCTACGTGGTCGTCGGGTTCGCCGAGGCGCTTGATGGCGAGGCTCGCCACCAGTGGGTCACGGAACGCATCCGGTACCTGCTTGTCGAAGGCGGCGGTCCCGGTCGGCCCGGGGGCGATGGCGTTGACCCGGATGTTGTGCCCGCCCAGTTCGTGGGCGAGTGCTGAGGTGAGGAAGTTGAGCCCTGCCTTGGTGAGGCCGTAGAAGCCGGCGATGCCCATCCACGAGGCGGTTGACGACTGGTTCACGATGCTGCCGCCTCCTCCTTCGGCCATCGGTCCCATGACGGACCGGGTGCAGTGAAGGGCGCCGAGCAGGTTGACCTGCAGGAACCGGTCGAGGTAGTCGTAGTCGACGGTCGTGAGCCCGGCGGGTTCCATGTCGCCGAAGATGGCGGCGTTGTTGACGAGGTGGTCGATGCGCCCGAAGGCGGTCACCGTCGCCGCGGCCATGGCGTCGGTGCTGGCGGGGTCGCCCACGTCGGTTGCCACGAAAAGGGCGTCCTCGCCCAGGTCGTCGGCAACCGCCCGGCCGGACACGTCGTCCAACTCGGCGATGACGACCCGTGCGCCTTCGGCGTGGAGGGCCCGGGCGTAGGCCTCGCCGATCCCGCCTCCGCTGCCGGTGACGATTGCGACCTGTCCTTCGAAGCGTGTGCCCATGATCCGACCCTTCTGCTGGAGCGATGTCGGAGGTTCAGGCTGTCGCGGCTGGGCCG
>DCXR01000054.1:31890-40701 GCA_002329075.1 Candidatus Neomicrothrix sp. UBA2131
CCCTCACTAGGGTCGCGTCCGTGAGCGACCTGGTACCTCCCGGTGAACTCGTCTACAACCCGTACGCCTTCGCGGTCCACGACGACCCCTATGCCGTCTACGCCAGACTTCGCGGGGAGGCCCCCGCCTACTGGAATCCGGACCTGCGGTTCTGGGCGTTGAGCCGCTTCGGCGATGTGCTCGAGGCGTTCCGCGACTTCGGGACGTTTTCGTCGACGGGTGGTGTGGCCCTCGAGAGCCGCCGGGACCGGAGCCGCGAGCGGCCGGCCTTCGAGCAGTTGATCGAGATGGATCCACCTGAGCACACGGTGTTCCGCCAGTTGCTGTCCCGGGTGTTCACGGTCCGACGCATGTCCGAGATGGAGGACGAGGTCCGTCGGATCGTGTCCGGGTACGTCGATGCGGTCGTCGAACTCGGTGAGGCGGATCTGGTTGCCGACATCACGTCGCCATTTCCGATGGACGTCATCTCCGCCGTGTTGGGGATCTCCGAGGCGGACCGTCCGTTCCTGCGTCGGGTGTCCGACCAGGTCCTGGTGCGGGAGGACGGGTCGATGCAGATGCCCCGGGAGGCGCTGGAGGGGATGTTCGAGATGCTCGAGTATTTCCAGGATGACCTCGATCGGCGGCGCACGACCGGCGACGAGGGCCTTATCAGCGACCTGATTGCCCTCGAGGTCGACGGCCGGGCGCTCACCGAGGCGGAGTTGCTCGGCTTCTGCGTGCTGTTGGTGATCGCCGGACACGAGACGACGACCAAGATGGTGTCCAACGGCATCGAGATCCTGTCTCGGCACCCCGACCAACGTGACGAGCTCGTTGCCGACCCTGACCTGATGCCCGGGGCGGTGGAGGAGGTGCTGCGCTTCCACAACTCGACGCAGTACATGCACAGGACCCTGACCCGTGACCACGAGATGCACGGCGGGCAGATGAGCGCGGGCGACTCGGTGCTGCTGCTGATCGGCGCCGCCAACCACGATGAGCGCGAGTTCGGGCCGACCGCCGAGGAGTTCGACATCCATCGTCGTCCCGAACGGCACCTGGCGTTCGGCTATGGGGCCCACTTCTGCCTGGGTGCGGCGCTGGCCCGGCTCGAGGGGCGGGTGGCGCTCGAGGAGATCCACCGGCGTCTGCCCGACTACGAGGTCGACCATGACGCCAAGGTCCGGTTCCACAGTTCGAATGTGACCGGCTGGGCGAAGTTGCCGATCCGGTTCACGCCAGGGAACGCCGCATGAGCGTCGGGTATGTGGGCCTGGGACAGATGGGTTCGGCCATGGTCGGGCGCCTGCTCGATGCCGCCGTGCCGGTCATCGTGTTCGACCTGGACTCGGCGGCGGTCGAGGCGATGGTCGACGCCGGGGCGACCGCCGCATCGTCTGGTGCCGAGGTGGCTGCCACTGCCGATGTGGTCAGCATCTGCGTCCCTGACGCCCACCACGTCGAGTTGGTGGTCGACGACCTGGCCGGTGGCGCCGCCGGTCGGGACGATCCCCTGAGCATCCTCGTCCATTCCACGATCCACCCTGACGCCGTGGCCTCGGCCAGGGACCTGGCGGCCGGGTGGGGCGGCGACCTCCACGACGTGTGTGTGGCCGGTGGCTCGGTGGCTGCACGGGCCGGTGAGCTCGTGTTGTTCGTCGGCGGGCGGGACGACCTGTCCCGGGCGGCCGCCGTCCTGCTCGGTTGGTATGGCAGCCATGTAATCGCTGCCGGGCCGGTGGGTGCCGGTGCGGCCATGAAGTTGGCGTTCAACGTGATGACCTATGCGCAGTTCGCTGCGAGCGCAGCTGCCCTCGGTATGGCAGGGGGTGCTGAGGTCGATGTCGACGCCCTTGTCGGCGCCTGGCGTCATGTCGGGCAGTTGGGCGCTCTGACCGAGCAGTTCCTTCCGATTCTCGACCTGCCGTCCGGCTACCTCGTCGGTGAGAGCCGGGATCGCATGCAGGCGACGGCCGACATCGCCCGCAAGGACCTACGCCTGGCCGCCGACCTGTGCGCCGACGGGGACCTGCGTGGCATGGTCGAGGCGCTCGAACAGGCCATGCCGGAGGTCTTCGGCGTGGGGGACACGGCCGGTGCACAGGGCGCACAGGGCGAACGAGGAGGAACACCATGAGCGACGAATACGACGAACACGACGAACGGTCGGCGTGGGAGCGGGGCCTGGCGAAGATGCGCGAGGTCTACGGCGACGAGGTCCGGGAGATCCCCGAGGGCGTGAGCACCTTCAACGACGTGATGCTGCGGTCGTTGTTCGCCGAGGTCTGGGACCGTGACGTGCTGTCGTTTCGCGACCGTCGCCTGCTGGCGATGGGCGTGATTGCGGCGAACGGGGCGACGGACATCTGGGGCCTGCAGGCCCGGTCGGCGCTGGCCAACGGTGAGTTGACGGTCGAGGAACTGCGCGAGACGCTCGTGTTCCTGGCGCCCTACGCCGGTTATCCGAACGTGGCGCCGCTGGTGGGCGTGACCGAGAAGGCGATCGCCGGAGTCGTCGAGGACTGATCCCCGCGCAGACTCAGTCGGGGCGGGCGTCGAACCTGATTTCCGAACTGTCGATGCCTGGGTGGTCGAGGGCGACGGCGAGGGATTCGGCCAGTGCACGCCCGACGTCGTCGACGTCCATCGTCCCGCCGGGGATGCCGAGCCCCTGCCAGGTCTCGAGTGCCTCGCCCAGGCGTTCGGGGCGCATGTGGTCGGCGAACTCGGTGGGTGCGGTGTTGCCCATGACGATGCGCACGAAGCGCCGGTCGGGGTGATCGTTGCGCCAGACCCGGATCGACTGGTCGAGCGCCGCCTTGGTGATCGAGTAGGTGGCGAACAGCGGGTTGGCGTCGTCGACGGTGCGTGACGACACGAAGGCGGCGATGCCGTCTGGGCTGAGGTGGTCGAGTGTTGCGGCGGCGGCCAGGTTGGCGCCGACCACGTTCACCCGGAAGACGTCGGTCCACGTGTCGGGGTCGGTCTCGACGAGGGGCTGGAGGACGCCGTAGCCGGCGACGTAGACCATGAGGTCGAGGCCGCCCATGGCTTCGGCGGCGGCTTCGGCCACCCGGCGGGCATCGCCGGGGTCGGTGGCGTCGCCGGGCAGGGCGTGGCCGCCACCCATCTCGGCGACGAGTTCGTCGAGCCGGTCGGAGCGTCGGGCCGATACGGCGGCCTGTCCGCCGGTTGCCACAACGGCCTTCGCCAGGGCGGTGCCGAGGCCGGACGAGGCGCCGACGACCAGCACGCGGCGTCCCTCGAGTGGTTGGCTGATGTGGCCAGCCTGCCAAGCCGGGGGAGGGTCAGGCCGACCAGCGGTCAGAAGAGGTCAGTGCCCCGACCGGGAGCCGGATTTCGAACCGTTCCCGCACGGTGGCGTCGACCTCGGGGGAGATGTGCGACGGGAAGTGCTTCGACAGTACCTCGCGGACCACGATCCGGGCCCGTTCGTCGACCGAGGTGGCGCCGGCGTCGAACCAGTCGGCGGGGCTGAGCCGGTCGCCGACCTGCGGGTAGATGTATTCGGACTGCATGATCGACAGCGTCTGGTCGGAGCCGAGGAAGTGGCCGTCGCCGTGGATGACCGAGCCGATGGTCTCGACGGAGAGCTTGTCGGGGGTGACCTCGATGCCTCGCACGGTGCGGTTGACGGCGCCGAGCATGTCGTTGTCGATGACGAGCGCCTCGTAGGAGCAGGCCAGCAGGCTGGCGAGCATCCCGGCTGATTCGTAGACGAGGTTGGCGCCGGCGTGTCCGGCGAGCGCAACGGTGAGGCCCTTCTCGTGGCCGGCCTGGTTGTCGGGGACCTTGGAGTCGGCCATTCCGGCGGCGACGCCGGACGGCAGGTCCAGCCAGTTGGCCACCTGGGCGGCGGCGGCGTTGAGCACGGCTTCTTCGCCGGAGCCGCCGGTCATTGCGCCGGTGCGCAGGTCGGACACGAACGGCCACAGCCCCATGACGCACGGGTGGCCGGGCTTGATGAGGTTGACGCAGGTCAGGACCGACAGGCATTCGGCGAGTGCCTGGGCCAACGATCCGGCCAGCGCCGCCGGCGAGGTGGCGCCGGCCTGTCCGGCGGAGAGCAGGTTGATGGGCATGCCGGTGTCGACCTGGGCGACCATCGAGCGGACGGCGTCCTCGGCGTAGCGCAGCGGCGGTACGACGAACGTGTTGTTGGCGACGCAGAAGGGTCGTTCGGCGAAGGCGCCGGGGCGGCCGAGGATGGTGTCGTACATGTCGACGACCTCGTGGACGTGCTCGGGTTGGAAGAACGACGTGCCGATCGGCTTCGTGGTGCCCATGGCGAGGGCGTAGGCGGTGTTGACGTCGAGGTCGCGGGCCCCGGCCATGTCGCGGGGTACGAGGGTGCGGACGTGGAAGTGGACGTGTTCGAGGGTGTCGACGAGGCGGGCCACGTCGTAGACGTCCTGGAGGTCGGAGGGCCGGTGCGTGCGGGTCTCGTGTTCCCAGACCGACACGGCGGCGCCGGCGGTGCCGAAGTGGACCCGGTCGCCGCCAACCTGGATGGAGCGGTCGTCGTCGAGGCCGTGCCAGGTGAACTCCTTGGCGGCCATGGCGATGGCCTCCTCGACGAGGGCGCGGGGGAAGTGGAGGCGGTCGTCGTCGAGCCGACCGCCGGCGGGAACGACGACGTCGATGAACTCGGGGATGGGTCCGCCGATGCCGTATTCCTCGAGGAGGGTGAGGGCGGTGTCGTAGACGGTGCGGCATTCGCTGTCCGTGAGGGGCTGGTACCTGCCGCCGGACTGGCCGGGGTGGACGGCTCTGTCGTCCTCGCCGGGTGCGGCGGCCCGGGCGGCGACCCGGGCGGCGCGTCCTCCTGCTCGTCGGCGTTCATCGCCCATGGCGTGCCCCTTCAGGCCCGGAGGCGTTCGTTGGTCGGGTCGTGGGCGGCGCCGTCGAGGACGGTTGCGGTGTGGCGCTCGTTCAAGAGTCGGATCTCGAAGGTGGCGCCGGGGGCGGCATGGTCGGGCGCCACGTAGGCGAAGCAGAGGCTCCTGTCGACGGTGTGTCCCCAGGTGCCGCTGGTGGTGACGCCCATGACGGCGTCGTCACCGGGGGCGAAGCAGGGTTCGTTGCCGCGGCAGTCGGAGTCGGTGGCGTCGACCTCGGCGTAGACGAGGACCATGTCGAGTCCGGCGTTGTCGGGTCCGGCTTGTGCGCGGCGGGCGACGACGGTGTCGCGTCCGAGGAAGTCCCGGCCCGAGTCGAGGTCGACGAACCGGCCGAGGTCGGCTTCGACGGGGGTGACCTCGGTGGTGAGCTCGTTGCCCCAGGCCTTGTAGGCCTTCTCTATGCGCATGGCGTTCATGGCATAGGCGCCGAAGTGGACCATGCCGTGGGGTTCGCCGGCGGCGACGAGGGCGTCGTAGAGGTCGGCCATGCGGTCGATGGGATGGTGGAGTTCCCAGCCGAGTTCGCCGACGTAGGACATCCGCAGGGCGATGCAGGGCACGCCGGCGATGTCGATCTCCTGTCCGGTGAGCCAGGGGAAGGCGGCGTTGCCGAGGTCGGCGTCGGTGAGCGGGGCGAGCACGTCGCGTGCCCGTGGTCCGGTGACGGCGAGGATCCCGTAGTCGCCGGTGACATCGTGGACGTCGATGTCCTCGCCGGGTTCGATGTGCTGGACCAGCCAGTCCTCGTCGTGGGTTTCGCCGGCCACGGCGGAGTTGAGGTAGAAGCGGGGTTCGCCGCCGTCGGGGTGGAGGCGTGTGATGGTCATCTCGCCTTCGATGCCGCCGGACGAGGTGAGCATGTGGACCAGGCGCAGGCCTCCCGTGCGGATCGGCAACCGGTTGGCCGAGAGGCGGTCGAGCAGGGCGGCGGCGTCGTCTCCGGCGACGAAGAACTTGGCGAAGGCGGTCAGGTCGGCGATCCCGACCCGGTCGCGTACGCCCCGGCATTCGGCGGCGACGATGTCGAAGGCGTTGGAGCGTCGCCACGAGTGGCCTTCGGGCTCGCCGAAGTACTGGGGGCGCTCCCAACCCCAGACGTCCTGCCACTGTGCGTCGAGGGCGTCGAGTCGGTCGTAGATGGGGGTCATGCGCAGGGGGCGGCCGGCGGGTCGGTATTCGCCGGGCATGCGTACCTGGTACATCTCGTGGAATTCGTCGATGGACTTGTCGATGGTGTAGTCGAGGGTGGCCCAGGGGCCGAAGCGCCTGGGGTCCATTTCGCGGACGTTGATCTCGGTCTGGCCGTGGACCATCCACTGGGCGAGGTACCTGCCGGCGCCGGGGCCCTGGGTGATGCCGATCGATGCGCCGACGCACATCCAGTAGTTGCGTAGGCCGGGGGCAGGGCCCATGAGGAAGCCGCCGTCGGGGGTGTGGGTGATGGGTCCGGAGATGGTCTGCTTGATGCCGGCTTCGCCGAAGACGGGGATGCGTTCGGCGGCGAGTTCGAGCCACGGCATGAGGACGTCGTGGTCGGGTGGGGTGAGGTGGAAGTGGAGGTCCCAGTCGATGCCTTCGGTGCCGTAGGTGACGGCGCCGGCCCGCTCGTAGGGGCCCACGAGGAGGGAGTCGATTTCGCGGCGGTAGTAGCACGACGATCGGGGGTCGCGGACGACGGGCATCTCGTGTTCGCAGGCGGCCATGGCGGGGAGTGATTCGGTGATGAGGTACTGGTGGATCACCGAGACGATGGGGACGTCGAGGCCGACCATGGCGCCGACCTGGGGGCCGTAGTGGCCGGCGGCGTTGACGACGTGTTCGGCGATGACGGTGGCCCGTTCGCCGGCCTTGTCGGTGACGACTTCCCAGCGGCCGTCGGGCAGGGGGTTGACGTCGGTGACGAGGGTGTGGCGGGCGATGGTGGCGCCGAGTTGGCGGGCGCCGGCGGCCATGGCGTTGGTGGTGCCGGTGGGGTCGGCCCAGCCGTCGTGGGGGGTGTGGAATCCGAAGACGATGTCGGAGGTGTCTTCGATGAGTGGGGCGAGGTTGCGGATTTCGTCGGGGCCGATGAGGTGTGAGTCGATGCCGATGAGTTCGAGGACGCCCTGGACGTAGCGGTACCACTCGGCTTGTTCGTCGTTGACGGCGAGGCGGATGGCGCCGCAGTCGTGCCAGCCGGGGGAGAGGCCGGTCTCGGCTTCGAGGGTCTGGTAGAGGCGGGTGGCGTCGTTGTGGACCTTGGCCATGTTGAGGCTGCCGATGAAGTGGGGGACGAGCCCGGCGGCGTGCCAGGTGGAACCTGAGGTGAGTTCGCCCTTTTCGATGAGGAGGGTGTCGGTCCAGCCTTCGTGGGCGAGGTGGTAGAGGAGGCCGGTGCCCATGGCGCCGCCTCCGATGATCACGCACTGTGCCTCGTCCTGCACGGGGACCCCTTTCGGGCACTATTGTTCCATTGAGTGGAACGTTCCAGTGGTTGGTGTTCTATGCTAGCCGCGTGCAGTCGATCGAGCGAACGTTCAGCGTGTTGCGGGCCGTTTCGGCCGGCGGGGGCTCGGTGGGCGTCTCGGAGGTGGCCCGGACGACCGGCCTGGCCAAGTCGACGTGCTCGCGCATCCTCGCCAGCCTGGACGAGCTCGGCATCGTCGAGCGGATCGACGATGCCGGCCGCTTCGTGATCGGCGCCGGCCTGATTGCCCTGGCCGGTTCGGGGGCCTCGCCCGGTTCCCTGCGGGAGATGGCCCGCCCCGAGCTGCTCGACCTGGCCGACCGGCTGGGCGAGTGCGCCGGCCTGGTCGTTCCCGACGGCTGCGACGGCCTCTACGTCGACCAGGTGCCGGGCCCGGGACACGTGCAGGTCACCGACTGGACCGGCCACCGGTTCCCGCTGCACACCATCGCCGCCGGCCTGGCCCTGATGGGCGGCTGGTCGGACACCGACGTCGCCGCCTATGCCGACGGCGGCCTCGAGGAGTTCACGCCGCACACGGTCACCACGCTGGTGGGCCTGCGTCAGCGGGTCGGCGAGGTCCGCCGCACCGGCGCTGCCTGGACGATCGGCGAGTTCAGCGAGGAGATCTCAGGAGTGGCAGCCGCCGTCTGCGGCCCCGACGGCACGGCCGTGGCGTCGCTCACCGTCTACGGCCCCGTCTTCCGCTTCCCCGGTGGAGTCGACACGGCGGAAGTCGAACAGGTGGTGCGGGAAGCGGCCGCCAGGGTGGGCGTCCGGCTGGCGGGCTAGCAGCCTTCGTCGAAGACGCCACCGGCGTCGAGTTCCTCGATGTCGTCGTAGTCGAAGGTGGCTCCGCAGGTCAGACAGTACGTCACGTCGTCGAAGACATCCCCTCCGCAGGTGAGGCAGGTATCGACGATGACGAGCGTCACGGTTTCTGGCGGTTCTTCCTTGGGACGTCGTCTGAACAGTCGCATGGCGTTCCTCCTGTGTCGCACCTTTCGTGTACCCGGCTGCCGTGACGTTTCGAGCACGTCGGCCGGGACTCTCGTAAGGTCGCGCGATGGGCCTACTGATTCCCGAGGACCTGCCGCTGAGCCGTCTCGACCCGTCGGAGAGGCGTGTCGTTCAGAAGTTGATTTCCGGGCTGCGGGACAGTTGGATCATCATCCCGCGTTATGACATCAGCACTCCTCGCCGACCGTACGAACTCGATGTGCTGCTGGTGAACGACCGGGTCGGCGTCGTTGGCGTGGAGGTGAAGGGCGGTCCGGTGGAGATTCGGCAGGGTGAGTGGTATCGGGACAACTCTCCACTCCGTTCGCCGGTACGTCAGGCACAGGATGCGTCCTACGCGCTGCGCGACAGGTTGCGTGAACGGTCACCGCTCCTCGAGCACGTTCATGTGCAACATGCCGTCGCCCTGCCCGATGTGGCGGAGGCCGAGGGCCAGTT
>DCXR01000054.1:41083-41419 GCA_002329075.1 Candidatus Neomicrothrix sp. UBA2131
GACCGTCTCTGGGACCTGATGGTCGAGAACTATCAGAACAGTGCACTGACTCTCGAGCAACTCGAGGCGGTCGTGGCGATTCTGCGGCCAGACGTGTCGTTTAGTTGGGACCCTGATGCCGCCACGCGTCATGCCCGGACGATGCTGCATCGGGTTTCGACGGAGCAGACGCGTGCGTTGGCGACGCTCGACCAGAACCGGCGTGTGCTTGTCACGGGCAGGGCGGGGAGCGGTAAGACCCGTCTGGCGCTGGCCTGGGCGGAGCGGGCGGTGGCGCGTGGTGAGCAGGTGATGCTCACGTGCTTCAACCGGCCGTTGTCCGAGTGGCTGGCGGAG
>DCXR01000021.1:0-8457 GCA_002329075.1 Candidatus Neomicrothrix sp. UBA2131
GAACCCCCGACCCCCTGCGCGTCATGCAGGTGCTCTAGCCAACTGAGCTAACGGCCCCGGAGCGTGAGAGCGTAGCAGTGGGCCTCCACGGGAACACAGGGACCGGTGCCAGCGCCTGTCTCTGCCGCACTGGGCTCGCTCCGAGCGAGGACACTGGGGGTCGGGTGCGTACGTGTCGGAAGTTGGTGGCGCTGTTGGGGATGGTGGGGCTCCTCGCCGCGGCGACGGCGGTCGCCACCATGGACAGTGGGGGCGTCACCGTCGAGGTCGACGGAGTGACCTACACGTACGCCTTCAACCGAGGCTCGCCCGCCCGGGGGCTACGGGCGGCTTCGCAACGCCCAGGGACCCCGGTCCAGTAGCGCCGCCACGAACAGGAGCACGCCACCGATGGCGATCACCAGCAGGCCCGAGCCGATCCTGAACTCGAAACCGTCGTCGATCGGCGACAGCCCGCGTACGTCACCTGCCTCGAGTCCGGCGAGGAGCAGCAGGACCGCTCCGGTTGCCAACAACAGGAGCTTCACGACGAGCCCACGCACCCCGACCCAGAGGGCACCGGTGGCTCCCGCACCAACGAGTCCGATGACGAGCACCAGCACGGCGTCGCCGACCTGATCCCAACCGATTTCGGAGATGTTGCCAGCCCCTCTGGCCACGACCCAGGGCAGGAAGGTCCCGATGATGGCGAGGACGACGCCTGCGGAGGCGACGAGGGATGCCAGCAGGTTCGACGCCGGTTCGGTTGGCCGCCGTGACACCACCGGCTGCCGGGGAGCCGTCGGCGGCGGGTCTCCTGGCCGCACGGCAGAGATCCCCATCGGCGGGGTGTGCGGCAGTGGGGGGCCGTCGTACCCCGCATGCCCACCCTCCGGGTGACCCTGGGTTTCAACCTCGTCGGACATCGCACTCATCCCTCTGATCGGACGCCCCGGCCCTCGGTGTCGGGCCGCCCCGATCGTCGAGCACCGGGCGGGATTTGAACCCGCGGCTTTACGGCTTTGCAGGCCGTTCCCTTGGTCCACTCGGGCACCGGTGCCTGCTCCAGCCAGAAGCGGGAGCGGGAGCCATGGTATCGGCGGCGCGCCTCTGCGTGCCGTCCACTTCGGTCGTCGGGGTCCGCTGTGACAGGCTTCCGACCATGAACGCACGTTCGGCGCAGGAACTGCTCGCCCCCCTCGCCACCCAGCAGACCAACCTCGGCGGCGGCCGCCGCCTCATCGAGACCTACACCATGGAGGGAATGCTCGGCCTGCTCTGGCACGGGCCGTCGGGCGCCGAGGACGTGGTGCTGTGCGCGGCGGGCGGCATGGGCGGCTACCTCGGCCCGGCCGACGGCCTCTACACCCACCTCGGCGAAACGCTTGCCGGGACGAGCACTGCAGTCGTCTGCGTCGACTACCGCCGGCCCAGCCACCTCGAGTCGTCGCTGCTGGACCTGGCGGCCACGGCCGACCGGGCCGTGCAGCAGGGAGCACGCCGGTTCGTCGTCCTCGGGCACTCGTTCGGTGGGGCCGTGGCGATCCAGGCGGGTTGCGCCCTCGGCCCCTATTGCGCCGGGGTCGCCACCTTCGCCACACAGAGCGCCGGCTGCGAACATGCCGCCCAACTGGCAGCCCCGCTCCTCCTGCTCCACGGTGCGCAGGACCGGATCCTCGGGCCCGAGAACAGCGAGATCGTGCGGTCCCTGGCCGGACAGGGAGAGGTCAAGGTGTTCGAAGGCGCCGACCACCTCCTCGCCGAGGTGGCCGACGAACTACGCACCCTGATGGCGGCCTGGATCCCGGAACGGTTCGCCGCACACCGGACAGGCTGACCCCTGTTGCCCACGGCCATGGTCATTCGTCGGGCGGCTTCTCCTGGGCCAACTTGACGGTGCAGGTGCCCTGGGCGACCGCGACGAGCCGTCCCTCGTTCTCGACCCGGATCGACACCACGGCCAGCCTCTTCGTCATCGACACGACCTCGGCGGTTGCCCTGCAGGTCCCACCACGGACGGGACGCAGGTAGTTCACCTTGAACTCGGTCGTCGCCGCCCAGGACCGGGGTGGCATGACCGGATAGAGCACGACGCCGAGGCAGTGGTCGCACAGCGCTGCGAGGCAACCGCCGTGCATGTTGCCGATGAAGGTGATCAGGTCGTCACGAACTTCGAACTCGACGACAAGCCGACCGGCCTCCGCCTCGACCACGACCAGGCCGAGGTACCCGTCGATCCCGCCCTCCGGTTGCCGGCCGACCATGAGGTCGACGAACCCCGGGTTCACCAGTTCCAGTTCGGGGCCACTCATGTTCGTTCTCCCTTCTCCGGGCCGCACCCATCGGGGGGCCACGGCTCCATGCCGTCGTCAAGTGGTACGTCGAGGCTCGCGAGCATCCTGGCGAACATGCCCCAGTTGCCGATAGCCGCGACCAGTTCGACGAGGAGCGCCTCGTCGAGGTGCTCGGCGCAGGCCACCCAGGTGGCGTCGCCGATGGCACCGCGCTCAAGGGTCTCGTCGGTGGCGGCGAGGATTGCCCGCTCAACTGGTCCGAATCCCTCATACGCCTCCCAGTCCCGAACGGCGACCAGGTCCGCCTCGTCGATGCCGAGGGCGACCGCCACGTGCCAGTGCTGCGTCCACTCGTAGACGGCGCCGCTCACCCAGCCGATGCGCAGGATCACGAGCTCGCGCAGGCGCTGGTCGAGGCTGCCCTTCCAGAGCAGCCGGTGGAGTAGGCCGTTGAGGGCGGCCGCCGTCGGCGGGTCGTGCAACAGGATCCGGAACACGTTGAGGTCCGCCATCCCCTCCGGGACGCCCGCGTCGAGCGCCCGGGCCCGGGCCTCGTCGACGTCGAGCATCGGGATGCGTCGGCCCCCGGCTCCTCGCTCGCTCACCTGCTGCATGCGTCTCCCGAACCTTTCCGCGGCTGTGTGTCTCGTACGCTAGGCAGTCGGAGGTGCCGAGCATGACCGAACGACCGGCAACGTCACGGGCACTGGTGCTGTGTGCGCCACGGTCGCTCGAGTTTCGCGACCTCGCCGTCCCGGCACCCTCTCCCGACACGGCTCTCCTCAAGGTCGAGGCGTGCGGGCTCTGCGGCACCGACCACGAACTCTTCACCGGCCGCCTGCCGATCCGGACGCCCCTCGTTCCCGGCCATGAGACCGTCGGCGTGCTGGTCGAGGTCGGCGGTGCCGCTTCTGCAGCATGGAGTGTCGCCGTCGGCGACCGGGTGGCCGTCGAGTGCTTCCAGTCGTGTCGTACCTGCAATCCCTGCAGATCGGGCGCCTACCGTCGTTGCGCCACCAACGGCCTGCGAACCGCCTATGGGCTCTCCCCGCTCGACGTCGGCCCCGAACTCTCCGGCGGTTGGGCCACACACCACGCCCTGGGTCCCGACTCGATGGTGCTGCCGGTGCCCGACGGCCTCGACCCGGTCGACGCCACGCTGTTCAACCCGGTGGGTGCCGGGATCCGCTGGGGAGCCGAGTTGCCGGGCACCGGTCCCGGCGACGTCGTGGCCGTCCTGGGCCCCGGGATCCGGGGACTGGCTGCAGCGGCCGCGGCGAAGGAGGCCGGCGCCGACTTCGTGATGGTCACCGGCAAGGGGGCCAACGACCAGCCGAGACTCGAGGCGGCCACCGCCTTCGGTGCCGACCTCGCCGTCGACGTCGACGAGGAGGACCCGACCGAGGCGCTGCGTGCCGCGACCGGAGGACCCGGAGCGAACGTCGTCGTGGACGTGACCGCCAACGCACCCGACGCCCTCGGACAGGCAGTCCACCTCGCCGCTCCCGAGGCCCGTATCGTGCTGGCCGGCACCCGCAACAGCACGGAGACGCCCGGCTTCGACCCGGACCACATCGTCTTCAAGGAACTCCGCCTGCTGGGCGCCCTCGGTGTGGACGCCCCTGCGTACCTGGCGGCCCTCGACCTGCTCGCCACCGACCGCTACCCGTTCCGCACCGTCTCACGCCGGGTCGAGCCCCTGGAGGGTGCCGCCGACCTGCTCGCCACGATGGCGGGTGAGGGCGACGCTCCCCCACCCGTCCACGCTGTCCTCGTACCCTGATCGGCCCGATGCGCACTGCCATCCAACTCTCCGCCGAGTCAGGGCCCTGGTCCGAGATCGTCGACTACGTGACCGAGGCGGAGCGACTGGGCGTCGATGTGTGCTGGGTGGCCGAAGCCTGGGGAGGCGACGCCGCCACACCGATCGCCGCACTCTCACAGCGGACGGAGCGGATGCTTCTGGGATCGGGGGTGTTCCAGGTCGGCGCCCGATCGGCGGCGATGGTTGCCATGACGGCCCTGACCCTGCAGCACCTCTCCGACGGCCGCTTCCTCCTCGGCCTCGGCGCCTCCGGCCCCCAGGTGGTCGAAGGGCTCCACGGGGTGCCCTTCGACCGGCCGCTCACCCGGATGCGCGAGACGATCGAGGTCGTGCGCCTCGCCGAGGCCGGCGAACGCCTCGCCATCGACGGCGAAGAGGTCCGCCTGCCCCGCCCGGGGGGCGAAGGCAAGGCGCTCCGGCTGGCCATACGGACCGAGTACCCCATCCCGGTCTACATCGCCTCCCTTTCACACAGGATGCTGGCTCTGACCGGGGAGGTCGCCGACGGCTGGTTGGGCACCAGCTTCGTACCCGAGGGTGCCGCTCCAACCTTCGAGGCGCTGGCCGCGGGTGCCGCACGCGCCGGCCGGACGCTCGACGACCTCGACCTCTGCCAGGGTGCCGAAGTGGCATTCGCCGAGGACGAGGTGGAACTGACCGCCATGGTTGCCGCCCGGAAGCCGGGTCTGGCCTTCAGCCTGGGCGGCATGGGCTCGGCCACCACCAACTTCTACAACGACGCCTACGCCAGGCAGGGTTGGGCAGAGGTCGCCACCGAGTCACAACGGCTCTGGCTGGACGGGCAGCGTGAGGCGGCCGCCGGAGTGATCCCCGACGAGATGGTGCTGGCCACGACGCTCCTCGGCACCGAGCCGATGGTCGCCGAGCGTCTCCGCGTCTGGCGGGATGCGGACATCACGACGGTTCGCCTCTACCCTGCCGGCAGGGACCTCGACGCCCGCCTCGACACCCTCGGGCGGGCCCTCGACCTCGTGCGCCTTCTGGATTCCGGACCGGCGGCTCCACCGGTCATGCCGTGATCGACTTCGATCCGTACGCACCGACCGGCGGCCCCATCGAGGGCATGGGGCGCGTTCCACGTTCCGAGCGGCGGCGTCGACGGGAACGTGGACGCCCCCCCACCGCCACCCCGCCAGCCCGATCCACCGATCACCTCGTCGATGCCGGCTTCGGACGCCGCCTCGGTGCCTTCGTCCTCGACTGGCTCATCGTCGGCATCCCGGGCGCCAGGCTGTCGTCGTTCGTGCAGGCGGTCCTTCCGAAAGAGCCCGGGATCTGCGAGAAGTCCGATGGAGAGAACACCACGAAGTACGCCTGCGACGTTCTCACCAGCGACTCGGCGGGCATCCACGAACTGTTTGTATTCGCGCTCCTCCTGTTCATCGTGTTCTTCTACTTCGGCCACCTCGAGGGCCGCCGGGGCGGCACCCCGGGAAAGCGCATCGCCAAACTCAAGGTGGTCGACGCGACCACCGGAGCACCCATCGGCATGGGTCGGGCGATCGGACGCTGGATCATGCGCTTCGCTTCGGCGATTCCGGTGTTCCTGGGCTACTTCTGGATGCTCTGGGACGACGACAACCAGACCTGGCACGACAAGGTCGTCCGCAGCCGCGTCGTCCGGGCCTGAGCCCGCGTCGTACGCTCCGTCCATGGGCGAACCCGAGTACGCACCGAGCCCCTGGGAGTTCGTCGCCGACCACGTCGAGCGCTACCTCGCCTCCGACGGTGAGGACGGCTACGAGATGGAGGGCGCCCCATGCGTCATCCTCACCACGACCGGCCGTCGGACCGGCAAGGTGCGCCGCACGCCGTTGATCCGGGTCCACGACGGCGAGCACTACCTGGTCGTCGCCTCGCTGGGCGGCGCACCCCAGCACCCCGTCTGGTACCTGAACCTCATGGCCGACCCCGAGGTGACGCTCCAGGACAGGGGCGTGGTGCACGAACTCGTCGCCCGCACGGCCTCGCCCGAGGAGAAGGCCCGCCTCTGGCCGGTCGCAGTCGCCGCATGGCCCGACTACGCGAACTACCAGGCCGGGACCGACCGCGACATTCCGCTGGTGGTGCTCGAATCGCGTTGAGCGGACGCGTCAGCCCTTGCGACGGGAGTCGATGACGCCGGTGTCGAAGCCGGCAAGGTGCAGCCCGCCGGCGAACCGGGCGTGTTCGACCTTGAGGCACCGGTCCATCACCAGGTCCAATCCGCCGTCGAGTGCGATGCGGGCGGCCTCGGGGCTCCAGAGTCCGAACTGGGTCCAGAAGGCCTTCGCCCCGACGGCGACCGACTCCTCGGCCACACCGGGCACGTCGTCGAGCCGTCGGAACACGTCGATGAGGTCCGGCACCACCGGCAGGTCGGCCAGCGACGGCGCGCAGGGTCGTCCGAGGATCTCGTCGGCGGTCGGGTTGACGAAGTACACCTCGTAGTCGGTCGACGAGCTGACGAGGTAGGTCGCCACGAAGTTGGAGGGCCGTGCCGGGTTGGGCGACACGCCGACCATGGCGATGGTGCGAGCCGAGTGGAGGATGTCGAGCCGCTCGGCGGCGGTCGGCTCGCTCCAGCCGTCGACGGGCGTGTGCTCGCTCACTGCCGTGCCGCCGCAAGTGCCTGGTCGAGGTCCCACAGGATGTCGTCGACGTCCTCGAGCCCGACCGACAGGCGGACCATCTCGGGGGTGACGCCCCCGGCTTCGAGGTCCTCGTCGGAGAGTTGCTGGTGGGTGGTCGAGCCGGGATGGATGACGAGCGTGCGGGCGTCACCCACGTTTGCGAGGTGGCTGACGAGTTCGAGCGACTCGATGAAGGCGGCTCCCGCCTCGCGGCCCCCGGCCACGCCGAAGGTGAAGATCGCCCCCGGCCCCTTCGGCAGGTAGCGCTTCGCCAGGTCGTGGTACGGCGAGTCGGGCAGGCCGGCGTATGCCACCCAGTCGACACCGTCGTGGCCGTCGAGGAACTCGGCCACCCGCCGGGCGTTGGCGACGTGCTCGTCCATGCGCTGCGGCAGGGTCTCGAGGCCCTGGAGCAGGAGGAAGGCGTTGAACGGCGACATAGAGGCGCCCACGTCCCGCAACTGCTCCGCCCGCAACTTCGTGCAGAAGGCGAACTCGCCGAAGTTCTCCCAGAAGCGCAGGTCGTTGTAGGCGGGTGTGGGCTCGGTCATCTGCGGGAAGCGGCCCGAGCCCCAGTCGAAGCGCCCCGACTCCACGACCACCCCGCCGATGGAGGTGCCGTGGCCGCCGATGAACTTGGTGGCCGAGTGCACGACGATGTCGGCACCGTGCTCCATCGGCCGGCACAGGTACGGCGTGGCGAAGGTGCTGTCGACGACGAGCGGGAGGTCGTGGGCGGCAGCCACGTCGCCGAGGGCGACCAGGTCGGCGACGGCGCCCGACGGGTTGCCGATGACCTCGGTGTAGAGGAAGCGGGTGCGGTCGTCGATCGCCGCTGCAAAGGCCGCCGGGTCGTCACCGTCGACGAAGCGGGCCTCGATGCCGAACCTTCCGAGCGTGACGTCGAACATCGTGTGGGTGCCGCCGTAGAGGGACGACGACGTGACGAAGTTGTCGCCGGAGGCCGCCAGCGCTGCGGCTGTCAGGAACTCGGCGGCCTGTCCGCTCGAGGTGGCCACGGCACCGATCCCGCCCTCGAGGCTCGCCATGCGCTCCTCGAACGCGGCGGTGGTGGGGTTGGAGATGCGCGTGTAGATGCTGCCGTACTTCTGGAGGGCGAACAGGTCGGCGGCGTCGGCGGTGTCCTCGAACACGAAGCTCGTGGACTGGTATATCGGCACGGCCCGGGCGCCGGTCGTCGGGTCCGGCCGTGCTCCGGCATGCAGTGCCCGGGTCCGGAACCCCCACTCGCGCTCTCCCATCGCATCAGTGTAGGAAGCGTCGCCGGCCGGGGTGCTGGTCCGGTCCGGCATGGCATGCAATCGGTGGTACCTGACATACTCGGGGTGGGATCTGTCACCGCCGGAGGTCACCCATGTCGTACTTCGAGGATTCGTCGAACGAGGCAGCAGCCGTGGACCAGACGCCGGCCGGTTACGGCAAGCGCGCCCTGGGTGCGATCATCGACTTCCTCCTGGTGATGGTCGCCGGCATCATCCCGACCGTCCTGTTCCTCATCGGTCTTGTTGCCGCCATCGATGCGAGCGACAAGGGCGAGCCCGCTGCAGGGGGCATGATGATGCTCCTCGGCGGAATCGTCGGACTGGTCTGGTTGGTCTGGCAGGTCTGGCTGTTCGGCTACCGGCAGGGCGTCAGCGGCACCACGCCCGGCAAGCGGGCCGCCGGCACCCGCCTCACCGGGATCGGCACCGGGCAGGCACCCGGT
>DCXR01000021.1:8791-31026 GCA_002329075.1 Candidatus Neomicrothrix sp. UBA2131
GCGGCGTCGGGGTGGGTCGGTTCCTGGTCCCGACCCTCATCAACAGCTTCGCCGGGATCTACTGGATCATCGACTACCTGTGGCCGCTGTGGGATGACGACAACCAACGGGTCACCGACAAGATGTTCAAGACCCAGGTGGTGCTCGACGACCGTCCGGCGACCCCGACCCAGTTCAACCCGATCGGCTGAGTACAGGGCAGCCTGGCTCATCGGTAATGTTTTGGGTATAGGATTACCGTGTCTATGATCTAGCCGTGACCTCGACATTCCGATCCCGAACGGCACGATGAACCTACGAACCCTGTTGGCACCCCCGCTGCCCAGCCATATGGAGACCGGCTCGGAGGAGTTCGCCCGCAACCGGGCCGACATGCTCGAGCAACTCCAGGTCATCGAGGACCTGCTGGACGAGGCCGAGAAGGGCGGCGGCCCAGAGGCCATGGAACGCCTGCGATCCCGGGGGAAGATGCCGATCCGGGAACGCATCGCCAACGTGCTCGACCCCGATAGCCCGTTCCTGGAGATCAGCCCTCTGGCCGGCTACGACTCGGGCTATGCCATCGGTGGCGGCTTCATGGTCGGCATCGGGGTGATCGCTGGCACCGAATGCGTGATCCTGGGCAACGACCCGACGGTCCAGGCCGGGGCGATGACCCCCTACAGCGTCAAGAAGTGGATGAGGGCCCTCGAGATTGCCCGCGACAACCGCATCCCCTACGTCAGCTTCGTCGAATCGGCTGGCGCCGACCTCAACATCCCCACCGGTGGCGACGGATCCAACCGGAAACGGGCGCAGGTCCAACACTTCGCAGAGTCGGGTGGCTTCTTCTACGAGATGATCGAACTCTCCAAGTTGGGCGTACCCACGGTTTGCGTGGTGTTCGGCTCCTCGACAGCCGGTGGCGCCTACCAACCCGGCATGTCCGACTACAACATCTTCATCAGGGAGCGCTCAAAGGTGTTCCTCGGCGGACCTCCACTCGTCAAGATGGCGACCGGCGAGGAGTCCGACGACGAGTCCCTGGGCGGAGCGCAACTCCATGCCGAACACTCCGGCCTGGCCGACTACCTGGCCGAGGACGAAATGGACGCCCTGAGGCTGTGCCGGGAAGTGGTCTCGCACCTCGACTGGCGCAAGGCCGGGCCCGAACCCAGTTACCAGGCGGAGGAACCGGTCCACGACGCTGAGGACCTGTTGGGCTTCATCGACCGCGACCTGCGCCAACCCGTCGACATCCGGGGTGTCATCGCCCGTGTGGCGGACGGGTCCCGCTTCGAGGAGTTCAAGCCCCTCTACGGGCCGACGATGGTCTGTGGATGGGCGACCGTCCATGGCTATCCGGTGGGGATCCTCGGCAACAACGGCGTCATCTACCCCGAGGAGGCCGAGAAGGCGGCGCATTTCATCCAACTCTGCAACCGCCAGGACACTCCGCTGCTGTTCCTCCAGAACATCACCGGTTTCATCGTGGGTAGCGACTTCGAGAAGGCCGGCATCATCAAGAAGGGCTCCCAACTCATCAATGCCATCACCAACTCGACGGTTCCACACATCACCGTCATCGTCGGCAACTCCTACGGGGCCGGCAACTACGGCATGTCCGGCCGCGAGTATCGGAACCGGTTCACCTTCCTGTGGCCCACCGCCAAGATCGCGGTCATGGGCCCCAAGCAGATCGCCGGAGTGATGTCGATCGTGCGCCAGGCCCGGGCGGCCCGCAAGGGTGAGGACTTCGACGAGGAGGCGGACGCCGAGATCGTCCGACAGGTCGAGGAGACCCAGGAGAAGGGCTCGTTGGCGCTCGTCGCATCCGGTGCGATCACCGATGACTCGATCATCGACCCCCGGGACACCCGCACCGTGGTGGGCCTGTGCCTCTCCGTCGTGAGGGCACGCCCGGTCGAGGGTTCCCAGCACTACGGGGTGTTCCGACTGTGAGCATCGACTCCTTGTTGGTGGCCAACCGGGGCGAGATTGCACGGCGGATCTTCCGTACCGCCCGGGAAATGGGCATCACCACAGTGGGCGTCTTCTCCGACGCCGACGAGGGGCACCCCTTTGTCGCCGAAGCCGACCTGGCGGTCCGTATCGACGGCTATCTCGACGCAGAAGCACTGCTGGGGGCAGCCCGTCGCAGTGGAGCGACCGCTGTCCACCCCGGCTACGGGTTCCTCTCGGAGAACGCCGCTTTCGCCGAGACGATCCTGGCGGCTGGGTTGACCTGGATCGGACCGTCTCCGAAGGTGATCGCCGCGATGGGTGACAAGGCGGCCGCCAAGCGAATCGCGGAGGCCGCCGGCGTACCCACCCTGGCCTCGTCGGATGATCTCACCGCCGCAGGCGAGGTCGGCTATCCACTGCTCGTCAAGGCCACCGCCGGTGGGGGCGGCAAGGGCATGCACCTGGTGCGATCAGAGGACGAACTCGAAGAGGCGGTGGCTACTGCCCGACGGGAAGCCGCCGCGGCCTTCGCCGACGACCGGGTGTTCCTCGAACGCTATTTGGAGAGGGCCCGCCACGTGGAAGTGCAGATACTCGGTGACACGCAGGGCAACCTGGTACACCTCGGCGACCGGGAGTGCTCCATCCAGCGCCGCCACCAGAAGATCGTCGAGGAGTCGCCGTCGCCGGCGATCGATGACGAACTCCGATCGGCCATGGGCGAAGCGGCGCTGAGCCTTGCCCGTGACGTCGGCTACCACTCGGCGGGCACCGTGGAGTTCATCCTCGACGACACGACCCGTGAGTTCTTCTTCCTCGAGGCAAACACCCGCCTCCAGGTGGAGCACCCGGTGACCGAGGAGACGACCGGTATCGACCTGGTTCGGGAGCAGATCCGGATTGCCGCCGGGGAGCCCCTGGGCTACGTCCAGCAGGACGTGGTAGCCACCGGCCACGCCATCGAGGCACGCCTCTACGCCGAGGACCCGGCATCGGGTTTCCTGCCCGACGCCGGAACCGTCGAAGCCTTCGCCCCGGCAGCCGAACCGAAGGTCCGATTCGACTCCGGTGTAGAGGCAGGCACCGCTATCGGCGTCGACTTCGACCCCCTGCTTGCCAAGGTGGTCGCCCACGGACACACGCGGACTGAGGCCGCTGCACGGTTGGCCCGGGCGTTGGAACGTCTCCACCTTGGCGGGGTGGACACCAACCGGGACTTCCTGGTGGCGACCCTGCGCCACGAGGCGTTCCTGGCCGGCGACACCACCACCGACTTCATCGAACGCCACGCCCCTCGGCGAACCCTCGAACCCGACGATGACGAACTGGCACGGGCAACCAGGACGGCGGCGATGTGGATTCAGGGCCGTAACCGAAAACGGGCCCTGGTATTGGGCCACATCCAGGGTGGATGGCGTAACGCCCGCCTCCCCAACGAGCGGGTGAGGCTGTCGGTCGGGGGGCTGGAGACCACCGTGTCCTATCAGGTCCGACGCGATGGCACCTTCCTCGTCGACGACGCACTCGAGGTACGGGTCCACCGGTGGGCCGAAGACTGCATCGACCTGGAGGTCGACGGTGTCCGGACCACGCACGCAGTCACCGAGGCCGGCTCCCGGCTACACGTCCAGACCCAACGGGGTACCGTCGAGGTCAATGTCCTACCCCGCTTCGAACTCCCTGAGGTCCAGGTACCCGAAGGTGGGTTGGTGGCCCCTATGCCCTGCAGGGTTATCGAGGTCAGGGTGGCGGTCGGCGACCGGGTGACTGCCGGACAGACCCTGCTGGTCGTCGAGGCCATGAAGATGGAACACCACCTGAAGGCCCCGCACGATGGCACCGTGGCCGAGGTGCTGGCGGAATTGGACGAACAGGTGGCCAATGGGGTCACCTTGATGGTGCTCGACGAGGACGCCCCGGAGGGACACGAGGACGACTGATGGCCGATCCGATCCGCATCGCAAACTGTTCCGGCTTCTACGGCGACAGGCTCTCGGCCGCCGCCGAGATGGTCGAGGGCGGTCCGATCGACGTGCTCACCGGCGACTGGCTGGCAGAGCTCACGATGCTGATCCTCGCCCGCACACAGGCCAAGCGCCCCGGCGGCGGCTACGCCCGCAGCTTCGTCCGGCAGACGGAGCAGGTGATGGGCACCTGCCTCGACCGGGGCATCCGGGTCGTGGCCAACGCCGGTGGGCTCGACCCCGCCGGCTGTGCCGAGGCCGTCGCCGAGGTCGGCGACAAGTTGGGGCTCTCCCCCACCATCGCCTACGTCGACGGCGACGACCTGCTCCCGCGCCTCGACGACCTCCTCGCCGCCGGCGTGGACCTCCCCGACCTCGTCACCGGCGAGCCCCTGACCGAACCCGGTCGCTTCATCAGCGCCAACGCCTACTTCGGCTGCTGGGGCATCGTCGAAGCGCTCGACCGTGGCGCCGACATCGTGGTCACCGGCCGCACCACCGACGCCGCCGTGGTCTGCGGCCCGGCCGCCTGGCACCACGGCTGGGCACGCGACGACTGGGACGCCCTCGCCGGCGCCGTCGTCGCCGGGCACGTCATCGAGTGCGGCACGCAGGCCACCGGTGGCAACTACTCGTTCTTCACCGAGATCCGCGGACTCGAGCGGGCCGGGTTCCCCTGGGCCGACATCGCCGTCGACGGATCCTCGGTGATCGGCAAGCACGACAGCACCGGCGGTGCCGTCACAGTCGGCACCGTGACCTCACAACTGCTCTACGAGATCGGCGCCCCCGGCTACCTCGGCCCCGACGTGACGGCAAGGTTCGACACCATCCGCCTCGAGCAGGAAGCGCCCGACCGGGTCCGGATCAGCGACACGAGGGGCGAGCCCCCACCCCCGGACCTCAAGGTCTCGATGAACCGTCTCGGCGGATACCGGAGCGACCTCGCCATCGGCCTGACCGGCCTCGACGTCGACGCCAAGGCCGAGTTGGTCGAGGCCGCCTTCTGGCGGGCCTGTCCCCTCGCCCCCGAGGACTTCGACGAGGTATCCAGTCGGACCGTGTACACGGGCAAGGACGACCCCGCCTCGAACGAGGAGGCCGTCGCCCAGTGGTGCCTCACGGTCAAGGACGCCGACGAGCAGAAGGTGGGCCGTGGCGTGTTCAACGCCATGAACGAGTTGGCGCTGGCCTCGATCCCGGGCTTCTTCGCCGCACGCAGCGGCAGCGGAGCGCGGGCGTTCGGCGTCCACCGCGCCGGGCTGGTCCCTGCCGGGCTCGTGCCCCAACACGTCGTGGTCCTGGGAGGCGACCGCACCGTCGTCGACTCCGCGATCCCCGAGGTTCCCGAAGGCGTCACCGTCGAGCCCATGCCGGCACCACCGTCCGAGGTGCCGGCAGGCCCGACCGTCCCCGCTCCGCTCGGCCGAGTGGTCGGCACCCGCTCCGGCGACAAGGGGGGTGACGCCAACCTCGGCGTGTTCGCCCGCACCCCCGAGGCCTGGGCATGGCTGGACGGCTTCCTCACCACCGACCGGCTCCGGCAACTCCTCCCCGAGGCCGCCGACCTCGAGATCGAGCGCCACCCGCTGCCCAACCTGCTGTCGGTCAACTTCGTGGTCCGCGGGCTCCTCGGTGACGGTGTTGCCGCCTCGACCCGCCAGGACGGCCAGGCCAAGAGCCTCGGCGAGTGGCTGCGGGCACGCGTCGTCGACGTCCCCGAGTCGCTCCTGGTGTCCGCATGAACCCAGCCACTGCGACCAGCGGTCTGCTCGACCGGCTCCGCGACGTCCCGGCGCCCCGGCCTGTCATCGACCGTGAGCGCGAACGGCAGTTGACGGACCGGCAACGGGACGTCCTCGACCGCCTGGTCGAACTCTTCGATGAGGGCTTCTCCCATCTCACCATGGCCGATCTGGCGGCCAGGCTGAACTGTTCGCTGCGCACCCTCTACGGGCTCGCCCCGAGCCGGGACGAACTGGTGCTCGCCGTCGTCGACCGCAACCTGCGGTCGGTCGGACGAACCGCCCGCGGCGCCATCCATCCCGACATGGCCCCCCTCGAAGCGATCCGGCACTACCTCGAGGCCGCCAACGTGGCAGTGGCCGGCACCACCGAGGCCTTCGCCCGCGACCTCGCCACCCTGCCTGCCGGCCAGCGGCTGAGCGACCAGCACTCCGACTACCTCGTCGCAGTCACCCGTCGCCTGCTCGACCTCGCCGTGGAGTGGGGCGACATCGACGACGTCGACACCGCCGCCGTCGCCCGGGTGATGGCGTCGCTGGGCCGTGACCTCTCACGGCCCGACGTCTTCACCACCCTGCGCTCCACGCCGAAGGAGGCCGCCGACGCCGTCCTCGACCTCGTCCTGAGCGGCCTCACCACCCACCGAGCCTGAACCCGGAGGTCCCCCATGCACGTCACCGAGGTCGCCGCCGATCTGGCGACCGAGCAGCAGGTCCTCGACGACCTCCTCACCGGGATCACCGATGCCGACTGGGCGACGCCCACGTCGAGTCCCCGGTGGAGCGTGGCCGACCAGGTCGCCCACCTCACCTACTTCGACGGCACAGCCGCACTCGCCATCACCGACCCCGATCGCTTCCGCACGATGCTCGACGACCTCGTGGGCGTCGCCGGCGGGGGCGACGGGGCGGTCGACGACCTCACTCTCGGGCGTGCCAGGAAGATGTCGCCCCCCGGGGTGTTCGAGGCGTGGCGGGCGAACCGCCGCCTGCTCGCCGACGCCGCGGCCACGCTCGCCGACGACTCCCGGGTCATCTGGTACGGACCGTCGATGGGCGCCAGGTCCTTCCTCACCGCCAGGCTCATGGAGGTGTGGGCCCACGGCCAGGACATCGTCGATGCGCTCGGACTGGACCGGCCGGCCAGCGATCGCCTCCGCCACGTCGCCCAGTTGGGGGTCATCACCCGCAACTGGTCCTACGTGAACCGCCGGATGGACGTCCCCGAGGACGAGGTCCGGGTCGAGTTGGCGGCCCCCTCCGGTGCCGGGTGGGCCTGGGGCCCGGAAGGTGCACCGAATGCCGTCCGGGGCAGCGCCGAGGACTTCTGCCTAGTCGTCACCCAACGCCGCCACGCCGACGACACGGACCTCGACATCGGGGGCGAGGCAGCACACGACTGGATGCTCCGGGCACAGGCCTTCGCCGGCCCACCCACCGACGGACCCGACCCCGGGAGATTCTGATGCCACTCGTGTTGACCGACCTCTCCGACGGCGTCCTCACGGTCACGTTGGCCGACGAGGCGAACCGCAACGCCCTCAGCAGCCAACTGGTCGAGGAACTGCACGACGCCCTCGATGCAGCCGACGCCGACCCCGAGGTGAGGGTCGTAGTCCTCACCAACTCCGGCCGGGTGTTCTGCGCCGGTGCCGACCTGTCCGAGCGCTCGTCCGGGGAGGGCGGCGGCACCCGCAAGCCGGTCGACCCCTCGCTGCTGTTCTCCCGCTTCGCCGAGTCGCCGAAGGTCTACGTGGGCCGGATCGCCGGGCACTGCGTCGCCGGCGGCATGGGCCTGGCGGCGGCGATGGACATCTCGATCGCCGTCGACGACGCCAGGTTCGGCTTCACCGAGACACGGGTCGGCGTCGCCCCGGCGATGATCTCCGTCGTCTGCCTCCCGAAGATGCGCCCGGCAGACGCCAGGGCCGCCTTCCTGCGGGGCAACCGGTTCCTGGCCCCCGAGGCGGCCCGGATCGGCCTCATCAACGAGGCCGTCCCGCCCCATGAGATCGACGCCGCCGTCGCTGCCGTCGTCGCCGACGTCCTGGCCTGTGGGCCCGGCGCGCTCGCCGCTGCCAAGCAGTTGCTGGCACGGGTCCCCGGGATGCCCGTCGACGAGGCCTTCGCATGGACGGGCGAACTCTCGGCGTCGCTCTTCCGAAGCGACGAGGCGGCCGAAGGCATGCGAGCCTTCCTCGACAAGCGCCCACCCCCCTGGATTCCGTGACGGCCCGGTCTACCCGACCCCGGTTTCCCACCAGAGCCCCCCAATAGGCTGACAACCACCATGAGCGTCGACCAGTCAGCCACCTTCCTGACCCTGCTGGCCATGGTGGCCACCGGGATCACGGTGGCCACCTGCGTCGCCCTCGCCACCGATTCGGGCAGGACCAGGTTGGCCCTGTTGGGCGATGCCCCCCTGCGTCTCGCCTTCGCTGTGGCGGCCACATCGGTAGCGGGAAGCCTCTATTTCTCCGAGGTGGCCGGCTTCACGCCCTGCGAACTCTGCTGGTACCAGCGGATAGCCATGTACCCCCTGGCCGTGATACTGGCTGTGGAGGTGGTGCGTCCCGGGGGCAACGTCGCCCGCTTTGTCCTTCCGCTGTCGATCGGTGGGGCTGCAGTCTCGATCTACCACTACCAACTCCAGTTGTTCCCCGATCAGGGGTCCTCGTGCGATCCCGGTACATCATGTGTGTTCATGTGGGTTGATAAGTTCGGTTTCTTCTCGATTCCCCTCATGGCACTGGTCGGCTTCGCCACGGTGGCAACGCTCGTCGTGGCCAGCGGCAAACATGGTGGAGTCGACCGAACCGCTGCCGATCAGGAGGTCGGACGATAGCTGCCAAGGCCACACGGTCAGGGAAGGGCTCACGTACGGGCCTCGCCATCGGGTTGGCGCTGGCTGCCGCTGTAGCCGTTGCATTCCTGGTGGCAATCACCACGGGCGGCGAACCCGAAGCCCGTGATTCAGCCCAGGTGGGCTCCGTCGAAATCACCGGAAGCGCTCTGCCGCCGTTGCCCCGTTCCGGGACGGATCCTGCTGTCGGCATCGTGTCGCCATCGGTCAGGGCCACCACCTTCGACGAGACGTCGGTGACCCTCGAGGCCGACGGGAAGAAATCACTCGTCATCGGCTTCTTCACCCACTGGTGCTCCCACTGCCGGGCCGAACTACCGACCCTGACGGCATGGCTGGATGCCAACGATCCCCCGGAGGGCGTCGAGGTCGTGGCGGTCTCCACCTCTGTCGATTCCGGCGCCCCGAACCACCCACCCTCGGCCTGGTTCGAGGAGGTGGGATGGCCCGAGGTGGTGCTACGCGACTCCTCCACCAACGAGATCGCCACCAGCTTCGGGCTGACCAGCTTTCCGTATTTCGTCGTCGTGGGACCCGACGGTCGTGTGCGCCTTCGGGCCTCCGGCGAACTGGACACCCAGCAGTGGGAGATACTCCTGGAGGAGGCTGCGGCACGATGAGCCACGGAGGAAAGCTTGCAGCCCGATCTCTGAAGAACGCCGGCGTCGGCGCCATCTTCACGCTGACCGGCGGCCATATCATGCCGATCCTCGACGGAGCCCTCGACGAGGACATCCCGGTCATCGACGTGCGTCACGAGCAGGCCGCGGTCCACGCCGCCGACGCCTACAGCCGCCTCAACCCGGGGCGCATGGGCTGCGCCGTCCTGACCGCCGGACCGGGTGTCACCGACGGGGTGACCGGCATCGCCAACGCCTGGAGGGCCAACAGTCCGATCCTCGTCATCGGCGGCCAGGGGCCGTTCTCCAACCTGCGCCGTGGCTCACTCCAGGAGATGGACCATGTCGGGATGATCCGACCCATCAGCAAGTGGGCCGACGCCTGCTACCAGACCGACCGCATCCCCGAGTACGTCGAGATGGCGGTGCGGGCCGCCGTGTCCGGCGTACCGGGGCCGGCGTTCCTCGAGATCCCGATGGACGTCCTCATGGCCCCCGCCTCGCTCGACGACGCCCGCTTCCCCACCGTTCGCGCCACGCCGCCGACGGTCCACCCCGACCCCGCCGACATTCAGGCCGCATTCGACGCGTTGGCGGCCGCCGAGCGGCCGGTGCTGCTGGGCGGGACCGGCGTCAAGTGGTCGCGGGGCGGTGCAGCACTCGCCCGCTTCGCCGAGGCCACCCGGATCCCCGTCTACCTCAACGGCATGGGGCGGGGCATGCTGCGCGCCGACCACCCGCAGTTCTTCAACCGCACCCGCCGCCAGGCGATGCAGGACTGCGACGTCTTCCTGCTGGTCGGCTCTCCGCTCGACTTCCGGTTGAAGTTCGGCGCCTCGGTACCCGCCGACACCCGGATCGTCCAGTTGGACATGGACGCCACGCTGATCGGCCAGAACCGCTCCGCCGACGTGGGCGTGGTCGGCAACATCGGCGTCGCACTCGACCAGATGACCGACCTGACAGAGGCGTCTGGCCCGACCCTCGACTTCGGTGCATGGAGTGACCGCCTGCGGGTCGACGAGGACGCTGCCGCCGCAGCCCTCGAGTCACAGCTCACCTCCGACGAGAGCCCCATCGATCCCCTGCGCTTCGCCGCTGAGATCCGCGACTTCATCGACGAGGACACGATCCTCATCGGCGACGGGGGCGACATCGTGGCGCAGTCGTCGAAGGTGATCCCGGTCCTGAGGGAGAACTGCTGGATGGATCCCGGTCCGCTCGGCACGCTGGGCGTCGGCATGCCGTTCGCCCTCGCCGCCCAGCACTCGTTCCCCGACCGGCGCGTCCTGATCATCTACGGCGACGGGGCGTTCGGACTCAACGGCTTCGAGTACGACACGGCGGTCCGATTCGGCCTGCCCATCGTCGGCATCGTGGGCAACGACGCCGCCTGGGGACAGATGCTGCGACCCCTGGTCGGCATCTACGGAGCCGACCGGAAGGTTGCCGTCGACCTGGCCCCGACCCGCTACGACCGGGTGGTCGAGGCGCTCGGTGGCCACGGCGAGTTCTGCGAGCACCCCGGCGAGATCCGCCCGGCCCTGGAACGGGCGTTCGCCTCCGGGAAGCCGGCGCTGGTCAACGTGATGATCCGCAAGGACGAGGGCGCCCCGAAGGGCAGCACCTACGTGTAGGGGTTGCTCAGGGGCCGGTGGACGCTGGCCGATCGGTGGCGCTCCACTGTGACCATGATCCAACGTAGAGGCGACCGCGACCCAGCCCGGCGTGCTCCATGGCGATCAGGTCGTGGCAGGCGCTGACCCCCGATCCGCAGTAGGCGACCACCTCGGCGGCGTCCGTGACTCCGAGCGCTGCGTAGTGGCCCCGCAGGTCGTCGGGCGACCGGAACCGGCCCTCATCGAGGTTGGCGGCGAACGGGGCGTTGCGGGCACCGGGAACGTGCCCCGGCCGCGGATCTACCGGCTCGGTCTCACCGCGGAACCGCTCCGGACCACGGGCGTCGATGAGGATGCCGGTCGCTGCGTGCTCCGCCACCTCCCCGATGTCGACGAAGGCGCCATCGGGCCATGGTCGAACCGGGCAGTCGACGGCGGGGCGCTTCACCGCACCGGTCTCCAGCGGACCGTCCCAGGCCTGCAGGCCACCGTTCAGCAGCATCGCCTCCCAGCCGAGCACCCGCAGCATCCAGACCAGACGGCCGGCGCTCATGCCCCCGTTGTCGTCGTAGGCGACGATCACGTCATCCGGGCCGATGCCGAGGGCGCCGAGGGCGACGGCGAAGTCCTCTGCCGGGGGAAGCGGGTGGCGGCCGGCCTCGGGGCTGGGCGGCGCCGTCAGGTCACGGTCGAGGTCGACGAAGATCGCCCCGGGAACGTGTCCGGCCTCGTACGCCTCTCGTCCCGACCTGCCATCGAGGTACCAGCGCACGTCGCAGACGACGACGTGGAGGTGCGGGACCTCCTCGGCTTCGACGATCACCCCGAGCGGTTGCACCGGACGATGTTGGCAGACCGGGCCGTCAGGGGGCGACCAGCGGCCAGGGTCCAACCTGCTCCCAGGCGGCGGCGAGGCCGAGCACGGTGCGGTCCTCGTGCTGGCGGCCCATGAGTTGGAGTCCCACCGGCAGGCCGTCGACCAGCCCGGCCGGCACCGAGACCGCCGGGTTGCCCGAGACGTTGGCCGGGATGGTCAGGGCGCCGTTGTTGCCCGGCGGTGCCTTCTCCCCGGCGACGCGGGTGTTCGACTCGACCTCGGCGGGGAACGCCACGTCGGGGTTCGATGAACAGATCACGATGTCCACCTGGTCGAACAGGGCCGCCATGCGCTCGTTGGCCTCGGTCCGTCCGGCCTCGACGCGGGCGGCGACTCCGAGGTCGAAGCGTTCGAGGCCCATGCGCATCCCGAAGGCCATCGAGGTCGTCATCTGCTCCTCGCAGCCGGGCCAGAGGTCTCCGACCTTCTGGTAGAGGCCCACCTGGTTGGCGATCGCCCATTCCCAGTCGATGCGCTGCAGCGACACCCCGACGTCAACGAGATCGAGTCCCAGGGCGTCGACCAGTCGGTGGCCGGCATCCAGCACTCGCTCACGGACCGCATCGGCGAGGATCGCCGATCCGAGGTCCGGGGAGATGCACACCCGCAGGCCGCGTAGGTCGGCCGCACTGAGACCGGCCTCCCAGCCCTCCTCGGCAGGGAGGCTGTAGGGGTCACGGGCGTCGAAGCCGGCGCACACGTCGTAGAAACGCGCCGCATCCCGGACCGAACGGGCGAGGCATCCCGAAACGACGGTCATGGGGGCGATCGCGGTGTGGGGGCCCCGGGGGATCCGACCGGCGGTGCCCTTCATGCCGACCAGGCCACAGAAGCCTGCCGGGATGCGGATCGACCCGCCCCCGTCGCCGCCCGTGGCGATGGGCACGAGGCCGCCGGTCACCGCCGCGGCGCTGCCACCCGACGACCCGCCCGGCGTCGCGTCCCGCCGCCAGGGGTTGCGGGTGATCCCGTTGAGCTTCGTGGTGCTGCAGTTGAGGCCACCGAACTCGCTGGCGGTCGTGAGGCCGACCAGGTTGGCCCCGGCAGCCTTGAGACGGGCGATCATCGTGCCGTCGTGTGGAGCGGTGCGGCCCGCGAACAGCAGCGACGCATGCGTGTCGGGCCACCCCTCGACCTGATGCAACTCCTTGACGCCAACGGGTACACCACCCAGCGGCAACGACACGTCGGCTGTCTCGGCGCGGTCGAGTGCCCCCTCGGCGTCCACGAACGAGAAGGCGTTCAGGTCGCTGGACTCGATCGCCGCCAGTGCCGCACGGACCTCGTCGACGGGCGACCGCTCGCCGCTCCGGAAGGCCTCGACCAGCGACACGACATCGCCCTGCCATGTCCCGTCCACTGTCACGATCCGCCGACCTCGAGGACCGTGCGGATGCCGTCCGCCCGGCGGAGCCGGTCGAGGCCCTCATTGACCTCGGACAGGTCGAACCGGTGGCTGATCATCGACTCGAGATCGAGTCGGCCCGACCGCCAGGCAGCGAGCAACATCGGAATGTCGCGCTGCGGGTGGCAGTCGCCCAACAGGGTGCCGACCATGCGCTTGCCCTGCAAGGAGAACATCACCGGCAGGAACTCGATGGTCGCCATCGAGGCGTCGACGCCCACGACCACAGTCGTGCCATGGCGGCGCGTGGAATCGAGGCAGGTCGAAACCAGTGCGGCGATACCGGCCGCCTCGAAGGCGTAGTCGACTCCGATACCGGCCGTGGCCTCCACCGCCCGGGCGACGACGTCGTCCTCCATCGGGTCGACTGTGAGCGTGGCGCCGAAGTGCAGTGCGGCGTCCCGGCGTCCCGCCACCGGATCCGACACGATGACCTGCGAAGCGCCGGCCAGCCGGGCCCCCTGCACGACAGAGATGCCGATCCCGCCGAGGCCGACGACCAGCACCGTCGCCCCGGGTTCGACCTGAGCGGTGTTGACCACGGCGCCCACACCGGTCTGGACTGCGCAGCCGATGACGCAGGCGATTTCCAGCGGCGTGTCCGGGTCGAGGCGAACCACGCCTCGCTCCCTCACAACGGTGAACTCGCTGAAGGCCCCGACCCCCACGCCCTGCTTCACCAGACGGCCGGCCCTCGAGAACGGCGTGGTGCCATCGGGCCGCGTCCCGGCAAGGAGCGAATGCGCCTCGGCACATGCCGTGGGCTCGCCCCGGGAACACCAGTAGCAGTGGCCGCAAGGTGCCAGCGGAGTGAGCATCACACGGTCGCCGACCGCCACGGTCGTCACCGTCGAGCCGACTGCGGCCACGGTGCCCGCCGCCTCGTGGCCCAGGATGATCGGCTCATCGGGCTCCAGCCCGGCGTCCAGGAAGGACAGGTCCGAGTGGCAGATGCCGCAGTGCGACACGCGCACCAGGACCTCGTCGGCCCTGGGCTCCTCGACCTCGACGTCGTCGACGAGGAGGAGGTGGTTCAGTCCTTCGTGGAGTGCGGCTCGCATCGACCCTTCCCTATCGTTGACCAGCAACTGGCCAACAGTGTTGTCGGTCGTGGTCGCAAGGCGCCAATCGCACCATTGTCGAAGGTGCTTCGATGTGGGGTTCAGCAGTTCCGGCCGCCGGCAAAGGCGAGTGCGGCAAGGTCGGTGGTGGTGGTCTCGGTCCGCAAACTGCTGGGTAGCGTCCCGCAATGCCTGCTCGTCCCGGTGCCCGACCGGCGCGCCGTTCGCCCTCCGGCTTCTACGGCTGGTGGATGGTCGGGCTGGCCAGCCTCGTCGGCGTGCTCACCGGGCCCGGTCAGTCCATCGGGGTCTCGGTGTTCCGACAACACCTGTCCGACGGGCTCCGACTCTCCGATTCGGCCATCGCCACCGCCTACCTCGTGGGAACCCTGGCCTCGTCGACATTCCAGCCCCGGATCGGCCGCTGGGTGGACGAGGTGGGCGTACGACGGGCGTCGACGACCTTCGGGTTCGCCTTCGCAATCGTCCTCGCCCACATGTCGCTGGTTCGGGGCGTGGTGTGGTTGGCAATCGGGTTCTTCGGCATTCGACTGCTCGGCCAGGGGGCCCTGAGCCTCACGTCGAACGTGGCAGTCATGCACTGGTTCGACCGTCGCCGCGGCTTCGCTGTCGGCGTCAAGATGACCGTGACCCTGGGTGGGATGGCCTTCATTCCGGTCCTGTTGGCGTTCGCCATCGACGCATGGGGTTGGCGCAACGCCTGGTTGGTCGCCGCGGTAGCCATCGTCGTCACGGTTGTGCCGATCGGCTGGTTCGGGTATGTAGACCGGCCCGCCGACCTGGGACAGCAGACGGACGGCGCTCCCCCGGACCCGGGTGGTCGACCTGCTTCGACGCTCCCGTCCGTCACGCGAGCCATGGCACTCCGCTCACCGGCCTTCTGGACCCTCGCTGCGGTGGTCGCGACCAATTCCGTGCTCGGCACCGGCCTGCTGTTCCACCAGACCAACCTGCTCGGCGAGATCGGCTACTCGAACGCGCAGGCCGCCGCCATGTTCCTGCCGCAGGCGGTCGGCGCCGTCATCGGCGGCCTGGCGTTCGGATGGCTCACCGACCGGGCGGCACGGCCCCTCCTCCCGGCGACTGTGGCGTTGCTCCTGGCCACCACGACGTTCCTCGGCGGCACTTCGACGGCCTTCTCCGCCGTGCTCCTCTACTCGGTGATCCTGGGGTTGTGCATGGGAAGCGGCGCCGCCGTACAGAGTTCCCTGCTCCCGGCGCTCTACGGCGTGGGGCACATAGGTTCCATCTCGGGAACGATCGGCTTCATCAGCGTGCTGGCCTCGGCGATGGGCGCCCTGACTTTTTCGGTCGGGAGCTCGGTGTTCGGTGGTTACCGGAGTGCCAGCCTCTGGTTCACCCTGCTGCCGCTGGTGGTCGCTGTCGTGGCAGTGGTGTTCCGGCGTTGGCTTGCCGTCGAACCAGCAGGTTCGACTTCGTAGGAGGCGATCCCGCCAGTTCCGGCTGCCGGACTCAGGAGAATGCGGGAATCACCTCGTTGCAGAAGAGTTCCATGGAGCGCTTCTGTTCGGGCACGGCGAGGCCGAGGCTGGCGTAGTAGATGAACTCGTCGACGCCGAGGGCCTCGTAGCGGCGCAACTTCGCAACCACCTCGTCTGGGGTGCCGAACATGAGGTTCTCACTCAACGTGGTCGGCTCGTAGTCGTCGCTGTTGGCGACCTGGTCGAGCGGAATGGACCTGGGGAACCCGTTCTCGACGTCTCCGAGGTTCTTGAAAAGGTTCTCGAACTGGCTCATCTGGCGCTGGGCGGCCTCGACGGGAACCATCCAGTCGTCGGCGGAGTCGTAGACGGCGGCGTGGCGCATAAGGGCAAACGTCGGACGTGCGCAACCGGGGTTGGCTGCCACGGCGTCGTCGAGTTGCGACTTGTAGAGCTCCGCCTCGGCGAACGCCCGGGCAAAGGGCCACGACAGCACGTTGCAGCCGTTCTTGACCGCGTAGTCGTAGGTGATCGGCGCCCTGGCAGCCACCCAGAAGGGCGGGTGCGGCTTCTGCACGGGCTTTGGTACCGACGTCGAGGTCGGAAACGACCAGAACTCGCCATCGTGTTCGTAGTCGCCGGCCCAGAGGGCCTTGAGCACCGGCACCATCTCCTGCATGTAACGCCAGGCGTCGGTCTGCTTCAGCCCGGGTGTCATGCGGTCGAACTCGCGCTGGTACGCCCCCGAGCCGATGCCGAACTCGAGGCGGCCGCCGCTGACCAGGTCGAGGAACGCAGCCTCGCCTGCAAGGTTCACCGGATGCCAGTAGGCGGCGACCGCGACTGCCGTTCCCAGTCGGATGCGGTCGGTGTGGCCGGCCCACCACGTCAGGATCTGGAACGGGTTAGGAGCGATCGTCATCTCGAGGGCATGGTGCTCGGCTGCCCATGCGATGGTGAACCCGCCGGCCTCCGCCATCTGGACCATCTCGAGTGTGTGCGCGGCGACCACGTCCATGTCGGCACTGTCGTCCATGCGCTCGAGGTTGATCGCGAGTTGGAACTTCATCGGTGCTCCTGACCTTCGTCGCCGGCCGTCGGGATGGCTAGGCGGCCCGGAACGCATGACCGTAGCCGGGACCCTTCCGGTCGCCGTCGTTGCAGACACCGGGACCGACCCGACGAGCCCCCTCCTGCCCGCCGGTGAAACCGACCGCCCGCTCGATCTTCCACGATCCCCTGCCAGTACGCTCGGTCCCGATGGAGGCGAACGACGGGAAGAACCATGTGGAGTTCCCCACCGGTGTCACGGCGGAGGACCTCTGGGAGACCTCCCCGGACGCCCTGCTCGTCGTCGGGGAGGGCGGTGTCATCCACGGTGCCAACCCTTCCGCCCACTCGCTGTTCCACTACGAGCCGGGCAATCTCGTCGGCCTTTCGGTCGAGGCCCTCGTCCCCGAATCGGCGAGAGAACGCCATCACACCCAGCGCAGGGAGTTCGAGGAGGCGCCGCATGCCCGACCGATGGGAACCGGGCAGCGCCTCGAGGGCTGCACCCGGGGCGGTTACGTCTTCCCGGTCCACGTAAGCCTCGCCCCCCTCGGAAACGGCTTGAAGCTGACGATCGCCGCCATCCGCGACATGACGGCATGGATGGATGCCGAGCACTCGCTGGCCGCCATGCGTCGCCGAAGGGACCTGGCCGAGGATCACGAGCGAATCGCCAGGCAACTCCACGACACCGTCATCCAGGAACTGTTCGCCGCAGGCATGGCCCTCCAGGCGATCCAGGCAACGAGCGAGGCTGAACTGGCCATTCGCATCGCAGGGATCGTCGAGGGCCTCGACGCCACCTCCAAGACGATCCGCTCGGTCATCTTCGACCTGAGCTCGCCCATCCACAGCGAGCACGGCCTGCGCAGCCGGGCCACCGGGCTCGTCGGCGAGTTGGCCGACCTGCTCGGCTTCGAGCCTCTCTGCCAGTTCGCCGGGCCTCTCGACACGGCCGTGCCCGACTCCCTCGTCGAGGATGCCCTCGCCGTTCTACGCGAAGCGCTGACGAACGTCGCCCGCCATGCCGGGGCGACGACCGTGGACATCCGCGTCGAGGTGACCGACGAACTGTCGGTGGAGGTGATCGACAACGGCAGCGGACTCCCGGACGGGAGCACCCGCCAGAGCGGTCTCGCCAACCTGGCCACACGCGCACTGCAGCGGCAGGGACGTTTCAACGCCTACACCGCCCCGACTGGCGGCACGGCTCTCGAATGGATCGTTCCGCTCGCAGCCGACCCGGAACCCTGACCGCAGGGCTCCTGACACTCAGCCGTTGTGCCTCTCGTTGAGACGGGCGGCGAACGCTGCCGCCTCGGTGCGGCGCTGCATACCCAGCCTGCGCAACAGGTTCGTGACGTAGTTCTTGATCGTCTTCTCGGCGAGGAACATCTTCTCGGCGATCTCGCGGTTGGAGAGCCCCTCGCCTATCAGGTCGAACACCCGACGCTCCTGTTCCGGAAGCTCCCCGACCGTTGCCTCGCCCGACTCCCGCAGCCGCCGGAGGGCGAGCCTGACCGTCGCCCGGTCGAGCAGTTGCCGGCCCGACGCCACGTGGCGGATCGCCTCGAGCAGATCACCTCCGACTGCTTTCTTCAGCACATAGCCTGCCGCACCGGCCAGGCTGGCCTCGACCAGCGCCTGGTCGTCCTCGAACGAGGTGAGCATCAGGCACCGCACGTCAGGGTGGGCGGAACGGATGTCGCGACAGACCTCGACCCCGGACCCGTCACCGAGTCGGACGTCGAGCACCGCCACGTCGGGAGCCACCTCTTCGACGACCTCGAGTGCCCGCTGTACGGTTGCAGCCTGGCCGACGACCGTCAGGTCGGGCTCGGCACCTATGACCGCCACGAGGCCCTCCCGGACGATCTCATGGTCGTCGAGGATGAACACCCGGATGCTGTCAGCCATGACCGCGGTCTACCACATGAATCGGTCTGGACGCCCCGGTGAAAGCAACTTCTCCGGGTTCACCCACGATGGCGTTCCCTGCGCGCCTCGTGGATTCCGTTGCCGACAACACCACCGACAAGCGCCGCCATCCAGAATGCGACCAGCGCGCCTACGGCAGCCGAGGACTCCCAGTCGTGACCCGGAGCGAGGAGCCCGTACACGAGGCCGATCCCGACCGCCACGACGACGAAGCCGACCAGGGCGGAGATCATGACCGTCCGCACCAGATCGGACTCGGCGGCGTCGAGGAAACTTGATGTGCTCCGGTTGGCGGTCCTGCTCATATGCACCTCTGTCGTCACGGGTAGGGCGGGTTCTCATCGTCTGGAAGGCGTCTGGTCTCTTGTCCCGTAGATGCCCTGATGTCCAGGTACGACGGTAGAGAAACGAACAACGGACGGTCAGGGACCTTTGTCCCGGATTGACTGCCCGAAGGACCAAGGTCCCTGAGCAGAATGGAGGAGAAGTACCTACGATTGCCCGATGGGCTCCCAGGACCGCGCTGCCCGACGGCGTCGCGCTCGCCATGGCAGCAGTGCGTTCGACGGCGTCTTCGCCATGGGGACAGGAGCCATCGTCATCGGCGTCGCCCTGATACTCGGGCTTGTCATCCTGCTGGTGAGCCGATGGTCTGGTGATGACGGCGGTAGCGGCCCGAAGACCGAGGGCGCGATCGTGGCCACCGAATTCCGCTTCACGCCGGCGAGGGTCGAGTCCGGGACCGAGGTCGAGCTGGTCCTGCGCAACGAAGGCGCCATCTACCACGACCTCGTGATCGAAGGCGTCGACTACATGCACCTCAAGGTCCTCCCCGGTGAGGAGGACCAGGCCGGGCTGTTGCTCGAACCCGGCCGATACGTCTTCTACTGCACGATCCCGGACCATCGGGACGCGGGAATGTTCGGCGAACTTGTAGTCGGTTGAGGTTGCATCCGACGAAGTCAGGACCTTCTACCCTGTCCCCTGACGGTGTTTCTGGCCGATTCTCCAATTGATGACACTGAAACGGCGCTCCACGGACATCGAACCACCTGAGTTCTCCACCGTGCACAGGCCGCGCGTCCTCGTCGAGGAACAGGACGGCGCCATCCGCTCCTCCTACGTGAACCTGCTCCGAGACGCCGGGTTCGAGGCAGTGGGCTGCGGGGGCCCGGAGGACCAGGAGGGTGCCCGGTGCTCACTGGCTATGGGTCAGGCTCGGTGCCCGCTGGTGAAGGGCCAGGGATGTGACGCCGCCGAAAGGGCCGACGTGATCTTCTTCTCGTTCCGCCTGGCAGACGAACGCAACCGGAACATCCTCAAGGCACTGAAGCGGCTGAACCCGAGGACACCGATCGTGGTCGAGTTGCCGAAGCCCCAGTCCTTCCGCTACCAGGATGTCCTGCGCGGTGTCCATCTGGCCTATGCACCGGTCACCGGTCATTCGCTGACCAAGGCGATCCTCGACGCCTGGGAAGCGCCGGACCCGATTCTCGAGTCGCTCCGCAAGTGACCTCGACCCCCTACGCTCCCGCGGCGCTGTGCGCGCACGAATCCTCCCGGGCCATGGCAGGGCCTCGGGGAAACCACCCGGACGGAATCCAGCCACCTCCGGTCCGGGTATGTCGACGCTCGGCAGGGGGCCAACTGCTCCCCCGCTGCCGGCCGCCCGCCGGGTGTCGACAGCCGGGGCTCCGACGACCGGAGCGCGACCAGCAGCATCTGACTCCTCGATAGCCATCGAGTAATCAGGTGATCGCGCCTCTCAAGGCCGGTCGGTCGGAGCCCCGGCTCATTCGCGTCCTCCTTCGGCGAACCAGCGCCGATAGGTGGGGCTGGCGTACCCCTGCCCTGGTCAGGTCCGTGTAGAGGCCGCCTACGGCCACGCCCTGGATCGCCTCGCCGAGCCCGTCGAGGCAACGGGCACCCGCGAGTACTTCTACGGGTAGGGCCTGGCCCGGCCCCCGCTCAAAGCGTGAAAAACCCTCGCCGGAGCGGGGCAGATCGCACAATGGGAAACCGTGTCCAGCGGTGGCTCCTCGGCCATTCGCCAGTAGGGGCAGGCTATCCGACGCCAACCCGGACAGGGCAGGCGACCTGGACTCCGAAAAGCGTCCACACGGCATGTTGTCCGGCGTCTACCCAGCATGCGACGATGTTCCACATCCCAACTTGTCCTGGATCTCCGTCCCCAGGCGGCTGGAGGCTGACGGTGAAACGGATCGTGACCGCTGTCGCGCTGGTGCTCATCGGCTCCGCCTGCGGGGGTGGCGGCCCACCCCCGCTCGAGGCGATGAAGAACGTCGCACTCTCCGCCGAGGTCGACAACACGCTCGGCTACACGGTGCCCAGCGACGGCTGGTCGTTCCGCAACTACCGGGCCGACGCCTCCACGACGTTCTCGGTGGTCGATGCCATCGCCCTATTCGGCGACGAGGCGGTCTGCGTCGAGGCGAGCGGCGACTGCACGCCGACTCCGGCGGCCGCCGAGTGGATCGCCATGGTCGCCGAGTCGATGGGCTACGGATCCTGCGAGGGCATGACCGTGTCGAGCCTCGACCGCTTCCTCGCCGGCGCCGCTCCGCCGAGCGGAACGCTCGACCTCACGCCCGAGGTGTTCCGGCGCGTCAGCCAGTTGTTCGCCACGCAGTACCTGTCGAAGGTCATCGACGCCACCAGGCCGTGGCGCAAGGCATCGGTCGCCGAGATCTTCGACGAACTCGTGGCATCGCTGGCCGATCCGGGCCACGAGCAGTACACGCTCGGCGCCTACATGAAGGGCGGCGGCCACAGCGTGGTTCCCTACGCCGTGGACCGACTCGAGGGCGGCCGGGCGGTCATCCACGTCTACGACCCCAATTGGCCAGGTCGCGACCGCTACATCGAGGTCGACACCGATTCGGATCAGTGGAGGTTCTCCTATCAGGGTGCCGATCCCGAGACAGACCCTGAGGCATGGACCGGCGGGGGCGGTTCGCTCGACCTCCAGCCCCTCTCGTCCAGGGAGGCGCCCCACGAAGAGGCCTTCAAGGGTTCGGCTGAGGGGCGACGCGTCCTGCTGACTGTGACCAGCGACGACCGCAACTGGGTGATCACTGCCGGCGACACGACAACTCGCGGCGAGGACGTACTGCCCGGCGAAGACGCCGTACTCGCGGTGATACGTGCCGGCACGTTCGGTGCCACCACCACCCTCATCGAGATACCCGAGGCCGACGACGAGACCGTCAACGTCGAGGCGGAGGCCCAGATCTCCGTCACCGCCCAGACCCCATCCGGCACCATCACGGTTCGCACCGGGAACCAGGCAAGCATCCAGTTCAAGGTTGACGAGGATGTGCTCGGCGTCGACGTCTCCACCGGCGCCAAGGCCGAGGTCCGCGTCGCCACCAGGTCCGAACATGTCGTCATCGAGACCGTTGACGAACTCGACACGACGGTCGAGGTGACAGACCTGCAGACCGCCGTCGGCTTCGTCAACGACGACGGCGAAGTTGTCGAGGACATCATCATCGAGGCCGCCGAGGACCGGATCGACATCCAGGTGACCGTCGAGGACCTCGGCGAGGGAGTGGTCGAGGCCGAGGTTCAGGTTGCCCAGCCCGAAGTTGTCGGGGAGGAAGCCCGCGAAGAGGTTCTGGTACTCGGCGAGGACAATGTCACGACCACGACCACTACGACCGAGC
>DCXR01000052.1:0-130 GCA_002329075.1 Candidatus Neomicrothrix sp. UBA2131
GGCGTCAGGCGGGCGTCGCTGCGAATGCCACCGGGACGGCCGCTGCCTGGCGGGCGTGGTAGCTGGAGCGCACGAGCGGGCCCGACTCGACGTGTGGAATGCCGAGGCGCTCCCCCACCTCCCGCCAGCG
>DCXR01000052.1:464-6033 GCA_002329075.1 Candidatus Neomicrothrix sp. UBA2131
TCGAACGTGGCCGGCTCGACCCAGCGCCCGACCGGCAGGTGGTTGGTGGTCGGCCGCAGGTACTGGCCGATGGTGACGATGTCGCAACCGACGCCGGCCAGGTCGGCCAGCGCCCCGTCGACCTCTGCGTCCGTCTCGCCCAGGCCGACGATCAGCGACGACTTGGTGGTGAGGCCCGCCGCCTTCGCCCGTGCCAGTACCGAGAGGCTCCGGGCGTACGAGGCCGAGGGCCGCACCGTGCGTTGGAGGCGGGCGACCGTCTCGAGGTTGTGGTTCAGCACGTCGGGCCGGGCGTCGAACACGACGCCGAGCGAGTCGGGGTCGCCCTTGCAGTCGGGGATGAGCACCTCGACGGCGGTCCCGGGGTTGGCGGCGCGGATGGCGTGGACGGTGGCGGCGAACCCCGCAGCGCCACCGTCGGACAGGTCGTCGCGGGCCACCGCCGTCACGACGGCGTGTGACAGCCCCATCTCAACCACCGCCTCGGCGACCCTCGCCGGCTCGCCCGGGTCGGTGGCCTCCGGACGACGGGTGTCGACCAGGCAGAACCCGCAGGCCCGGGTGCACCGCTCGCCGTTGACCATGAATGTGGCGGTGCCGTCGTTCCAGCACTCGAAGATGTTGGGGCATCCGGCCTCCTCGCACACCGTGACGAGAGACTTCCCGCGCATCAGGCCCTTCAGGCGCCGGTACTCCGGGCCGGTGTCGAGCCTCACCTTCATCCACTCGGGCTTGCGCTCGACCGGCGGCGGCTCGCCGGGCCCCTCGCCCCTGGTGAAGGCCGCCAGGTCGACGCTGTGATGGCGCCACGACACGTCGGCCCTGTCGACGGGACCCTTCGCCCAGACCCGAACGGCCCGCTCGGCCACCAGGTCGACGACCTCGCCCATCGACGCCCCGACACCCTCGGCGGCCAGCGACGTGACGCCATATCCGGTGATACCGCACGGGACCATCCGGTCGAAGAACGAGAGGTCGGGGTCGACGTTGAGGGCGAAGCCGTGCATGGTCCGTCCACGGCTCAGCCGGACGCCGATGGCGGCGACCTTGCGGGGATCGGGTCCGTCGGGGCGCACCCAGACTCCGGGGTACGGGTCGAGGCGGCCGACGTCGCCGAGCCCCAGGTCGCGGCACACGTCGATGACGAGACCCTCGACCGTCCGGACGTAGTCGACGGTGTCGGCCATGCCACCCCCGCGCTTGCCCGCCAGGTGAAGCAGCGGATACCCGACCAGTTGACCCGGACCGTGGAAGGTGATGTCGCCGCCCCGGTCGGCACGTTCGAGGTCGGCACCGACCTCCTCGGGGGGCGCCAGCAGGTGCTCGGTGGTCGCCCGGACGCCGAGTGTGTAGACGGGATGGTGCTCGAGCAGCAGCAGGTGGTCGTCGGCGCTCTCGGCGAAGAGTCCCCGTTGGAGGGCGAGGGCGTCCCGGTAGCGGACCCGGCCCAGCCAGCGGACCCGGAACGGCCGACCCCCGGTCATCCGGGCCCGGTGCTCCACACGTCCACCCAGTCGCTCGACTCGAGCACGTGGCGGACCTGCCGAAGGAACGATGCGGCGTAGGCCCCGTCGAATGCCCGGTGGTCCCACGCCAGCGCCAGCACCCCGACCGACCCGATGCCGACCGTCTCGTTGCCATCGTCGTCGACCTCGACAACCGGCTTCCGGGTGACGCCGTCGGTGGACAGGATCGCCACCTGCGGCTGGTTGATGATCGGGAACTGGAACAGGGTGCCGTACTGCCCGGGGTTGGTCACCGTGAACGTCCCACCGGCCAGGTCGTCCGGCGAGAGCTTCTTCGCCCGTGCCCGCTCGGCCATGTCGGCGATGGCACGCGAGACCTCGGGCACCGTCATCTGGCCGACACGCCGCACGACGGGTGCCACCAGCCCCTCGAAGTCGAGGTCGACGGCCACCGCCAGGTTGAGGTCGCTGTGCACGATGAGCTCACCGTCGCCGACGCTGGCGTTGATCCGGGGATGGTCGACGAGGGCCTCGGCAACCGCCCGCACTATGAACGGCAGGTAGGTGAGGCTGCGGCCTTCGGCGGCCTTCCATGCCGGGCCGTGGGCCCTTCGGGCCTCCTCGACCCGCCCGTAGTCGACCTCCATGGCCGTGAGGACGTGGGGCGACGTCGACTTCGAGGAGACCATGTGCTGGGCGGTCCGCCGGCGGATGGACGTGAACGCCTCGACATGGCCCGGATGGTCGCGCAGGTACTGCTCGACGTCGCGCCGGGTGATCCGTCCGCGGAGGCCACTGCCGGGGACCCTGGAAGGGTCCAGCCCGTGGTCGGCCAACAGCGCGCGGACGACGGGTGAGAGAAGCCTGGCCCCGCCTGCCGCAGGAGCCGGGGCCGTCGGCGTCGGGGGGGCAGCAGGAGGTGCCTCCGCTGCCCCGGCCGACGCCTCGGAACGTGGCGCCGGGGCCTCGACCACCGGAGCGGCGCCCTCCGACTCGTAGCGGGCGATCACCTCTCCGACCTGCACTGTCGCGCCCTCGCCCACGACGATCTCGGTCAGGACCCCGGCGAACCCGGCAGGAACCTCGGAGTCGACCTTGTCGGTGGAGACCTCGTAGAGGACGTCGTCGGCCTCGACCCGGTCGCCGGCCCGCCTGGCCCAGCGGGTGATGGTGCCCTCGGTGACGGTCTCGCCGAGTTGGGGGAGCAGCAGGTCGGCCACGATCGTCACCCGTGCAGCGATCGACCGGTCAGCGAGAGCACGGTCTCGCCGAACAACTCGCTGAGCGTCGGATGGGGTTGGATGAACGCCGCCACCTCGTCGACCGTCGCCTCCCAGTTGACCGCCAGGTAGCCCTGGCCGAGCTGCTCGGTCACCCAGGGGCCCACCAGGTGGACGCCGAGGATCCGCCCGGCCCGCCCGTCGGGGCCCTTTTCGGCCACCACCTTCACGAACCCGTCGGTCTCGCCGACGATCATGGCCCGGCCGTTGCCCATGAACCGGTGCGATGAGACGACCACGTCGTGCCCGGCCTCCCGGGCCGCCGCCTCGGTCAGCCCGGCGAAGGCCACCTCCGGGTGGCTGTAGATGCACCACGGCACCGTGGAGGGGTCGACCGGAACCGGGTTCTCACCCAGCAGGTCGCGGACTACGAACATGCCCTCGGCGAAGCCGACGTGCGCCAGCTGTGGGGTGGCGACCACGTCGCCGACGGCGTACACGCCCGGCTCGGCGGTGCGCAGCCGGTCGTCGACGACCACGAAGCCCCGGTCGTCGACCTCGACCCGGGTGCCGACCAGGCCGGCGGCGTCGCCCCGGGGCCGACGCCCGACCGCCACGACGACGAGGTCCACCTCGACCGATCCATCGTCGCCGAACCGCACCGTCGTGGCTGATCCGTCGGGGTCGTGGCCGTGGACCAGGACGCCGACGTGCACGTCGATCTTTCGCTTCCTGAAGGCCCGACGCACCGCCTTGGCGGCGTCGGCGTCACAGCCGGGAAGGATCTCGGGCATCGCCTCGAGCAGGGTCACCGACGAACCCAGGTCGCACAGCATCGAGGCGAACTCGCAGCCGATGGCACCCCCGCCGATGACCACCACCCGGTCGGGCGCCTCGGTGATCGACAGAAGCTCGTCGCTGGTAACGACCAGCGTTCCGTCGATGTCGAACCCCGGGATGGTGCGCGGCGACGAGCCGGTGGCCAGCACGATGTGGGGCGCCTGTAGAACCGCCGGGTCACCGCCGTCGACGGTGACCATGTGGTCGACCCCCAGGTGGCCGGTCCCCGCATACACGGTGACGTTGCGACCGGCGAGCAGGCCCGTGAGGCCCTTGGACAGGCCGTCGACCACCTGCTGCTTGCGCTCCTGGCTCACTGCCAGATCGACGACCGGCTCGCCGACCGTGACCCCGAACTCGGCGGCTTGGCGCACGGTGCGCAGCACCGAGGCCGTTTCGAGGAGTTCCTTGGCCGGGATGCAGCCCACGTGGAGACAGGTGCCGCCCAACTTCGACTCCTCGACGAGGCCGGCGTCGAGGCCGGACGCCGAGGCGAACAGGGCGGCTGCGTAGCCGGCCGGACCACCACCGATGACGACGAGGTCGTGGGAGGTGGTCACGCTGCGACCAGGACCTGGACGGCGAAGGCGACGAGGATCACCATGCCACATACCAGGGTCATCGACACCAGCATTCGCGTGCTCACGGCTCCGACGGTAGCGGGCGTAGGGTCACGATGTGCATGGATCGGTGACATGCCTACTCGTCGTGGTGTGCCTGGCTGCCGCCTGCGGGGAAACGGAGGTGGCGGCGCCTCCGACCACGACAGCGTCCCCGACCACCACCGCTCCCGACCAGGAGTTCCCGGAGGTCCTCGACTTCACGGCGACGCTGTCGGACGGCACGACCTTCGTGGGAGCCGACCTGGCCGGCAGGGACGTCCTCTTCTGGTTCTGGGCACCAAGTTGACCGATCTGTCGCCGTGAGGCCCCGGTGGTCGCCGGGATAGCAGAGGACGGGAAGTTGACCGTGGTCGGCGTGTCCAGCGGCGTCGACGGCTTCGAGGCCATCGCCTCGACGGTGCAGCAACTCCACATCGACGGGTTCGTGCACATCGCCGACCTGGACGGGTCGGTCTGGGCCCGCTTCGGCGTGTTCGGCCAGCCGGCCAGCGTGGTCGTGACCGCCGACGGGTCGGTGACCGGCCACATGGGCGACCTCGACGCCGACGGGTTCGCCGACCTCGTCGAGAGGGCCCGGCTGGGCACCTGACCACCAGATACATAGCCTCCCCATCTGTATGCGACGAACCGCTGCCGGCTGCCTGCTCACCATCCTCGTTGCCTCGTCGTGTGCCACGGCAACGCCCGGAGGCACCTCCCTGAGTGGATCGTTGAACTCCACGCGAGACCCGTTGGCCCCGGATGGGGTCCCCGACGACACCGTCGACCTAACCGGGTCCGCACAGGTGACCGTCGTGGTCACCGACAACGCCTTCACGGACCGGAACATCCTGGTATCCCCCGGAACCGAGGTGGTGTGGGTGAACGAAGGGCGCAACGACCACAACGTGCGACCGGCCGCCGAGGGGCCGGGACCCGGCTGGTTCGACGAGGTCGACGTCGGGACCCTCGCCGATGGCGGGTCGGGATCGGTCACCTTCGACGGCGTCGGGGACTTCCCGTACTTCTGCTCGTTCCACGGGACCGCCCGTCGCGGCCAACGCGGCCGGGTGATCGTCGTCCCCAACTGAGCAGGAACTGACCCTGCCGGACTACGGTTCACGCCATGCACAAGCCATTGGCCATTCGCGTCCTCGTTCCCGTGCTCGTTCTCGTCCTGGTAGCCGCCTCGTGCGGTGGCGGGAGCGACGAGCCCGCAGCCACCACGGCACCCGCCAAGCAGTCCGTCCTCGAGACAACGACGACCGCGGCACCGACGACCACCGCCGCACCGACGACCACCGCCGCACCGACGACCACGTTCCCACCGGTGTGCGCCGAGAACGAGACCCGGACGGCCACCGCCCTCGCCGGGATGAACCCCATGGCGGACACGCCAGACGAACTCGCCGACACGATGGGTGCCACCAGCGACTACGTC
>DCXR01000055.1 GCA_002329075.1 Candidatus Neomicrothrix sp. UBA2131
CCGAGGCGACCGCCTCCGAGAAGGCGACCCGGTCCGACAGCAGGTCGGCCAGCGCCTCGTGCGACATCGCCACCTCCAGGTCGGCCCCCGACCCGTCGGTCGGTACCGCAACCTGGTTGCGGACCCACAGGCCGGTCGTCAGCCCGTCGGCGAAGCGCCACCTGACATGCGCATCGACCCCGACGGCACGATCCGGGTCGAGCAGGACCCGCAGCGTGTGCACGAACGTCGCCGGCGAGCCGGCCAACACCTGACGTCGCCCGAACCGGTGCCCCCTGTGGCGGGCGACGTCCGCCGCCCCCTCCAACTCGAGCGCCCGGGTCAGGCACCAGCCCCGCACGTTCGCAGAAGTCGTCCGCTGCCCGATCGTCCGCAGCACCGAAGCCAGCAGTGCCCGGTCCTCGCCGGACCCACCGTCGCAGCGGCCGTCCCCGTCGACCTCGCTGCGCACCAGCCAGGAGGCCAGCTCGAGTGCCCAGCGGACATCGTCGGCGTCCAGCGCCTCGGACGCCTGCCGGGCCACCTCCGCCCGCCCACCGAAGCCGTCGACCAGCCGTCGGCACCGCTCCGCCGTCGGCACCGGGAACAGGCGTGCCTCGTCGCCATCGAACCAGCCCAACAGGCCGCTCCGCACCTGCCGAACGTGGTGCTCCGCGAGCCCGTAGTTCTGCTGCGTCAGGTGGCTGCGCTCGAACCGGTCCGGGAGTTGGACGAACTCGATCAGTTCGCCGTCGGTCAACCCCCGGTTCAGGCCCCGCACGGTCTGGTCCCAGATGAACTGCAGGGCGTCGCGTGCGTCGGTCACGGCGGAGGCGATCTCGGCGGCGCCGCTGATCGGCGGCCCGTGGGCGCCGACGAGGTGCTCAGGGCCGAACCCGAGGATCGCATCGAGGCCCTCGATGAGGACCCTCGGGTCCCGGTAGGGCTCGCCACGGATTGCGAACACGTTGAACAGCGCCGGCCAGGCCAGGTTGTTGATGCACACCCCCAGTTCCGGGAGGAAGATGGTGATGTTGTCGTCGGCATCCGACGGCGCCGGCACCAGGTCGACCCGGAGGCCGGCAAGGGTCGTCGAAGTCGGCACGGCGACCGTGTCGGACGGCGGGATGAAACCCGGCGTGAACGGGGCGTGCTCCGGTCGCCGGTAGCCGAGCCCGAGCCCGACATGGATCGCAGCGTCGGGTCCCACGGCAGGCAGCAGCATCGACATCTGGTGCACGAGCCCCCGGGTGGCGCTGGGTGCCACCTCGGCGCTCATGGCGACCAGATTGGCGACCACCCGCTCGTGCGCCCAGACCGGCACGGTGCCACCCGCCTCGTCGAACACTGCCCGGGTGCCGCTGCAGTAGTGGAAGTGCGTGTAGACGACGGCAGCGACCGGCGCCGACGTGTGGGCCCGCACGGCCCGAAGGGCGGCGGCCATCTCCTCGACCGACTCGCCGGTGTCGACGACGATCAGGCCCTCGGGACCCTCCACGAACGTCTGGTTCGACAGGCCGTTCCCGACGAAACACCAGACGCCGTCGGTGACCTCGTGGAGTCGGGTCTCGAGCCGTTCCAGGTGCTCGAACTGTCGCTGGTGGGCGCGCTGGCCGGACGGGCCGGTGGCCACCACCGATTCGTCGTCGCCGAAGCTGGCCGGAACGGGGTTGCGGGTCATGCCCCCGCCACCCCGGGCGCCGTGGCCGCAACGACGGAAGGACGGAACACGGGCGGACTCGTCATGCCGCTGAGGATCGCACAGAAACCGTCGCCGAGGACGGGTCCGCCGCCGCCTCGTGGGCCTACTGGACGGCCAGGCCGGCCCGCAACTCACCGGCCTTGATCGCCGCCAATGTCTCGGCATCGACCTCGTCGAGCAACTCGATGGTCACGTCCAGGATGCCGGCCGTGCACGGGAACAGGCGTGGGTACGGACCGACCGGCGCCCCGGTGTCGACCCCCACGTCGAACGTCTCGCCGCTCGCCGAGAACACCACCGGCACCGTCTGCTCGATCCGACCGGTCGCCGCCAGCCCCCCGTCCACGAACAGGTGCGCCGTGCCGCCCTTCCCGAAGCCGCCGTCGTAGTCGAACAGCACCCGAACCTCATGGGCGCCCGGCGACAACGGCGCCTCGCCGGCAACCGTCCAACGCTCGTGGCCGAAGAGGTTGTAGTGGTAGGTCGGCCGGCCGCCATCGAGGTACAGGGTCCAGCCGTTGAGGTTGCCGCCCTGGCAGACCACGACACCTTCGGGCGGACAGCCGTCGTCGGACACCTCCAACCGGGCCACCAGTTCGAACGAACGGTTCTTCACGTTGATGACGGAACGCTCCGGCATCCGGACATGGTCGGTGGTGTAGGTCACCTTCCGGACCCCGCCCAGCGGTGACGGCGGCCGGGTGCCCGGACCCAGGCGGTCCCCGGGGTCGCGCATCGGGTACACGCCGTTGCGGCGCGCCTCGGCATCGAACAGGTCCTGTAGTGCTGCAAGCCGCTCGGGCTGCTCGTCCGCCAGGTCCACACCCTGCGAGAAATCCGTCCGCAGGTCGTAGAGCTCCCAGTTCTCCTGCGGACCGTCGAAGGGCTGGCTCTCCATCCGGATCCACGGTGGCCGACCGTGGTAGCAGGACGCCAGGAAGCCGTCGTGGTAGATGCCGCGGTTGCCGAGGATCTCGAAGTACTGGGTCCCGTGGGTGCTCGGCGCATCCGGATCGTCGAACGAATACGCCATCGACGTGCCGTCGAAGGGCGCCTGCGGCACGCCGCCGACCTCGACCGGAGGGGCGATCCCGGCGACCTCGAGGATCGTCGGGGCGATGTCGGTCACGTGGTGGAACTGGGTTCGCAGGCCACCGGCGTCGAGGATCCGACGCGGCCACGAGACCGCCATCCCGTTCCTGGTCCCGCCCAGGTGCGACGCCACCTGCTTCATCCACTGGAACGGCGCATCCTGGGCCCACGCCCAACCGACGTTGTAGTGGCACTCGCAGCGGACGGTCCCGAAGTCGTCGATGTGCTCGAGCAGCCATTCGGGATCCTCGTGGACGCCGTTCTGGAACGACGGCGCCGACCATGCCCCGTGGATCGTCCCCTCGGCCGACGCCCCGTTGTCGCCGGTGATGTACACGAACAGCGTGTCGTCCCATTCGCCCAAGGCCTGCAACGCATCGACGAGACGTCCCACCTGGTGGTCGGTGTGCGCGAGGAAGGCGCAGAAGACCTCCATGAGGCGGCTGGCCACCGGCTTGTACCGGTCGGGGTAGTCGTCCCACGAAGGGATCTCGTCGGGTCGACGCGTGTTGATGGTGCCGGGAGGGATGACGCCGAGTTCCAGTTGACGCTCGTAGATCTCGTCCCGGAGCGCATCCCAGCCGGCGTCGAAGCGGCCGACGAACCGGTCCCGCCAGTCGTCGGGGACCTGCAGCGGGGTGTGGACCGCCCCGGGCGCCAGGTAGCAGAGGAACGGTCGGTCGGGCCGGTGGGCCTTCACCCGATGCACCCATTCGATGGCCCGGTCCACGAGGTCTTCGGTCAGGTGGTAGTCGTCGCGGCCGACGTGCGGCTCGATCGGCGTGGTCTGGTCGTAGAGCGCCGGTTCGAACTGTGATGCCTCGGCACCGGGGAAGCCGTAGAACCTCTCGAAGCCGAGGCCCGTCGGCCACCGGTCGAAGGGCCCGGACGGTCCGAGTTCCCAGACCGGCGTGAGGTGACCCTTGCCGAACATGCCGGTCGCATAGCCGTTGCGCCGCAGTACCTCGGCGATCGTCGCCGCCTCGTCGGGGAGCACCGAGTCGTAGCCGGGGAACGAGCTGGCCACCTCGGTGATGGAGCCCATGTGGACGCTGTGGTGGTTGCGTCCGGTCAGCAGCGACGCCCGGGTCGGGGCACACAGCGCCGTCGTGTGGAACTGGTTGTAGCGCAGGCCGGCGTCGGCCACCCGGTCGCAGGTCGGGGTCGGAACCGGGCCGCCGAAGGTCGCAAACGATCCGAAGCCGACGTCGTCGAGCAGCACGAGGACCACGTTGGGTGCGCCCTCCGGTGCGCTTCCCATGCTGAGGGGCGCCCCGGTCGAGTCGGAGAAGAGCCGTTCGATCCGGCGTTCGGCAGGTGACGGGTCGGTGGGGGACATCGGGTCAGTCCACCACGGATCCGGGCCGGTTCCCAAGGCGCCGGTCAGCGGTCGTCCACGGTCGGCCTCGCCCACGGCTACCGACCCCGTCCAAGCCCGGAACCCCGACGCCGCGGCGTGGTCGTGGGTCTCCACATGGAAGCAGTGGATTCCCTCGCTGGCCATGCCATGCCTACCGGCCGGTGGTCGTCGGGGGTCGCTGTTCCCGGTCGGTGCGCCTCCGGGGAAACGGCGGGTACTCCGGGGTCGGGGAGTATCGGGCCGGAAACGCGGCGATCGCCGATAGGCAGGCGCCCGTGAGCCCCTACGTCGCCGGCCTGCCGATGTACGACTGGCCGGAGGTCCGCGACGAGATCGATGCCCTCTGGACGGCCATCGCCGCCCGGCTGTGCGACGCCGGGATCGAGGCCCCGCAGTCGCTCAGCCGACCCGACCGGTTAGAGGACCTCTGGACCGTCCCCGACCTGCTGCTCGGACAGGCCTGCGGCCTGGACGTGGTCGACGGCCTGCGCGGCCGGGTCGAGGTGCTCGGCTCCCTCGACTACGGGATCGGGGGCTGCGAACCGGGCGACTACCGGTCGGTGCTGATCTGCCGCGCGGACGACGACGGCGACGACCTGGCAGCCTTCCGGGGCGGGAGGGTGGCGTGCAATGGCCGCAGGTCGTGGTCGGGCCACGGCGCGCTCATGTCCGCGGTGGCGCCCCTGGCCGAGGACGGCCGGTTCTTCGGCGGATACGTCGAGACCGGTACCCACCGGGAGTCGATTCGCCGGGTCGCCGACCGTGGGGCGGACATAGCGGCCATCGACGCCGTCGTCTGGCCCCTCGCCCTCGACCACGAGCCCGCCGTCGACGAGGTGCGGATCCTGGCCTGGACCGACCCCACGCCCGCCCCACCGCTGGTCGTCGGTTGGGCCCACGCCCACCTCGCCGGGGTGATCAACGAGGCCGTTTCGGGTGCCGTCGCCTCACTGGGTCCCGACGTGCGGCGGCCCCTCGACCTCTACGGCTACCGGATCCGACCCGGCGCCGACTATGAGGTCATCGCCGAACGCCTCGCCGCCGCCGAAGCAGCCGGCTACCCCACGGTCGCCTGACCCCGGCTCCGGGCAGCGCCCTACACTCGGCGAGCCATGGATCCGAACGTTTCCGACGCCCTCGTCGCCGAAATCCAGACTGCCCTGGGGCCGAGGGGATGGCTCGATCCGGCCGACGCCGGGCCTGTGCTCACCGGCTGGCGTGGCACCTACTCGGGCACCCCGGTGCTCGTCGCCCGACCCGACACGGTCGACGGCGTCCAGGAGGTGGTGCGCTCGTGTGTACGGCATGGCGCTGTCGTCGTCACCCAGGGCGGCAACACCGGCCTCGCCGGCGGGTCTGTCCCGATCGATGCAGCACCCGACGGCCGCCCGTCGGTGCTGCTGCTCACCACCCGCCTCAACCGGATCACCTCCGTCGACCCCGCCCGGTTCACCGTCACCGCCGAGGCCGGCTGCACCGTCGAGCAGGTCCAGCAGGCCGCCGCCGCCGTCGACCGGCAGTTGACGATGGACTGGGGCGCCCGCGGCACCGCCACGGTCGGCGGTGCAATCTCCACCAATGCCGGCGGCCTCAACGTGCTGCGCTACGGCAACACCCGCCACCACGTGCTGGGCATCGAGGCGGTGCTTGCCGATGGCCGCGTCTTCGACGGACTGCGGGCCCTGCGCAAGGACAACACCGGCTACGACCTCAAGCACCTCTTCATCGGCGCCGAGGGCACGCTCGGCGTGGTCACCAGGGCGGTGCTCGAGCTCCAACCGGCGATGCCACACCACAGGTCGCTCTTCGCCGCCCTCGCCGACCTCGACAACGTCACCGACCTCTACGGCCTGGCCCGCTCGATCGACCCCGGCGGCCTGACCGCCTTCGAACTGGTCCCCGAGATGGGCGTGGCCGTGGCCGTCGACGTCCTCGACGTGGTCCGGCCGATCGACACCCGGGCCGAGTGGTACCTGCTGGCCCGGTTCAGCGGCAGCGAACCCGTCACCGACACGGTCACCCGCTTCCTCAACGAGGCCGTCGAGAGCGGCTACGCCACCGACGCCGTCGTCGCCGAGACCGCCTCGCAGGAGTCCAACCTCTGGAAGCTGCGCGACGAACTCCCGCCCGAGAGGCTCCTCGACAGCCGGGGCACCAAGTTCGACACCGCCGTCCCCATCGACCGGATCCCCGAGTTCCAGCGCTCGGTCGAGGCCATCGCCGCCCGGCTCTGCGGCCCCGAGGCGGTCACCTTCTCGTTCGGCCACCTCGGCGACGGCAACCTCCACGTCTACGTACTGCCCTCCCTCGAACACGGCGGGCGCCTGGCCCCGGACCTGGTCGGGTCCGTCACCGCCGCCGTCGACGAGGTGATCTGGGAACTGGGCGGCACGATCAGTGCCGAGCACGGCATCGGCCAGGACCTGCTCGCCCGCCTCCCCGGTCAGAAGTCGCAGGTCGAGTTCGACCTCCTGCGGGCCGTCAAGGCCGCCCTCGACCCCACCGAGATCTTCAACCCCGGCAAGGGCGCCCAGACCATCGAACGCAGCACGCGCAGCGCAGGTCGTTCAGGCCAGGACGAGGTCGAGGCTTGACCGGCTGAGGCGTTCGCACCCGGTGTCGGTCACGACCACCGAGTGCCCGAGCGTCATGGCCTTCTGGTCGGCGTGGTTCAGCAGGATCATGTGCGGGAAGAAGGTGTGGTTCGCCTCGAACTCGAGCGGGTTGCCCTCGTAGAGCATCGGCGGGGCGGGCCAGACCGGGGCGTAGACGTGGAGCGGGCCTCCGG
>DCXR01000080.1:0-80362 GCA_002329075.1 Candidatus Neomicrothrix sp. UBA2131
CGTGGTCGGGGCGACGGTCGTGGTGGGTACGGGTGGAATGCCGTCGGCGGCGAGGCCCCGCTCCTGCACCTCGGCCAGGTGGGCGGCCCGCGTTGTCGGCCCGTAGTGACCGTCGGCGCTGACCCCGAGGACCCGCTGGAGCACCCGGACCCCCGCACCACGCTCGTTCCAGCCATAGGAGGACAGGAGCACCGCCTCCTCGTCGATGGGCGCCTCGGTCGTCGTGGTCGTGGTCGTGGTGGGTACGGGTGGAATGCCGTCGGCGGCGAGGCCCCGCTCCTGCACCTCGGCCAGGTGGGCGGCGCGGGTGGCACCGCCGTAGACGCCATCGGCGGAAAGGCCCAGCAACGCCTGAAGGTCGCGCACCCGGTCGCCCTGCTCGTACCACCCGTACTCGCCTGCCAACACCGCCAACTCGTCGACAGCAGGCTCGTCGGGCGGGGGCTCAGTGGTGGTCGTGGTGGGCGGCTCGCTGGTGGTCGTACTCGTAGTCGTCGTGGCGGGCGGCTCGCTGGTGGTGGTGCTTGTGGTCGTCGAGGTGCTCGAGGTGGTCGTCTCAACCGGATCGGGAAGCGGCGCATTGCGAACCTCGACGACGGTGGTGCGGGGCGGCCACAGCACCGGCCGCACCGAGGGCTCGGCCGAGCGTGCCGCTACCAGGATGCCGAGGACGACGAGGATCGCGGTGATACCGATCTGGAGAATCCGCCTGGACATGCCCCCATGCTCGCATCCCGCTGGTCGGAATCCGCGTCACCCCACTTCAACTTTTTGTCAATCCCCATTACAACAGCGGGATAGCCTGCGGCGCATGACAGACACCGGTTCCTTCGACGCCAGCCGATTCGGACTCCTGACCGGGATCGTCGACCAGCAGTCCTATCGGCGCAGCGTCGACCGCTGCCGCGAACAGGCCATCGTGCTTCCCACGTTCGCCCGGCTGGCCGACCCGTCGACCATCCCCGACGACGTCACCGCCTCCCTGGCCGGGGTCGACCGCAACGCCGCCGACCCCCGCAACCTGTTCCGGGTCCACTGGTACAACGACCTCGACGGGGGCCGAACCAACCTGCCGGAGCACGTCGTCCTTCCCGCAGAACTCACCGGCGTCGACAGCCCGATCATCGTGGCCTTCGGCAACCGCTTCCCGATGATCGGTGCCCACAAGGTACTGGCCGCCTACGCCTGCCTCGTGCCCCGGGTGGTGACCGGCCAGTACGACCCGACCGAGCACCGTGCCGTCTGGCCCTCGACCGGAAACTACGCCCGGGGCGGGGTGGCCATCTCGACCCTCATGGGCTGCCGCGGCGTCGCCGTGCTGCCCGAGAACATGAGCCGCGAGCGCTTCGAATGGCTCGAGGCCTGGATCGCCAACCCCGACGACATCATCCGCACGCCGGGCTCCGAGAGCAACGTCAAGGAGATCTACGACACCTGCGACGACCTGTCGCAGGACCCGGCCAACTTCATCCTCAACCAGTTCACCGAGTTCGCCAACCACGTCGGCCACCACGAGGTGACCGGCCGTGCGCTCGAGAGCCTCTACCTCCACCACCGTGAGGCGAACCCGGACCTGCGCCTGGCGGCCTTCGTGGCGGCCACCGGGTCGGGGGGCACCCTTGCCGCCGGCGAACGGCTCAAGTCCGACCACGGTGCCCGAATCGTCGGCGTAGAGGCCCTCGAGTGCCCGACGATGCTCTACAACGGCTTCGGCGAGCACAACATCCAGGGCATCGGAGACAAGCACATCTCGCTGATCCACAACGTCACGAACATGGACGGTGTCGTGGCTGTCAGCGACCGGGCCTGCGACGAGCTCGGAATGGTGTTCAACACCGACGAGGGCCGTTCGTACCTCACCGGCGATCGAGATGTCGACGAGGCCGTCGTCGCCACGCTCGGCGACTTCGGCCTCTCCAGCATCTGCAACGTACTGGCATGCATCAAGACCGCCAGGGAGTTGGGCCTCGGCCCCGACGATGCCCTGGTCACGGTCGCCACCGACGGCGCCGAGATGTACGGCAGCGAGCGCGAGGCGATGGCTGCCGGCCGCTACGCCACGGGCTTCGGATCCGATGAGGCGGCGGCAGCCGTCGACGAGCACCTGGTCGGTGCCGACACCTCCCATGTCGAGATGCTCGACGAGGCCGGACGCAACCGCATCTTCAACCTGGGCTACTTCACCTGGGTCGAGCAGCGGGGTGTCGAGCTCGACGACTTCGAGGTCCGCCGCGACCAGGGCTTCTGGCAGGGCATCCAGGGGATGGCACCCGTCTGGGACGCCATGATCGACGAGTTCAACGCCCGCACCGGGGTACGTTCCGGGTCGTGACCCCCTTCCGTCCGGCCGGTTTGCTGGGCACACCGCCCGGTTCCGCCTGGCCGGGTCCCGACACGCCCCACGGCGACGACCCCAACCCGTTCGTCCGGTTCCGCCACCTGCTCTGGGCGCACCACGCCGCCCTCGCAGCCGCCCTCACAGACAGCGCCTACGTCGACATGGTCCGGCGCCTCGACGACGCCGTGGCCGAGGTGGACGGCACGGGCTTTCGTGCCACGCCCCTCCTGCCCGTGTCGGAGTTGGCAGCCGCCTTCGGTCAGCGTGGCGGGCTCTGGGCCAAGGACGAGACCGGAAACGTGTCGGGCACCCACAAGGCCCGCCACCTGTTCGGACTGGTCCTCCACCTCGAGGTCCAGGGAGTCCCCGCAGAAACGCCGCTTGCCATCGCCTCGTGCGGCAACGCTGCACTCGGTGCAGCGGTCATCGCCCTGGCAGCCGGACGGCCGTTGGCGGTGCACGTCCCGGTCTGGGCCGACCCGGCCGTCGTCGATCGCCTCGCCGACCTCGGCGCAGACATCCGGGTCTGCGAGCGCCGCAAGGACGAGGTCGGCGACCCGTGCGTGCTGCGGGTCCGCGAGTTGGTGGCCGACGGTGCTGTGGCGTTCACCTGTCAGGGCACCGACAACCTGCTCACGCTCGACGGAGGCCGCACACTCGGCCTCGAGTTGGCGGAGCAACTGGCCGAAGCAGGCGTCGACGAATCACAGTTGGTCGTGCAGGTGGGTGGCGGGGCGCTGGCCAGCAGTTGCATCCAGGCCCTCGCCGACGCCGCCGACCTCGACGTGCTGCCCGCCCGGCCCAGGTTCCACGCAGTCCAGACAGAAGGCTGTGCTCCCCTGGCTCGGGCATTCGCACTCGCCGTCGACTCCGACGACCCGTTCGACGACTCCCACATGTGGCCGTGGCACGACCCGTCCTCGCTGGCCACCGGGATCCTCGACGACGTCGTCTACGACTGGCAGCCCCTCGTCGCCACGATGCTCGAGGACGAGACCGCTCCCGTCGTGGCGACCGAGGCCGACATAGCGGAGGCCCACCGACTGGTTCATGCACACACCGACGTGCCCGCCGACCCGACCGGCACCGCAGGTGTGGCGGGCCTGCTGGCTACCCGCCGAGAGCACACGATCGACGCCGACGAACCAGCCGTCGTCCTCCTCACCGGCGTCGAGCGCTAGCGCTCCTCGCGACGGTAGGTGGTGCCGAGGGCGGCGGGCGCCGGAGACGGGCGGTTCCTCGAGCGGACCGAGATGGCGATCAGCACGGTGATGGTGAAGACGTAGGGCAGCATCGACAGCAGGATCGGCGAGAAGTCGACGCCGAAGGTCTGCAGACGGGTCTTGAGGGCCAGCAGTCCGCCGAAGAGCAGGGCGCCCACGGCGGCCCGGCCCGGACGCCAGGCGCCGAAGATCACGAGCGCTACGGCGATCCAGCCCCGACCGGCGGTGATGCCCTCGGCCCACTGTGGGGTGAGCGTGAGGGTCAGGTATGCACCGGAGGCGCCGGCCAGGCCACCCCCGACCACGACGGCACCCAGGCGCAGGCCAACCACGGAATGTCCGGCAGCGTCCGCGGTGGGCGCCGACTCGCCCGCGGCGCGCAGCGCCAGGCCGATTCGGGTGCGTGACAGCACGAACCATGTTGCCAGGCCGGCCAACACGGCCAGGTACACGAAGGGCGCCTGGCCGAACAGCACCGGCCCTGCCCAGGGGATGTCGGTGAGGGGCCCCCAGTCGACCGGCGCCAGCACGCCGCCCGGCGGACGGCCCACGACGTTCTTGCCCATGTACGCCGCGAAGCCCAGGCCGAGGATCGTGAGCGACAGGCCGGAAACCACCTGTTCGGCGCCCAGCACGACCGTGAACCAGCCGTGCAGGAACCCCGTCAGGGCTCCGGCCAGGACGCCGACCGCAAGTCCGATCCAGGGGTTGCCGGTCTGGTGGGCGGCCATGAAGGCGCTGACCGCTCCCATGGCCATCATCCCCTCGACGCCGAGGTTGAGCACCCCGGCCTTCTCCGAGATGAGCTCGCCCAGCGCCGCGAGGTAGAGGAGCGCCCCGAACGAGACGGTTGCCACGAGCAGGCCGATCATCGACGCCTCGGTCATGTGGCCTCCTCCCCCTCGCCCGATGCGTCGACGCCCATCTGGATCAGCCGAACCGAGTAGCGGACGAACACGCCGGCCCCGATGGCACCGAAGAGGATGAACGCCTGGAGGATCGTCGACACCGAAGCCGGGACCCCGATGATCTGGATGCTCTGGCCCCCGACCTGGACCGCACCGAAGAGCAGTGCCACCACTGCGACGCCCGACGGTCGAAGCAGGGCCAGGGCGGCCACGATGATGCCCGCATAGCCGAAACCGTTCGAGATGCCCTCGGTGAGCCTGTCGGCCGTGCCGGACAGTTCGACCCCTCCGGCGAGGCCGGCCACGCCCCCGCTGAGCAGCAGAACCGTCAGGATCTTGCGCTTCAGCGAGATGCCCGCGTAGCGGGCCGTGTCGGCAGACGAGCCGGCGATCCGCAACTCGTAGCCCCACGCCGTGCGGCTGGCGGCGACGCCGAACACCAGGATGACCGCACCTGCTATGAGGACCCCGTAGTGCGCCCGCCCGAACAGCATCGGCAGGTGTGCCTGGTCGGGCAGCATCGGGGTCAACGGGAAGTTGAAGGATGCGGGGTCCTTCCACGGCCCGTGGATCAGCCACTGGAGCAGGCGCAGGGCGATCTCGTTGAGCATCAGCGTGGTGATGATCTCGTTGACGCCGATGCGTGCCCTGGCCACGGCCGGGACCAGGGCCAGCAGGGCGCCACCGACGATGGCGCCCACGAGCATCCCTGTCAGGAGCATCGGGCCCGGCCATGTCCCACCGATGCGGGCAACCCATGCGGCGCCCATGGCCCCCGCCAGGATCTGGCCCTCGGCCCCGATGTTCCAGAGCCCCATCGAACCGGCCACGGCCACGGCGAGTCCCGCAAGTCCCAGCGGCACCGCCCGGTTCAGGGTGAGCGACCAGGCATTCGAGTCTCCGAGCGACTTCTCGAACATGCGCTGGTACACGCTCATCGGCTCGTGGCCCGCCGCCATGAGCAGGACGGCGCCCACGAGGAGCGCCACGACCAGGCCGACGGCGAAAGCAAGGGGCTGCCCACCGCGAACGGGTCGATCGCGCCGGACGAGAACCGGCCGCCTCATGCCGCCCCCTCCTCGGGAAGGTGACCCGCCATCGCCTCACCGATGATGCTCCGCTCCGAATTCCTCGGATCGAACTCGGCCAGGATGCGGCCCTGGTGCATGACCAGCAGGCGGTCGGAGAGCGTCAGGAGTTCGTCGAGGTCCTCGGAGATGAGCAACACCGCTGTCCCCGTGTCCCGCTCGGCCACGAGCAGGTCCTGAATGGCCTTGACCCCCTGGACGTCGAGGCCGCGCGTGGGCTGGGCGGCCACGACGACGCCCGGACCGCTGCCCAGTTCGCGGCCCACGAGGAGGCGCTGCAGGTTGCCCCCGGAGAGCCCGGCAACGGGATCGCCCAGCGGGCCCGTCCGGACTCCGAACCGGTCGACGAGGTCCTGACAGTGTGCGGTCATGCTGGCCTCGAGGAGGAACGGTCCCCGTCGGTGCTGTGCGTAGGAGCGCAGGACGGCGTTCTCGACGACCGAGAGTCGCGGGGCGAGGCCCACGCCGAGGCGGTCCTCGGGGATGTAGCAGAGTCCGGAACCGAAGCGCCGACGCGGCGGGTCGGTGGTGACGTCCTTCCCGCCCAGGTCCACGGTTCCGTCCGTGGCGGATCGCAGCCCGGCGAGGACCTGGACCAGTTCCCGCTGCCCGTTGCCCGCCACACCGGCGATCCCGACGATCTCTCCGGAGCGGACCTCCAGGTTGATGTCATGGACGGCGGGGAGTCCACGGTCGCCCAGGGCACAGAGCCCGGACACCGCCAGTCGGACCTCGCCCGGTGCCCGTGCCGGGGGCCGCTCGCCGGCCAGCGAGGTCGATCCCACCATGAGGCCCGCCAGGGTGGCGGCGTCGGTCCCGGCGACCGGGAGCGATGCGGCGACGGTCTCACCGCCGCGCAGCACGGTCGCCACATCGCAGAACCCCGTGACTTCGTGCAACTTGTGGCTGATGAAGATCACGGAACGGCCGTCGTCGGCCATGTGTCGGAGCACCCCACCGAGCTCGTTGGCCTCGTTGGGCGTGAGTACGGCGGTCGGCTCGTCGAGGATGAGGATCCGGGCATCGCGCCACAGGGCCTTGAGGATCTCGACGCGCTGCCGCTCCCCCATCGACAGTTGCCAGACCGGGCGGTCCGGCTCGGTGGCGAGGCCGAAGCGGCGGGCCAGTTCGTCGACACGGGCCTCCACGTCCTGGCGACGCAGGATGCGCTCGGCGGCACCGAGGACCACGTTCTCAGCGACGGTGAACGAAGGGACCAGGCGGAACTCCTGGTGGACCATCCCGATGCCCGCCGTCAGTGCATCGGCCGGGGTGTGGAAGCGGTGCAGGACCCCGTCGAGGCGCACCTCCCCCTCGTCGGGCCGGTACACGCCGGACAACACGTTCATCAACGTGGACTTGCCCGCCCCGTTCTCGCCGAGGACGGCGTGGACGGTTCCCCGATCAATCCGCAGGTGGGCGCCGGCGTTGGCGACGACACCGGGGAACCGCTTCCAGATGTCGACCAGTTCGACGGCGGCGGTCTGGGTCATGGCGAGTCCAGCAGGATCTCATGGCGGCCGGATGCCCGGGAGGGTGGGGGGGGACCCCTCCTGACCGACCGTGTGGGGCGGGTACTGGTCAATCTCTTCTACCCGGGTGTCCCGATGGCGCCATGGACGAAGAATTCCATGCCGAGCATGGCGCCGTCTTCGAGGGCCTCGCCGGCGGCCACGGCCTCGTAGCCGTCCTGGTCGTTGACCGAACCGCTGGAAACGAGGAACGTGCCGGCGACGGCCTCGGCCTGACGGGCCTCGACTGCCCGCACGACATCGGCATCCACGTCGGAGGCGATGGGCGCCAGGGCGACCATCGAGCCCCGGTAGCCGTCGATGAACTGGCCGGCGCTGTCGGCGAAGTCGGCTCCGCCCCCGGGAACCGACTCGACGAAGGGGGCCTCGACGCCTGTCGTCGCTTCGGCAGCAGGGCGACCCTGGTCATGGATACGCCCTCGGAACCACGGGATGGGGCAACGGTGCCCAGAGCGACAACGGCGACCAGCAGCCACATCAGGCGTCGGTTCATCGGGGCTCCTCTCCTGTGGCGATCGTGGATCCGGTCCACCTTCGGCGGATGCATCCGACCCTCATTCGGACACTGGATCGACAGTCAATTGCAGCGAGACACGGGTGGCGCCGTGTTCGACGGCAGCCCGCAGTACGGCGTCCACGGTGGACACCACGACCGGCGTCTCGCCGGTCACCGACGTGCCGAACGGGCCAATCTCCACGTCGAGTCCGGCCTCCTCGGCGACTGCGATGGCGGCCCGGACGTGCGGGCCGGGGGCGCCGTCGACGAACGGCTCGATCGTGAACTCTGCGGTGGCGGTCACGCCGCCATCATGACCCACCGGCGTGGGCTCCGCTCACCAGAGCCGCCTGGCGCGTTCGGCGAGGTCGCGGTGGGCGGCCACCAGGTCGACGCCGACGAGCAAGCCGTCGGTCACCACCGACCTGCCGCCGACGAGCACGTGGCGGGCCCGGCGGTCCGGGCCCAGCACCAGGCCGGCGAGCGGGTCGTGGACGTCGCCCAGGTCATCGCCCGGCCAGACCACCAGGTCGGCCCGCATTCCCGGCGACAGGCGTCCCACGTCGTCGAGGCCGAGGCACCGGGCGCCTCCGTGCGTGCCGATCTCGAGGACGTCGGACGGCATGAGGGCGTCGGGCCTCATCTCCCGGAGCCGGGCCGTGTAGAGGGCCTGGCGCAGTTCGGGGAACAGGCCGCCCACCTCGTTCGAGGCCACGCCGTCAACGCCCAGGCCGACCGGGCAGCCGGCGGCCATCAGGTCGGTGACCCGGCACGTGCCGGCGGCGATCCGGGCATTGGACGAGGGACAGTGGGCAATGCCTGTGCCGGCGGCACCGAGGATGCCCATCTCGGCGTCGTCGATGTGGATGCCGTGGGCCAGCCAGACGTCGTCACCGACCCACCCCCACTCCTCGAGCATCTCGACGGGTCGTCGGCCGAAGCGCTCGAGGCAGTGCTGCTGTTCCTCGACGGTCTCGCAGAGGTGGGTGTGGAGGCGCAGTCCCAGCCTGCGTGCCAGTTCCGCCGACTCGACCATGAGTTCGGTGGTAACCGAGAAAGGGCTGCACGGTGCCACGACCACGTGGACCATGTCGCCGTCGTGGTGGCGGACGGCGACCGCCTCGGTCGAGGCGAGGATGGCATCGCGGTCCTCGACCACCCGGTCGGGCGGCAGGCCACCCCGGCTCTCCCCCAGGTCCATGGACCCTCGGGAGAGGAACAGCCGTATGCCCACCTCGCCGGCGGCATCGGCGATGGCATCGAACACCGAGTCGTCGCCCCCGGGCACGAGGTAGTGGTGGTCGGACGCAGTCGTGCACCCGGTGGCTGCCAACTCGCCCAGGCCGACGAGGGCTGCGGCCCGTACGTCATCGACCGACAGGCGGTTCCAGATCGGGTAGAGGTGCACCAGCCAGTCGAACAGGTTGCAACCGGTCGCCCGGCCCCTGGTCATCCACTGGTAGAGGTGGTGGTGGGTGTTGACGAGCCCCGCCGTGACGATGTCGCCATCGGCGGACAGCACCTCGTCACCCGGGGCTGCCTCCACCGAGCCGACGGCCACGATGAAGCCGTCCTCGACGGCGATGTCGCCCGGGTAGCGGGCACCGCGTACGACGAGTCGGGCCATCAGCGCCCCGTCCGTGCCATCAGGGCGTCCAGTCGGCGAACACGTCGACCATCATGTGCACGTCGGGTCCCAGCGGATAGAGGATCGGACAGGTACAGCCATCGGCCATGTACTGCCCCACCTTCTCACGAACCTCGTCCGGCGTGCCCGCGGCACAGATCATCTGGACGATGTCGTCGGGCACGAGCTTCGAGGCAGCCTCGACCTGTTCGTGGGTGGCCGGCCAGGTGAGGACCCGGCCGATCTCCTCGAGCAGCGACTCGGGGACGCCCGAGGCCTTCATGATGTGGGGCTGCTGGCCGAGGTACTGGGTGACCATGAGGCGGGCACCGTCGAGTGCCTCCTTGCGTGTGTCGGCCACCGAGCAGACCACCAGTTGTGGCCGGTCGAGGTCGTCGACGCTGCGGCCCGCTCTGGCGGCCCCGACCTCGAGGGCCTCCATGGCCCGCCGGTTGTACTCGGGCGACACGAGGTAGTTGAGCACCACGCCGTCGGCGATCTCGCCGGTCAACTCCATCATCTTCATACCCGTGGCACCGATGTAGATCGGCACCTCCTTGGGGCGACGTTCCTGGTACACGTAGTCGAGTTCGACGCCGTCGAGGTGCACGTAGTCGCCGTCGAAGGTGACGGTCTCGTCGGCCAGCAGTGCCCGGACGACCGTAACCACCTCACGCATGACGCCCAGCGGGCGCTTGCGCTCGATGCCCACCTTGGCGGCCAGCGGGTCCCACCAGGCGCCGATGCCGAGCAGCACCCGCCCGGGGGCCAGGTCGTCGAGTGTCGAGAAGGTGGAGGCCAGCCGTGCGGGGTTGCGGGTCCAGCAGTCCACGACCCCCGATCCGATCCTGATGGTGTCGGTGCAGGCGGCGAAGGCGGCCATCGGGACGACGGCGTCACGCACGAGACGCGAGTCGGCCTGCCAGACGGCCTCGAAGCCCCGTTGCTCGGCGTACTGCGTGAACTCGATCGCCTCACCGATGGTGTGGGCATCCTGGAGGTAGATGGCCAGTCGGGTCATGGTCGTGGTTCCTCCACTCGTTACGGATTCAGGTCTCGTCCAGCCGGCGGTGCAGCCGGGTGGCTTCTTCGGCGGCCCGTGCCCGCACCTCCGTGGCATCGACCCTCGTGGGTGCGCCATCGGTCCACACGGTCTCGCCGTCGACCTCGACCCCGGTCGGGCCGGCGCCGGGCGTGAAAGCCAGCCGCCACGGGTCCATCGGGTCGTAGTTCCAGGTCACCCGGTCGTGTCGGGCCTCGGGGAAAAGGTCCCAGCCGGCAGCCAGCCAGCCCCAGGCGACCTCGGGCGAGGCGGTCACGTCGTGTTCGCGGTGGCGGGCGTAGGCGACCCGGAACTCGTCGAGCATGTCGGCGCCGATTCCGTCGGAACCCAGCGCCACCGGGTTCGTGAACCGGGTGGGGCGGGCATAGCCGACGGCGTTGTTCATGTTGGATCGCGGGTTGTGCACGATCGTGCCGGCCAGGCCGTGGTCGTCGTCGAGGTGCACGCCGTGGACCACGAGCCAGTCGTCGGCGGCCAGGTGGCGCAACCGGTCGGCGGCTCCGGAATCCACGGCTCCCTCGGCGACGTGGACGTGGACGCCCACGCCATGGTCGGTGGCGATGCCGGCTGCGGCCTCGAGCGTCTCGTCTGTGCAGGTGAACGCTGCGTGCACGCCAACGCGTCCCCTGCCGCCATCGGCGAGGAAGCGGGCGTTCTCGGCGAGGCCCCGGCGTGCGCCGTCGGGGCCGTGGCGGTCGGAGACGCCGTAACTGCAGTCGACCCGCACCCCGACCTCGGCACAGGCGTCGGCGATCACCGAGAGTGAGCCCTCGATCGCCTCCGGCGATTCGTGGTGGTCGATGATCGCCGTACAACCGCGTTCGAGCGCCTCGAGGGCGCCGAGCATCGCCGACCAGCGGATCGACTCGAGGTCGAGCGCCCGATCGAGGCGCCACCAGACCAACTCCAGGATGTCGCCGAAGTCGCCGGGGGTACGCGACGGCGCCGGCATGCCGCGGGCCAACGCCGAATAGAGGTGGTGGTGGGCACAGACGAGCCCCGGGGTGGTCGCCGAGTCGGCCGGGTCGGTCATCGGCCGTCCCAGTCGGCCCAGTGCTCGCGCTGCTGCGGTGCGGCCATGGGCAGTTCGTTGCGCCATTCGCCGTCGTGGGCGTGGAGGGCGGCGGCCACTGCACCGGCAGTCGGCACCAGGCCGATCTCGCCGACGCCCTTGATCCCGTAGGGAGAGTCGGGCTGCGGTGACTCGATGAGACGCACGTCGACGGGGGGTACGTCCCTGGGGCGCAGGATGCCGAGGCTGCGCAGGGTGGCGTTGCACGGACGTGCGTCCTCGTCCGTGGGAAACCCCTCGGTGAGTGCATAGCCGAGGCCCATGTGGACGGCTCCCTCGACCTGACCCTCGCACAGCAGCGGGTTGACGGCCCGTCCGACGTCGTGGGCGGCCACGACCCGGTCGACGTCGCCGGTCTCGGGGTCGAGGATCACGAGTTGGGCGGCATAGCCGAACGTGGAGTGGATGACCGGGTGCTCGAGTCCGTCGTTCATCGAGTTGGTCCAGTCGACCCTGTATTCGCCTTCGTAGTCGATGCCCACCCGGCAACCGTCGGCGACGGCCCGGCGGCAGGCGTCGGCGACCGAGCCGGCACCCATGAGGGTGCCACGGCTTCCGGTCGTCTGGCCGGCGCCGAGCTCGCGTGTGGTGTCGACCAGGACCTCGATCCGCTCGGGGTCGATGCCGAGCTCCTCGACCGCCACCTGCAGGGCGACGGTGTGGACCCCCTGGCCCATCTCGGTCCAGCAGTGGCGGACCTCGACCGTGCCGTCCCCACGGAAGTGCACGATGGCCCTGGCGACCTCCTCGAAGCCGTTGCCCAGGCCGGAGTTCTTGATGCCCAACCCGAGGCCGACCGGCCTACCGGCCGCGACTGCCTCGTCATATGCCCCACGCACGTCGTCGAGGCAGGCTCGGACGCCGAGGCAGCCGTCGTCCATGACCTGGCCGGGTCCCCAGACGGAACCGGGCCCGATCACGTTGCGGCTGCGCATCTCCCAGCCACTGATGCCGACCTCGGCAGCCAGGCGGTCCATGACGCCCTCCATGGCGAACTGGGCCTGGTTGGCACCGAAGCCCCGGAAGGCGCCGCAGACGGGGTTGTTGGTGCGCACTGCCGTCGCCTCGACGTCGATGTTCGGGACCACGTACGGGCCGCTGGCGTGGCCGGCGGCCCGCTCGAGCACCTTCATGCCGACCGAGGCGTAGGGGCCGGAGTCGCCGATCATGCGGACCCACAGGCCGGTCAGGGCCCCGTCGGCGTCGCAGCCGGCCCGGTAGGCCATTCGGATCGGGTGCCGCTTCGGGTGCATGAGCAGAGACTCCTCGCGCGACAGCGTGCACCGGACGGGGCGGCCCAGCAGCCAGGCCGCCAGGGAGGTCTGGGCCTGGTTCGACATGTCCTCCTTGCCGCCGAAGGCGCCGCCGTTGCTCACCAGTTCGACGGTGATCCGGTCGGAGTCGATGCCGAGCACGGAGGCGACCTGGTCGCGGTCGTCCCATACGCCCTGGCCACCCGAGTAGACGTGCAACCCGTCGTCGGAGGGGACGGCGAGCGTGGATTCGGGCTCCACGAAGGCGTGTTCGATGCGCTGGGTCTGGAAGATGTCGTCGACCACGTGTGCCGAGTCGGCGAGCGCCGCCTCGGCGTCGCCCCGCGCATAGGTGGACACCGACAGCACGTTGCCGTCGAGATCCCAGACGGCGCCCTCTTCGGACCGCACGGCGACGACCGGGTCGCTGAACGGGGTCAGCGGCACATACTCGACTTCGATGAGCGTGGCAGCGCGCCGGGCGGTCTCGCGGTCGCCGGCGACGACGATGGCCAACACGTCGCCGAGGTACGAGGTGCGCCCACCCTCGGGGATGAACACCGGCCAGTCCGTGTGGATGATGCCGACCCGGAGTTCTCCGGGGACATCCGCTGCGGTGTACACCGCCTCGACGCCTTCGACGGCCTCGGCCGCCGAGGTGTCGATCCGCACCACGTCTGCCCGCGCATGGGCGGCGAGGTGGATGGCTGCGTGGAGCAGCCCCGGCGGGCGCAGGTCGTCGATGAACGGACGGTCGCCGAGGCTCAGCTCAGCGGCCTCGTACCTGATGCCGCTGCTCCCGATGCCGCCGCGGGGCGCCGCAACCGGCACCTCGTTCCGGGCCAGGGACTCGACTGCGTCGAGGATCTTCGTGTAGCCGGTGCAGCGGCAGAGGTGGGCGCCGAGGTGGCGGGCGGCATCGTCACGTGTGAGGGCGCTGCCCTTCTTGTCGATCTGCGCCTTGGCACGCACCACGATGCCCGGCGTGCAGAACCCGCACTGCAGCGCCCCGTGGGCGGCGAAGGTCGCCGCGTAACGGTCGCGCTCGGCGACATCGAAGCCCTCGAGGGTGACGATCGTGGCCCCCTCGGCCTTCTCCATCGAGGTCTGGCAGGCGATCCGGGCCTTGCCGTCGAGCAGGACGGTGCAGCAGCCGCACTGGCCGGACGGAGCGCAGCCGTCCTTGGGCGACAGCACGTCCAGTTCGTCGCGCAGCGCCGAAAGCAGGTGGGGGTGGCCATCGGACGCCGAGACGGTGCTTCCGTTCAACTCGAACGTCGTCATGTCCCTTCTCCTCCCGGATCCTCGAGTGCGGCCGCCACCTCGGGCGGAACGATGACGCCCTTCTGGTCTGTGATCGGGCCGTATGCCTCGGGGCGCCGGTAGTAGCCGAAGTCGAAGAGCGTGTCCTTGTAGTCGGCACACAGGTCGAGGTCGCATTCGGCGACGACCAGTTCGTCGCCGACCGTGGAGCAGGCGGCCGCGACCTCGCCGCTCGGGGCGAAGATGGCGCTCTCACCGAGCAGGTCGCAGCCCTCTTCATCGCCTGCCTTGGCTACGCCGACCACCCACATCCCGTTCTGGTACGCGCCCGACTGCAGGCAGAGGCGGTTGTGGAACCCCTGGAGCACGTCCTGGCTCGGGTCGGGGGCGTAGTGGATCGGCGTGTTGTAGCCGATCATCGCCAACTCGCAACCCTGCAGGCCGAGCACCCTGTAGGTCTCGGACCAGCGGCGGTCGTTGCAGATCGCCAAGCCCAGCACTCCACCGAAGCCGGCGAACACCCCGAAGCCCTCGCCAGGGTCGAAGTAGTAGCGCTCGAGGTGCTGGAACTCGCGCCATGGCTGGTGGTCGTGGTGGCCGGGTAGGTGCACCTTGCGGTACTTCCCGATGGTGGTGCCGTGTCGATCGACCACGATGGCCGTGTTGAAGTGCTGCCCATCGGGTGTGAGCTCGGCGTAGCCGAGGTGGAAGCCGACGCCCAGGCGGGCGGCCTCGTCGAACAGCGGCTGCGTGTCGGGGCCGGGCATCTCGGTCTCGAAGAAGTGGTCGAACTCGGCCCGGTCGTCGACCCACCAGCGGGGGAAGAAGGTGGTGAGTGCCAGTTCGGGGAACACGACGAGGTCACAACCGGCGTCGGCTCCCCGACGGAGCAGGGCGATGAGCCGTTCGACGACCTCGGACCGGGTGTCGTCACGCTGGATGGGGCCGGTCTGTGCTGCGCCGACGGTGACGATGCGGTTCATGTGTCCGCTCCCCCGTCGAGGGCGAGCATGGTCTGGAGCAGCACGTCAGCGCCGGCAACGAGGTCGGCGGCGTCGGTGTGCTCGGTGGGGTTGTGGCTGATGCCGTCGTGGCTGGGTACGAAGACCATGCCGGTCGGGCAGACCCGGGCGAGCATCTGGGCGTCGTGGCCGGCTCCCGACGGCATCCTGGCGACGCTGTGGCCGAGGCGCTCGGCGGTGGCCGCCACGGTGTCGACCACCCGCTCGTCGAATACGACAGGTTCGAAGCGGGCCAGCGAACGGGTGGTGATCCCGACCCCCTCGACTGCAGCGAGGTCGGCTACGAAGCCGGCGAGGTCGGCCTCGGCCTGCTGCAGGAGCGACTCGTCGGTGTTGCGGAGGTCGACGGTGAGCACGGCGGAGCCGGCGACCACGTTGACGAGGTCGGGGTGCAGTTCGAGCCTGCCGACCGTGGCCACCTGCCGGTCGCCCATCCGGGTGGTGATCTCCCGCACGTGGGTCACGATGGCCGCTGCGGCGAATCCGGCGTCGTGGCGGAGGTGCATCGGCGTGGTGCCGGCGTGGTTGGCCTGGCCGATCACGGTGTATTCGGTCCAGGAGATGCCCTGCACGCCGGTGACGGCGCCGATGGTGACGCCCTCGGCCTCGAGGACGGGGCCCTGTTCGATGTGGAACTCGACGAACGCGTGCGGGGCGGGACCGGGACACGGGTACGGACCCCGGTAGCCGATGCGGTCCAGTTCGTCGCCCACGACGGCACCGTCGATCCCCGTGATGTCCAGCGCCTCCTCGATGCCCATGCCGCCGACGTAGACGAGGCTCCCGAGCATGTCTGGCGGGAAGCGGGCGCCCTCCTCGTCGGTGAAGAAGGCGACGGCGAACGGGTGGTCGGTCTCGATGCCCCGCTCGGCAAGGGTCTCGAGGACCTCGAGGCCGGCCAGGACGCCCAGGTTGCCGTCATAGCGGCCGCCGGTGCGCACCGTGTCGATGTGGCTGCCGGTCATCACGGGTGGGGCGTCGGTGCGACCTGGCCGGACGGCGACCACGTTGCCGATGCCGTCGATGCCGACGTCGAGGCCCAGGTCGTGCATCCAGGTGACGACCAGGTCGCGACCGTCACGGTCCTCGTCCGTGAGGGCCAGGCGGCACGAGCCCCCACCTTCGATGGGGCCGATGGCGGCCAGGTCCCCGATGCGTCGCAGGAGGCGGTCACCGTCGATGCGGAGGTCGGCATTGGTCATCTCACGCCTCCGCCAGGGCGATGTCGGTCGGTCGGACCGGCACGTGGGTGAGGTCGAGGTCGGTTGCGGCACGGATGGCGGCCACCACTGCCGCCGTCGACGTGATGCTGGGCGATTCGCCGATCCCCTTGGCGCCGAAGGGCGCACCGGGCTCAGGTTCCTCGACGAGGGCGGCGATCTCGACGGGGGGCATGTCGAGCGCCGTCGGCACCAGGTAGTCGGTGAACGAGGCATTGCGGATCCGGCCGTCGAGCACCTGGACCTCTTCCATGACGGCGAGGCCGACACCCTGGGCGGCACCGCCCTCGAGTTGGCCGACGGCCTGGAGCGGGTTGAGGACCCGGCCGACGTCCTGAGAGGTGGTGAGCTCGACCACCTTGACGAGGCCGAGGTCGCGGTCGACGTCGACGATCGCCCGGTGGGCGGAGAAGGCGAACGACACGTGGGCGTCGCCCTGGCCGTTCTCGTCGAGGGCCGAGGTCGGGGCGTGGTGGAACTCGACCTCGGATTCCACGGGCTCTGCGGTCGCTTCGGCCAGGTCGATCTCGAGGCCGCAGGCCAGGCTCATCACCCGCCCGTCGGCCAGGACCAACTCGTCGGGGTCGACCCCGTGTTCGGCGGCGATGCGGGTGAGGAGCGTGGTGCGGACCTCTTCGCAGGCGGCCTGCACGGCGCCGCCCGACATCCAGGTCTGGCGACTGGCCGAGGTGGAGCCGGCCGAACCCACCGTGGCGGTCGACGCCGGGGCGAGCACGACATCATCGACGCCGAGGACCTCGCGGGTGATCTGCTGGGCGAGGGTCACGAAGCCCTGGCCAACTTCGGCGCAGGCACAGGTGACGGTGGCGATGCCGTCCTCGAGTCGGCATATGGCCGAGCTGTAGTCGTCGAACCCCTCGGAGAACAGGAGGTTCTTGAAGCCCAGGGCGACCGCCTCGCCGCGACGGACGTGTTCGGGGTCGGTGGTGCGGCCGGCACCCCCCGGCAGGGACATCGGATCTGAGGGGAGTGTGGCGGCGGATGGGTGGTCGGCGCAGGTGCCCAGTACCTCGGCGACCGGTGCGGTACCGGTGATGACCTGGCCGGTGAGCAGGCGGTCACCGGGGGCCAGGACGTTCTGCATCCGCAGTTCGACGGGATCCGTGCCGAGGGCGGTGGCCAGGCGGTCCATCTGGGCCTCGTGTCCGATACAGGTCTGGACGGCGCCGAAGCCGCGCATGGCCCCGCAGGGCGGGTTGTTGGTGCGGACGACCACGCCCTCGATGTCGGCACTCGGGATCCGGTAGGGGCCGGCGGCGAAGCAGGTGGCGTTGGCGATCACGGCGCTGCTGGACGAGGCGTAGGCGCCACCGTCGAGCAGCAGGCGGGCCTCGACGCGTACCAGGTTCCCTGCCCGGTCGGCATGGTGGCGGTACCACATGCGGGCCGGATGCCGATGCACGTGCCCGTGGAACGACTCCTCGCGTGAATAGACCATCTTCACGGGGCGACGGGTGTACAGGGCCAGCAGACAGAGGTGGACGTGGAGGCTGAGGTCCTCACGGGCGCCGAACGCCCCGCCCACGCCGGCCAGCGTCAGGCGCACGAGGTCGGGTTCGATTCCGAGGCAGGCGGCGACCTGGTCGCGGTCTCCGTGTAGCCACTGGGTGGCGATGAAGAGGTCGACGCCGCCGTCCTCGGCGGGCACGGCAAGGCCGGATTCGGGCCCGAGGAACGCCTGGTCCTGCATGCCCACCTCGTAGGTGCCCTCGACGACGACCTCGCCGACGACGTCCTGGTCACCGTGGCTGAGGTGGATTCGACGGATGAGGTTGCCGTCGGGATGGATCGGATCAGACGACTCGGCCTTACCGGGGTCGACGAGCGGTGCTGTCAACTCGTAGTCGACGACGATGGCGTCGAGTGCAAGACGGACGGCCTCCGGGTGGTCGGCGGCGACGATGGCGACCGGTTCGCCCTCGTATCGCACGACATCGGTTGCCAGCACCGGCTGGTCGACGTGCTCCAGTCCGTAGTCGGGGTTGCCGGGCACGTCGGTGGCGGTGAGTACGGCGTAGACGCCTGCGACGGCGACCGCCGGTCCGATGTCGATCGACCGTATGCGTGCCGACGGGTGGGGTGAGCGGAGGGTGCCTCCCCAGAGCATGCGGTCGTGCCAGAGGTCGCTCGAGAACGTGAACGATCCATCGACCTTGGGGATGCCGTCGGGCCGCGGGGCACTCTCGCCGATACGGGGTGCGCGCTGTTCGATCCGCGTGTCGGTCATGTGCGACCTCCCCGTCGGATGTCCGCGGCGATCGAGACGGCCTCGAGGATGCGACCGTAGCCGGTGCAGCGGCAGAGGTTGCCGCTGATGGCCTCCCGGACGGTGAGGTCATCGGGGTCGGAACCGTCGTCGGGCAGGTCGTCGAGCAGGGTGTCGACGGCCATGAGGAGCCCCGGGGTGCAGAAGCCGCACTGCACGGCGCCGGCCTCGACGAAGGCCCGCTGTACGTCTGCCAGACCGCCTCCGGGGGCGATGCCCTCGATCGTGGTGATCTCGCGGCCGACCGCTGCGGCGGCAAGCACGAGGCATGAGCAGACCAGCTCGCCGTCGACCTGGACCGAGCAGGAACCGCACTCGCCCTCCTCGCATGCATTCTTCGAGCCCGGCAGGCCGAGGCGTTCGCGCAGCACCCAGAGGAGGCTCTCGCCGAGGTAGGCATCGGGGACCTGATGGTCGCCACCGTTGACCCGCAGCACGTAGGGGTCGGTGCTCACGGTGCACTTCCCGGGAAGGCCCGCAACAGCGCCCGCCTGGCGAGGACGCCGACGGCGTGGCTCCGGTAGGCGGCGGTACCGCGATGGTCATCGATCGGGCGTGCTGCCCCGGCGACCAGTGCGGCAAACCGATCGACGTCGGCAGTGTCGGGCACTGAGCCGGTGTCCCAGTCGATGCATCCGCCGACGTGTGCCTCGGCCTCGACGGCACGCAGCGGCACCGGGGACACCGTGCCCAGGCCGACGCGCACGTTGCGTCCGGAGCGGTCGACCACGAGTGCCAGGGACACGACAGAGATGACCATGGCATTACGGGTGCCGACCTTGAGGAACTCCTGGGGTCCGTCGAGAACGGGGACCCGGACCGCTTCGATCAGCTCGCCCGGTTCGAGGGCGTTCTGCTTGACGCCGGTGACGAACCGGCTGATGGGCAGTTGGCGGGTGTCCTGCGATGACCGGAGGTCGATGGTGGCGTCGAGGGCCGTGAGCACCGGCAGGGTGTCACCGGCTGGCGAGGACGTGGCGACGTTGCCACCGAGTGTTCCGGCGTTACGGATCTGCGGCGAGCCGACGGTGCGGGCGGCCTGGGCGAGTGCGGGCACCAGCGTCGGGATCTCGCCGCGAACCATCTCGGCGTAGGTCAGGCCGGCGCCGAGCACGAGTTCGTCGCCCTCCCGTCGCCAGCCGCGCAGTTCATCGACCCGGTCGAGGACGACGACATCGTCGAACCTGACCTGTCCCCGGTTGACGCCGACCATGAGGTCGGTGCCGCCTGCCAGCAGGAGGGCGTCGGGCCGTTCGGCGAGGGCCGCGCAGGCGTCGTCGACGGTGCGCGCGATGGTCACGGACATGGCCTCCATGCTGCCGTCATTTCAACAATTTGTCAACGCGTGCGCCTGAGCCTACGCTGTGGGGTGTGGCGCATCCCCTGCTAGACGCCCTGGGCCCCATGGCCGACGCGCTCGGTGCCACCCTGCTCGCACCAGACGACCTGAACGAGGCGGACATCCCACTGTTCTGGGACGGTGAGCTCGTCGGCGGCCTACGCCGCCCCGACCTTCACCACGCCCTCGACCGACTCCTCGAAGCGGCCTCGCAGGAGCTCGGCGTCGCCTGCCCCGACATGGACCGCAACCAGAAGCAGGCAGCCGTCGCCCTGCTCAGCGGATGGGGGGCATTCACGCTGCGCAAGTCCGTGGAGGACATCGCCGAGGCGCTCGGCGTCAGCCGCTTCACCATCTACAACTACCTGGAGCGCGCCGAAGATGACTAGTAGGGCCCGCCGGGTTACCTTCCGTCCATGAGCGACTCCCCCACGAACGACGAACTCGCCCGCAAGGACGCCGTCGGCCTGGCCGACCACATCCGAAGCGGCGACCTCTCCCCCGTCGAGGTGGTCCAGGCCACCATTGACCGGATCGAGCGGCTCGATGGCGACCTCAACGCCGTCATCCACCGGCACTTCGAGGACGCCCTCGCCCTGGCGGCCTCCCCGGACCTCCCCGACGGGCCGTTCCGCGGCGTGCCGATGCTGCTCAAGGACCTCTGGGCCGAGGAGGCCGGCCGACCCCACCACGCCGGCATCCAGGCCCTCAAGGACGCCGACCACCACTCGACCATCGACTCCAATATGGTCACCCGCTACAAGGAGGCGGGCTTCGTCATCGTGGGACGGACCAACACGCCGGAGTTGGGCCTCGTGGCCACCACCGAGTCGCTCGCCTACGGGCCCTGTAGGAATCCGTGGAACACCGGGTATGGCACCGGCGGATCCTCAGGTGGTGCCGCCGCAGCGGTGGCATCGGGCATGCTCCCCGCCGCCAACGCCAGCGACGGCGGTGGCTCGATCCGCATCCCTGCCGCCATGTGCGGCCTCGTCGGCCTCAAGCCCTCACGGGGACGCGTCTCGATGGGTCCGGTCAAGGAGGAGTGGGGTGTCTCGGTCCAGCACGTGGTGTGCCACACCATGCGCGACTGCGCCGCCATCCTCGACGCCACCGCCATCCCGTTCCTCGGCGACGGAGTCATCGCCCCTGACCACGGCCGCCCATGGGCCGGGCAGGTGGGCCGCGACCCCGGCAGCCTCCGCATCGGGTTCATGGACCACAGCCCCCGCACCGAGATCCACCCCGACTGCGCCGAGGCGACCCGACGCACCGCCTCGATGCTGGAGGGACTCGGGCACGACGTTGAACAGGCCCACCCACCGGCCCTGGAGCAGCTGGACGAACTGGGCTGGGCCTTCAGCGTCAACTGGGGCGTTGGAGCCGTCCTGAGCCTCGAGTTCCTCGGCGGTCAACTGGGCCGGGAGGTCACCGAGGACGACGTCGAGCCCGGCACCTGGTTCCTCGCCGAGCGTGGCCGGGGCGTGTCGGCTGTCGACTATGCGAAGGCGCAGGGGATCATGGGCACCTTCCGCCGCACCATGGCCGAGTGGTGGGAGTCGGGGTTCGACCTGCTGGTCACCCCGACGACGGCCCTGCCACCACCCCCGATCGGAGAACTCACCCCCACCGACGACGACCCGATCCGCGGCTCGAAGGGTTCGATGCCGTACGCCGTGTTCACCTCGCCGTTCAACACCACCGGTCAGCCCGGCATCTCGCTGCCACTCGGATCCTCCGACGGGCTTCCCGTCGGCGTACAACTGGTGGGTGCCTACGGCCGCGAGGACCTGCTCATCGCCGTCGGATCCCAACTCGAGGCCGAAGCCCGCTGGTCCGAGCAACGGGCCCCGATCCACGCATAGCCCGGGCACAGCCCTCAGGCGTCGAGGACCTGGTGGGCAGCCGTTCCCAATTCGACCACCGGTGGTTCGGTCGACCACGGGAAGTTGATCCACCGCTCGGTGTGCATCCACACGTACTCGCAGTCGACCACCGACTGGGGCTTCTGGTAGAGCACAGCCGAGCGCACCTCACCGACCCGTTCGAGGGCGCTGTTGCGCACCAGGTCGAGGGTGTGGCCGGTGTCGGCCACGTCGTCGGCGATCAGGACGCTCGCATCGCCGAGGTCGACCCAGTCGACGTAGGGCGGCAGGATCACCGGCAGGTCGAGACGCTCGTCGACACCCGTGTAGTACTCGACGTTCATGACGTAGAGGTTCTTCACTGCCAGCGCATAGCCGAGGGACCCGGCCACGAAGAGCCCTCCCCGGGCGATGGCCAGGATCATGTCGGGCCGATAGCCGTCGTCTGCCACCATTTGTGCGAGTTCGCGTACGGCAACGCCGTACCTCGTCCAGTCCATCTCCTCGCGTGCGGGTTCTGTCACCTTTGTCGTGCTCCATACCTCGGCTGTGGTGATCCGGGACATTAGCCCCAGTCGCACGGTTCAGTCATAGGTAGCCGCCACCCGCCAACGCTCGGCCTCGAGCACCAGAAGCCTGGCCACGCCGTCGCCGACCACCACCTGCAGGCGGACCCGGCGGCGACGGCGGAGCGGATCCCACCAGCGCTCGTCCACCGGCCACGGACCCGCCCAGGCAGCGACCTGCGCCTTCTCCCCCTCCTCCACCCGGAGCATGGCCGGCGCTGCCGACAGCACCCCGCGGCCGTCGACCCGGACCGGGCGACCCCGGCCGTCGAGGAGTTCGGCCGGCGGCGGATCGGCATGGACCGCCGCCGGGGAGGGTGGTGGCAGCACCCCCGGCCAGGGCGGGGCATCGGCCGGCGGGGCGTCGACTCGGCCGACCTCCCCCACCCCACCCGTCAGGGGAACCAGGACCAGCTGGTCCGCCGGGTCGCGCCCACCCCGCCACTCGGGCAGCCGCACCGACCCCTCGCCCAGCAGGCCCACCACCCGGGCGAGGGCCCGGGCCGCCCGCTCGTCGGCCGCCGTTGCCCCGCCCCAGAACCCCGCCTGGCGGCCGGTGGCCGGCACCACCTCGTCGGGCAGCAGGGCAAGGCGCACCAGCCCGGCGGTGGGCCGGATCGCCGGCGGGCCGTGCAGCCAGCCCTCCATCTGCCAGCGGACCCGGTCGGCCAGGGCCGATGCCCCGAGCACCCCCTCGTCACGCCAGCAGCGGGCCAGCCGCTCGCCGTGTTCGGTCTCGGCCTCGACCACCACCCGGGTGCAGGCCAGGCCCCGGCCCCGCAGGTCGTCGTGGAGTTGCTCGGCCAGGGCCCGGGCGGCGAAGGCGACCCGGTCGATCCTGTCGACCGGCGGGTCCAGGTCGACCGCCACGGCCAGGTCGAGCGGCGGGCGACGGACCTGCGGTGGGGTCCCGTCGAGGCCGGCGGCCAGTCGGTGGACGGCCTGCCCCTCGGCCCCGAAGCGCCCGACCACGTCGGTCGCCGACAGGGCGGCGAAGGCCCCGAGGGTGGTGAGGCCCAGCCGAACCAGCACGTCGGCCAGGTCTGGGCGGCCCAGCACCCCGACCGGCTGGGGGGCGAGGAATGCCGGACTGCCACCGGCCGGCACCACGACCGCCCCCGCGATGCCGGCGCCCGCCGCCCGTGCCGCCAGGTCGGCGGCGAACCGGCCGTCGGCGACCCCCAGGCGACAGCCCGGGTGGGCGGGGCCGACGGCGGCGTCGAGCGCCGCCTCGACCACCTCGGCGGTGCGGGCCAGCAGCGCCGCCTCACCGCCGAGCAGCCGCAACGGCCCCCGGACCCCGAAGGCGCAGACCCCGGGCCGGGACACCTCCACCCACGGGGTCACGTCCTCGAGGGCGACGACCACCGGTTCGAAGCGTCGGGCCTCCGTCGCCTCGTCGCGCTCGAGGACGGCCACCTCGGGGCAGCGCCCCTGGGCCTCGCGGCGGCGCTGCCCGCGGACCACTCCGGCGGCCCGGGCCGCCCCCGAGGCCGCGGCCACCCGGCCGGCGGCCAGCACGAGCGCCGGCTCGCCGGACGCCACCCCGAGGGCGGTCAGGGACCAGTCGGGGCAGCGGACGACCAGGGTGCGGGGACCGGAGTTCACGGAAGGGAGGGAACTCCCCGGGCGTCCGGGAGCAGCAGCAACACCCGGCGCTCCCGGGCGTTGCGCCCCCGGCCGGTGGCGACGACCTCGGCCCGTCGACACCGCAGACGTCCGTAGCCGTCCTCGGGCCCCTCCCAGGTGGCGCCGCCCAGGGCCAGTTCGAGGTCGGGACGATCGGGCCACGGGGCGTCCCCGATCCGGATCACCACCGAGCCCCGCTCGCGGGCCCGGGCGGCCAGGCGTCGGGCGTCGGCGGCCCGGACCTGCCGGCGGGGGGCGACCAGCACCAGGTCGAGACCACCGACGAGGGCGGACACCACGGCCCCCCACTGTCGCGATGCCGTCGGGCCGGACAGGTCGACCACGGCCAGGCGGGCGAGGGCCACCCCGACCTCGGCCGCTGCGGCGAGGCCGAGGTCCGGGTCGCCGACCACCGCCGCCCACGAGCCGGTGGCGGTGGCCTCGGCGATCAGGGTGAGGGCGAGGGAGCGGGCTCCGGGACCGGCCACCCCGACGGTGCTCCCCCGCCGCAGGCCGTCGGGCAGCAGGTCGGCCAGGGCCGGGGACACCGGCAGGGTGCGCTCGCCGGCCGGGGCCCCCGTACGGGCACGGCGGGCCGCCTCGGCGAGGGAGTGCGGGTGGGAGCGCCGGGCGGGAGCAGGCCCCTCGGCCGACGGGTTGTCGGGAAGCGTGGATGCGTGGCCGGCCGGCAGTCCCATTCCACCAGTATCGAACATATGTTCGATACTGGCAAGGGCAGATCAGCCGGCAACCAGTACCAACGCCACCATCGTGTAGGCGACCATCACCACCAGCATCGGGTACTGGCTCCGCATCGCCTTGGCCGGGGGCCACGCCTCGATCGCCCGATCGTGGGCGACCACGACCGCGACCATGTGCCCCACGAGGATGGCCGCCAGTTGGACCCATCCCACCACCGTCGTGGACACCAACGTCCAGTCGATCGGATCGCCGAGGGTGCCGAACAGGTCCCACCCGCGTCCGTACGGGTCCGAGAGCAGCGATCGGAAGGCCTGGCCCTCCAGCAGGAGCAGCGAGAAGTAGTGCGCCACGGAGTAGCCGAGGAGGATCGGAACAAGGCTGACGCCGAAGCGCTCAGCCGCATTCTGGTCGCCGGTGACCCGTCCACCGACACGGCAGGCCAGGTGGTAGGCGAGGCCGACGAGCAGAACGACCCAGGCCAGGCCGACCGTGTTGACGAGCGTCGCCTCCCAACCGGACCGCCCGGTCAGGATGTCGCCCCAGAAGCGGGTACGGGAGAAGCCGTCGAATGCCGTGCCGCCGATCGCCACGAGCAGTATCGCCACGACCGGAGTGGGTGTTTCGAGCCGTGCCAGGCCCGAGAACGGGGGCCGGATCCGCAGTCGCCCGTCGCTGCGGTACAGGGGCGACACCGCCCCCACGGCACCGAACAGCATGCCGAAGCCCTCCGACCGCCTGGCCACGGCCCAACCGAACCGTCGGGCCAGCGCCAGGAGGCAGACCGTGTAGGCAATGCCTGCCCAGGCGAGAACCCGAGGACGGGCACCGTCGTGGTAGGCCAACTCGAGCCAGAGGAAGGCACCGACCGGAATCAGTGCCGGCCAGCCGGCACCGACCAGACCCGGCGCCGGCCGCAAGGCCCGGGGGGACGCGTCCACGAGTCGACCCAGGGCCTCCCAGGGGCTGAAGGCGCGCCAGATGTCCCCCAGCAGGGCGGACAGGAGCGGCACGCCGACCCAGAAGACGACGTATACCCCCACGGGGGCGATGTTCGACACGTTCGTGTCGGGTCCGATCAGGCCGGCCGACAGCACGACCGTGGACAGGACCGCCCCGACGATCCCGGCGACCACCCCGAGCAGTCGGGTCACACGGTCGGCACCGGTTCCAAGGTGGCGACCCCGGGCAGCGCTACGGAGGAGGGCCCTCGGCCAGAGCAGGCCGAGCGCCGCGAAGGACAGGACCAGGATGACGAAGGCGCCCCATGCTGCCCGCCACTCGGGGATGGGCAGGTCGCTGCGTCCGCCGACGCCGTGGGCCAGGACGATCAGGTCGGCGGATGGTGTCACGACACCTGGAGTTCGAAGATGCGGTAGCCGGCCTCGTGGAGTTCCGCCTCGAACACCCCGGGGATCGTGACCTCCACCAGCAGGGTGGCGATGCCACCGGCGTGCAGGTGGACGATCGCGTCGTAGGCGTGGAGGTGTAGCTCGTCGTCGACATCGCTTGTCACCGACACCTCGACCAGGTCTCCCACCGTCGCCTCGAAGCGCTGCACCCCACCGACGACGGTTCCGTCAGCCACTTCGACGGCGAATACCAGGTCGGGGGTCTTCGGCGCAGTGCCGCCCGTGACCATCACCATGGCGGTGTCCCCGATCAGTGCACCCCCGAACAGGTAGTCGCGGTGGTCGTTGGCCGACAACCTGACCGCGACCTCATGGTGGCCGTCGGCGAGGCCCGTCAGGTGGTGGACCGCGTCGGACGTCATGGCCACGGTCTCACCGTCGACGGTGATGTGCAGGTGGCCCTGGCCTGGCTGGTGTTCACGGGGTGGATTGACGGGAACGAGTTCGATTCCGGTGAGGGTCACGGTGACCACGACGTTGCCTGCTCCGTCGGACTCGGCGACCGCTTCGACGGTGGGCGGATGGTCCAGATCGTCGAGGGCGATGCCCTCCATCGCCTCGTGGTCGTGGTCGTGGCCGGCAGTGGTCGTCGACGATTGATCGCCGTCCTCCCCGCTGCCGCATGCGCCCGCAACGACGAGGGCGGCCAGGACGGCCAGGACGTATCTCCTACGGATTCCCACCGGTGTGGCTCCAGGTCCGCCGACTGCAACACGTCTGAGGGTAGCAAGGATGTGGCGGGCCTCCCCGGGGACCGTCATCGCCCGTCGCCACACAACGGCCCGGCGTGGGTCCGGACCCAGGCGTGCATGGCGATGCCCGAGGCGACCCCGGCGTTGATGGAACGCGTCGAGCCGTACTGCGGGATCGAGCACACCGACGATGCCGCCTCCCGGGCCGCCGGCGAGAGTCCCGGGCCCTCCTGGCCGAAGAGCAGAACGCACCGTTCGGGCAGGTCGGCGTCGTCGATCGGCACGGCGTCCGGCAGGTTGTCGATCCCGACGACCACCAGGCCCTCCCCCGCCGCCCAGGCCAGCAGGTCGTCGACCGTGGCGTGGTGGTGGACGTGCTGGTAGCGGTCGGTCACCATCGCCCCCCGCCGGTTCCAGCGCCGCCGGCCGACGATGTGGACGGCAGCGGCGAGGAACGCATTGGCGTTGCGCACGACGGTGCCGATGTTGAGGTCGTGCTCCCAGTTCTCGATGGCCACGTGGAACGGGTGCCGCCGGGTGTCCAGGTCGGCGACGATCGCCTCGACCCGCCAGTAGCGGTAGCGGTCGACCACGTTGCGCCGGTCGCCAGCGGCGAGCAGGTCGTGGTCGAGGCGCGGGTCGTCCGGCCAGGGTTCGGGATGGGGCCCTACGCCGACGCCCGAAGGCCCCTCGGGCCCGGTCGGAGGGTTCACTCCGCCTCGGTGGCGAAGTCCTCCTCAGTGGGCACTTCGACGCCTTCGACGTAGTACAGGTGGAGGTCGGCGATCACGTCGACGATGCCCTCGGTGCCGTGGTCGACCAGTTCGACGGTGACCATGTTGGCGTTCACGTGCACGGCGGCGATGCCGCCGAGGGCGAACAGGCGGCGGGCCAGTTCGTCGGCCGGAGCGTCACCGGTGACGTCGTCACCGACCGTGTAGCGCTCGTGGCCCATGCCGGTGAGGCTGCGGTTGATCTCGTAGCGGACGATGCCCTCACGGGAGGACGGCTTCTCGACGACGGTGATCGGCTGGCCCATGGCGGCGCAGGCTAGCGGTCGTGGACAGGCTCGCCCCGGTCCTCGCGGGGGGGCTGTCGGGGGACCAGGTGACGGGCCACATCCCGGTCGAGGCGGTGGAGTCGCAGCGCAAGGACGACCGAGACGAGCGCCAGCGCCGAGTGGACCAGTTTGAAGCGGGCGTCGTGGTCGCCGAACACCATGCCGAACCAGCGCACCGCCCAGAAGGCCGCGGTCCAGAGGCAGAACGTGGCGACGAGTCGGGTGGATCCGACGGGGTGCCGCTTCAACCAGCCGGCCATCACCGCGATGGAGATGCCAGCGAAGCCGAGGAAGACACCGGCCACGAGGAGGCGCCACGAGCGGTCGATGGTGGCCAGGCCATCGTCGGCGAGGACGTTCCGGACGCGCCCGACCCAGACCACGATGGTCCAGGCGATGAGGACGGCCAGCAGCCGGGTGACCCGTTGCACGGGGAGGCAACCTAGCGAGACCCGTCAGGAACGGGCCACCCGGCGTCCATTGGGCCGGGAAGCCCGTCCATGAACGACCAGGACCGTCGGTGGTAGTCGGTCGCACCGTGCACGGCGAGGGCCTCCCGGTGCGCCGGTGCCGGGTACCCCTTGTTGTCGGCGAAGGCGTAGGCCGGATACCGGGTTGCGGCCTCCCGGAGGATCCGGTCCCGGGTGACCTTGGCGACGACGGAGGCGGCGGCGATCGACAGGCTGCGCTGGTCGCCCCGAACGATCGGCGTGGCGATGCCACCCCCGACGAAGTCCCAGCTGCCGTCGAGCAGTACGTGGTCGACGTGGATGACGAGCCCGTCGAGCGCCCGTCGTGCGGCCAGGCGCTGGGCGGCCGACATGCCGAGGTCGTCGCACTCGTCGTTGCTTGCGTGGCCGATCGACCAGGCGAGGGCCCAGCCGGTGATCCGGTCGTAGAGGACCTCCCGTTCGGGTTCGGTGAGCATCTTCGAGTCGCGCACGCCGGTGATGCGCCGCCCCCGGTTCACCACGACGGCGCCGACGGTGAGGGGGCCGGCCCAGGATCCCCTCCCCACCTCGTCGAGTCCGGCGACGACCCCGTGTCCGGCGGCCCAGAGGCGCCGCTCGGCGGCGAGGCCTGGTGCCCTGCCCCGGAGCGCCTTGCGCATCTTCGGACGACTGCCCATGTCACGACCCTATGACCGGTCGCCGATCCGTTCGGCGGACCCGTCGTAGGCTCCGGGGCGATGGCTGTACGTAGAACGAGCATCCGGTCCGCCGGTTCGGCCGGGTCCATCCTGTCCGTGGGGTCGGTGGGATCGATCCTCTCGGTCGGCAGCGCCGGCTCGATCCTCTCGATCGGCTCGGCCGGATCAATCCTCTCGGTCGGCAGCGCCGGCTCCATCCTGTCCGTGGGATCGGTGGGGTCGGTCCTGTCCGTCGGCGGCCTCGGCTCGGTGCACGGACGACGGCCGGGTGCCGTCCCTGCGCCCGAACCCCCCGACCTCGGGGTGTTCCGACAGGTGGAGGCGCCCCGACGGCTGCGGGTCGTGGCGACCGCCGGGCTGCTTCTCGCCCTGGGCAACCGCTTCTAGGAGAATCTGCCCGAATCCGGCGGTGGCCCGCTTGAGGGAGGTGCCGGCGCCGCCAGCAGCGCCTCGCCGGTCGGCTCGATCGACGAGAAATCGGGGTCCAGCCCCGGCACCGTGAGCCGGGTCGACTCCTCGTCGTGGGGCTCGAGTTCCCAGAACAGGGCCGGGCGTTCGCCGTGCCAACGAACTCCGTACGACAACGTCCCGTGGGTCGTGGGCAGGCCGTGCACCTCCACGGGCTGCCCGTACCAGGAGGACGGGACCTCCCCGAGCAGGGCCAGGCCGTCGCCCTGCGGGGCCGCCAACCGTCGGGCCAGGTCCCACATCGGGCCTACCGGATCCGCCACCGGCCCGGAGAGCACCTCAGCGTCTGCGGAGGCGCGGGCATCGCCCCGGGCGACGAAGAGTCCGGCGAGGCGGCCGACGGCACCCGGCTCGGATGCGGCAGTGATCCCGGAGTTGACGAGCGCTTCCAGGGGGAGGTCGACGAACGACTCCGGCCGGCGATGGAGGTCCCAGCACGTCGCGGCACCACGCAGCCATCCGGCGGGATCCGTGGCGTGGTGCGCCACGATCCGGTCGACGGCATCGCGCAACAGCCCCCATGCGGCCAACTGCACGGCCACGTCGGGCGTCGGCTCGGCGAGGAGCAGGTCGACCAGCCCGGTCGACACGGAGGCGCTCAACGCCTCGTCGGGTAGTTCCGCACGCGTCGCCTGCTCCAACCGGGTGGTCCAGCCTGCTGCGATCCGGTCGGGTCCGGGAAACAGGGAGGGGTCGCCACCCGGCACGACGAACCGGAGCGACTGGCGGTGCAGCAGGGGCACGACCAGGGCACCGGCCGCTCCCCCATCGCGGCTCGACACCGGATCGGGTGCCACCCGGCCGGCACCACCGCTGGTCACCACCGACCAGAGGTCGGCCGACCCGTCGACGAGGGCGAAGCGTCCGGCGTCGCGATCTGTCGCACAGGCGACCAGGCCGTCGGCGACCAGTCGACGACCCTCCACGGCGAGGTTCCGGATGTCGCCGTCGACGGTGATCGCCAGCGCCACCGGAACCGGTGTCTCGTTCGCCAACTCGACCACGACCGCCGGACCGTCGCCGATCGCCGCCCAGGTGGTCGCCAGGATGTCGCCACCGGCCACCCGCAGGCGGGTCTCGAGCACGGGTGCCGGACCCGGCCGGACCTGGCGCACCGCCCGCTCGACGGACGGGTCGTACCAGCGGTCGTCGGCACCGATCCACCAGCCGACCCGCACGGGTCGATCGGGCAGGTGGACGACTGCCGACCCGTCGACCACGGCGCAGAAGCCGTCGTCGGTCCCGACCCGGGTGTCCACCGGTGGGAGCGAGGGGGTTGTCGGGGGGCGCGGCGACCGGAACCGGTCGAGCAGGCCCACGCTCAGTCGACCTCGGGGCGGGCCCGTCGGGCCATGAGCGCCGCCCAGACCTCGACGGGCGGCCGCCCTCCGTCGATGACAGCCCGCACGCCCTCGGCAATGGGCACCTCGATGCCGGCCTCGGCGGCGAGTTCGCAGACGACGCCGGCTGTACGCACCCCCTCGGCCACCTGGTCCATTCCGGCGAGCACCTCGGCCGGTGGGCGGCCGAGTCCGACCTGTTCGCCGACCCAGCGGTTGCGGCTCTGCGCGCTCATGCATGTGACGAGGACGTCGCCCAGGCCCGCCAGGCCCGCCAGGGTCCGGGGGTCGGCACCCAGCGCCTCACCCAGGCGGGTCAGTTCCGCCAGGCCGCGGGTGATGAGGGCGGCCCGTGCGTTGTCGCCGCTTCCGAGGCCCTCGGCCATCCCGGCAGCGAGGGCGATCACGTTCTTGACGGCACCGCCGATCTCGCAGCCGACGATGTCATCGTTCGTGTAGACCCGCAGGCGGTCGGAGGCCAGCAGCCCCTGGAGTGCCTCGGCAAGGTTGGATTCGGAGCAGGCCACGACCGTCGCCGCCGCCCGGCCGTCGAGGATCTCCTTGGCGAGGTTGGGGCCGGTGAGCACGCCGACCGGGTGGCCCGGAAGCAACTCGGCGACCACCTGGGTCATGCGGAGGCGGGTGCCCTGCTCGAACCCCTTGGCGAGGCTGACCACAGGCACGCCGTCACCGATTGCCGGTGCCGCTGCGGTGAGCATCTCGCGGAAGCCGTGCGTCGGCACGCCGACCACGACGACGTCGGCGCCCGAAACCGCCTCTGTGAGGTCGGCGGTGGCCTCGAGTTCACCGGGAAGGTCGAAGCCGTCGAGGTAGCGCCGGTTGCCACGACCGGCGGCGATGTCGGTGGCCACCTCGGCACGCCGCGACCACAGCACGGTCGACACCCGGGGGGCCAGCAGCGAGGCAACGGTCGTCCCCCATGAGCCCGCACCGATCACGGCCGTCCGAGTCGTCATGCGGGCGAGCCTAGGGCGCCGACGGATTCCGGCGGGTGGCCCGCCCATAGACTCTCCGGGTGCAGACGGCCGTGCTGATTCCCCTCAAGGCGTTCCGCGGCGCCAAGGCACGCCTGTCGTCGGTCCTCGACGCGGGCGAGCGGGCCGACCTCACCCGGCGCATGGCCGAGACCGTGGTCGCCGCCGCCGCTCCCTTGCCCGTGGCGGTCGTGTGCGACGACGACCAGGTCGCCGACTGGGCCGAGGGGCTCGGCACTTCGGTCGTCCGGGTCGACGGTCCCGGCCTCGACCGGGCGGTCCACGCCGGCATCGCCGCACTGGCCGCCGACGGCTTCGAGCAGGTGGTCGTCGCCCACGGCGACCTGCCACGGGCCACCGACCTCACCACCTGCGCCGACTTCGACGGGGTGACGCTGGTGCCCGACCGGCACGGCGACGGCACGCCCGTGGCCGTGGTCCCGGTCGGCGCCGGCTTCCGCTTCGCCTACGGGCCCGGCTCGTTCGCCCGCCACGTCGCCGAGGCCGAGCGCCTGGGCCTGACCTGGCGGCGCCTCGACGACCCTGACCTGGGCTGGGACGTGGACGAGCCCGCCGACCTCGAGTTCCAGACGTCGACGTGACCGGCCTGGCGCTACCCGGTCGCGCCCTCGCAGTCGGTGCCCACCCGGACGACGTCGAGCTCTATGCCGGAGCCACGCTCGCCGGCTGGGCCACCTCCGGTTGCGAGGTCCACATCCTCGTGTGCACCGACGGCTCGAAGGGCAGTTGGGACCTGGACGAGGATCCGTCCCGGCTGGTCGCCACCCGACGCGACGAGCAGCGCGCCGCCGCCGAGCGGCTGGGAGCGACCGGCGAGGTGGCCTTCCTCGGCCGGGTCGACGGCGAACTCGACGCCGACCGTACGACGGCACACGAGGTGGCGGCCTGGATCCGACGCCTCCGGCCCGACGTGCTGCTCGGCCACGACCCGTGGCGGCGCTGGCGGCTCCACCCCGACCACCGGGCGGCGGGCTTCCTCGTCGCCGACGGCGTGGTGGTCGCCCGCGACCCGCACTTTCTCTCTGGCTCGGAACTCGTCCACCATCGACCGGACGAACTGCTGCTGTTCGACACCGAGGAACCGAACCACGCCGAGTCGGTCGACGAGGTGGCGGCGGCGACCAAGGTGGCGGCCCTGCTGGCGCACCGCTCCCAGCGCCTGTCGACGATGGGCATCGGCGCCGACGACGACGGTTCGCAGGCCGACGCCTTCAGCGACTCGATACTGGCCGAGTTGGCCGAGGTCGGGCAGCGCTTCGGCGTTCCCCTGGCCGAGGCCTTCCGCCGCATCGACGGCCTCTAGGCAGGTTCCGCCAACAGGCCCTCGATCAGATCGACCGTCTCGAGGGGGCGGTCGCCCTGGATGCTGTGGCCGGCACCGTCGACGGTTGTGACCGACGCTCCGGGCTGCCGGCGCCGGAACTCCTCGACGTCCTCGTCCCCGACGACGCTCCACGCCCCACCCAGCCACAGGTGCACGGGACCCTCCAGCGACGAGACCCGGTCCCAGAGGGCTCCGAAGTCGGGTGCCTTCTCCTGCGGCCCCTCGCCGGCCTTCCAGTCGCGCACCGGGTCCCAGCGCCACGACCACGAACCGTCCTCCTGCTCGCAGGCGTTGTGCAGGACGCCACGGCGCAACGACGACTCGGTGCGGGTCGGGTTGTGCTCCATGGTGTGGGCGAGGATCGCGTCGAAGTCGGCGAAATCCTGGTGTGCCGTCACGAAGGCGATGATCGGCTCGGCCTTGGCGTGGTCGGTGCCGGGGGTGATGTCGACCAGCCCCAGCCGACGCACCAGGTCCGGACGGTCGGTCGCCAGGCACAGCGCCGTCAGGCCACCGAGCGACATGCCGATGACCGCCTCGGCCTCCGGAGCATGGGCCTCCACCACCCGGGCGACCTCGACGGCCAACACCTGCGGCGTGTAGTCCTTCTGCGGCCGCCAGTCGGAGTGGCCGTGCCCCGGCAGGTCGATCGCCAGCAGCGGCCGGCGCAGGGCGAGGGCGACCGTGTCCCAGGTGTGGGCGTTCTGCGCCCCGCCATGCAGCAGCACCAGCTCAGGCAGCCCGGTCCCCCACCGGATGGCGCTCACGACGAGGCCGTCGGGGCCCCTGACCTCGATCCGCTCTACCGGTGGCGGAGCGTCGACGTCGAGCCCCGCCTCGGCGACATTGTCGACCAGCATCGAGAACTCGTCGTAGGGCTGCATCGGACCTCCCATCGCCGCGGAACCTAGCCCCGGGGCTGTCCAGAGCCGGTACCGCCGTGCCAGACTGCCCGGCGATGGACCCCACCTCGCCCCGAACCTTCACCTGGGTGGACATGGAGGACGGCGCCGCCGACGACTACGTCGAGTCGGTGGCCACCTTCACCCGGCACGTCCACGACACCCTCACCGACCACCTCTTCGGACTGCTCCGCTCGATGCAGGGCCCCCGCTTCGGCTACCAGGTCGACCGCTACCGCCACTCGATCCAGAGCGCCACCCGGACCCTGCGCAACGGCGAGGACACCGAGATGGTCGTAGCAGCCCTGCTCCACGACGTCGGCGACGTGGTCGCCCCTGCCAACCACTCGGCCCTGGCCGCCGCGATCATCAAGCCCTACGTGTCGGACCGGACCCACTGGATCATCCGGCACCACGGCGTATTCCAGGGGTACTACTACTTCCACCACCTCGGCGGCGACCGGAACGCACGGGAGGCCTTCCGTGACCATGGGTGGTTCGACGACTGTGTGGCCTTCTGCCACGAGTACGACCAGAACTGCTTCGACCCCGCCTACGACGACCTGCCGCTCGAAGAGTTCCGACCGCTCGTCGACGAGGTCCTCCGCCGGCCCAGCCGCTTCGAGACGGTGGAACTCGCCTAGGGCTCCAACACCACCTTGATGGCGCCGGCGGCCCGGTCGGCGGCCACCCGGAAGGCCTCGGGGGCGTCGTCCAGGCCGAACCGGTGCGTGATGACCGCCCCTGCGAGCTCGGGGCAGTCCGCCAGCAGGGCTGCAGCCTCGTCGACCTCGCGCACCCCGTGGTGGTGCCCGTAGGTGTACGAGGGCTGCAACCGGACCTCCTTGACGATGAACGCGGTGGCGTTCGGGATGGTCAGCGGCTCCCAGTAGACGGCGGGCACCGACAGCACGGCACCGGGCCGGGCGTGGTCGAGGGCCGTGGCGACGGCACTCCCGGTGCCTGCGGCGTCGACCACGATGTCGTATTCGCCGGTTGCCGCTGTGCCGGCGGCCAGGCGCTCGCCGGCGGCGATCTGGTGGTCGTAGCGGGCCGACAGGTCGACGTCGGCACCGGCGGCCCGGAACGTCGCCACGCAGGCAAGGCCGATCATCCCGCCGCCCACGACGAGCACCCGCTGGCCCGACTCCGCTCCGGCCGAGTTTGCGGCGTGCTGGGCGACGGCCAGCGGCTCGACGAGGCAGGCGTCGGCGACGGGCACGCCGTCGGACAGGGGGATGAGACACGACGCATCGACCACCAGCCGGTCGGCCATCCCGCCGTCACGGGCGATGCCGTACATGGTGCCGCTGCCGTTGCGGCAGAGGTGGGTCTGGCCATCGAGGCAGCGGTCGCAGGCGCCGCAGTGCATGAGCGGCTGGATCGCCACGGGCGTGCCGTCGGCGAGGTGGCCGGCGCACTCGTGGCCGAACGTGACCGGGATGCCGAAGCCCTGCAGGTGCAGGTCCGAGCCGCAGATCCCCGAAGCGGCAATGTCGACGACGACCTCGCCACCAGCCGGATCGGGTTCGTCGACGTCGACGACCGCGAACTCCCCGCCCACGGTCCGCACTGCTCGCATGCGGCGCTCCTCCCGGTCGATGCGACGCTTGACCACGGTTGTAGTCGCCGGAGCCCACGGACCTACGATCCGGCCGTGGCGAACCCCGAACGGCCCACTTCCCACCGACCCTTCCTCGACCTGCTCGACGGCGACTTCTACGTGAACGACCCCTACCCGACCTACGCCTGGATGCGCGACAACGAGCCCCTCTACTGGGACGAGGTCAACGAACTCTGGGGCGTGTCCCGCTATGACGACATCGTCACGATCGAGCGCGACAAGTTCCGGTTCACCAACTCGGGCAACGAAAAGGGCGGCTACCGGCCCAACATCCCGGCCGACGCCTCGATCATCGCCCTCGACGATCCACACCACACGGCGCGCCGCAACCTGGTCTCCCGGCGGTTCACGCCACGGGCTGCCGGCACCTGGGAGGACCACGTGCGCGGCGTCGTCACCGGCCTGCTCGACGACCTGGCCGAGACCGGTGGGGCCGAGGTCGTCTCGGAGTTGGCGTCGCCGCTTCCGGCACAGATGATCGGCCTGCTGCTCGGCTTCCCCCACGAGTCCTGGCCGAGCCTGCGGGACTGGTCGGAACGCACCATCGCCCTCGGCGGTGGGCCCCGCTACCACAACGACGACGGCATCATGGCGGTCTTCGAGTTCACCGAGGCCTGCATGGACGTCTACGAGTCGAGCAGGTCCAAGCGCTCGGGCGGCGGCTGTCCGGCCGACACGGTCATGGACACCTGGGTCGACCGGGAGGTCGAGGGGCTCGGCGAGTACCCGTTCGGCCTCGACGAGATCATCTCCGACTGCCTGCTGCTGCTCGACGGCGGCGCCGAGACGACCCGCACGGTGATCGCCCGCACGCTCGTGGAGTTGACCCGGCGCCCCGACCAGTTCCAGGCGCTCGTCGACGGGGCCGACATGACCGTGGCCGTCGAGGAGTTCATCCGCTGGGTCACCCCGGTCCACAACATGTGCCGCATTGCGATCGAGGACATCGGGGTCGGCGGCACGATCGTCGGCGCCGGCCAGCAGGTGCTGCTCATGTATTCCTCGGCCAACAGGGACCCGGCCCACTTCGCCGACCCCGAGTCGTTCGACGTCACCAGGGACCCCAACCACCACCTGGCCTTCGGGCACGGCACCCACTTCTGCCTCGGGGCGTCGCTGGCCCGACTCGAGATCCGGGTCTTCTTCGAGGAGTTCACGAGACGCTTCCGCAATCCCCGCCTCGCCCCCGGCACCGAGCCGGTCGAGATGCCCAACGCCTTCGTCTACGGCCTCCGCGAGGCCCACCTGGTCGTCGACCCGGCCTGAGCCGGGCGGCGACCGGTCAGTCGGGCAGGTTGCCGAACATGACGTCGTCGCCGAGGCCAGGTGCCACGAACTGGGAATAGTCGGGCCCCGCCCGCAGGGCGTTGCCGCCGTCGACGTTGATGCAGGTGCCGGTGATCCAGCGCGACTCCGGGCCGATCAGGAACCGGACCAGGTTCCCCACGTCTTCGGGTCGCCCCACGCCGCCCATCGGGGTGTTGCGGACGTAGCTGTCGTACACGTCGCTGTCAGTGGGGATCATGTTCATGATCTCGGTGGCGATGAAGCCGGGACGCACGGCGTTGAACCGCACGTTCGACCTTCCGAACTCGTCTGCGGCATTGCGCATCATCTGCTCGATGCCGGCCTTGGCCACCGGGTAGGCGCCGAACCAGGGGTGCGTGACGTGGCCGGCGATCGACGACATGCCGACGAACGAGCCGCCGCCATCGGCGAGCAGGTGCGGCACGGCGTGCTTCACGCACAGCATCGTGCCGAGCACGTTGAGGTGCAGCACCCGCAGGAACTCTTCGGTGTCCTGGACGTGGTACGGACCCAATCCGCCACCGCCGCCGGCGTTGGCCACGACGCCTGCCAGGTTGCCGGCCGCCGCGGTGGCTGCCTCGACCGCCGCCTGAACCGCCGCCTCGTCGGTCACGTCGGCGACGACATACCCGACGCTTCCCCCGTGGCCGGGCTGGATGGCCTCCTGCGACTCGGCCAACTTCGCCTCGGTGCGGCCGCAGATCGTGACGACGGCCCCGTCGGCGGCCAGCGCAGCCGCACACGCACGACCGATGCCGGTACCCCCGCCCGTGACGAGGACGCCGAGTCCGGCAAGTGCTCCGTCTGCCATTCGGCCATGTTCGCCCACCTGTGAAGGCGGAACCCCAGTCGGGCGGCGTCAACCCTTCCGGCGGCGCTCGTCCTGTTCCTCGAGCAGGTGAAGCAGCCCCGGGAAGCCGGGGACGGCCCGCAGAGCCCGGTCGGCGTACCAGAAGGCACCCAGCGTCAGGACGATCCCGGTCGGCCAGCCGACGAGTGCCCGAATGAGCACGTAGCCGTCGGCCGATGTCTGGTTGAACAGCCACGTGTCCCAGGCCGAGGTGGCCAGCAGCCATGCTCCCCAGACGATCGTCAGTCGGGAGACCATGCGGCCGTAGGCCGCGTGGCCGCGGACGGACCGGTCGACGGGCAGAACGAGGTGGAGCACCCGACCGAGGAAGGGTCGGCCGATCAGCGACGTGGCGATCAGGGCGGCACCGATGCAGGCCTTCGTGGCGATGCCGATGCCGAAGTAGACGGCCTCCGAGTCGGTCAGGATCCCGATGGTGCCGCGCACCACCAGGTAGGCGACGAGGATCGGCAGGAACTTCCCGACGGCCTCCCCGCGTCGATAGCGGCCGACCGCCACCTTGACACTCCACACGGTTGCACCCAGCACAGCCCATCCCAGGCCTGCCAACCGGTTCAGCCCGATGAACAGCAAGATCGGCATGACCGAATCGAGCGTGCGACCCCGGGGGAGACCTTCGGGTGGCTGCTCCTCCATGGATTCGACAGGTCAGGCCGGTAGGCCCTGAGACGCCGCTTCGGCCGGCGCCAGGCGCAGCATGTCCTCGGACACCTGGTCGGCGATGGCACGCGCGGCTGCGTAGCGGTGGTCGTGTGCCACGCCGGCGAAGAGCCCCCGGCGCTTCTCGGCAAGGGCTTCCGAAGGGGTGTCGTCGAGGAACCCGAACAGGCCGAACGCCACCTCGAGGTCGCCCAGGACCGGGGCCCGGCCGAAGAGGGACGACCTCTTGAGTGCAACGCCTACACAGCCGACGACGACGTCGTCGAGGTGCTCGGCGGCGGCCAGGCGCAGCCGCGGCACCAGTGTGCGGGCCAGCAGGAGGGCGTAGCCCTGGTCGGGGCCCTGGACGCCGAGCCGCTCACCGTTGGGCTGGCCTTCGCCGACGACCTCGCCGGGACGATCGGCGGTCCACGGACCGAGGAGTCGCCGGGGACCCCGGTAGGCGGTGTCGGTCGGACGCAGCACCGGAATCGGAACGAAGGAGGGAGCACCCACGACGGGGAATCTACGGTTCCGGGGTCCCGAAGCCCCCTTCATGCGACGAGATCCACACCCACCCGAGCGCCTCCCTCGTGCCCACCGCCTCGTAGCCCGGATCACCGGGGAAGCGCACCAGGTCGCTGGACTCGTCCAGGATCCTTGCTCGACGGCGGGGGGCGCCGTTCGCCACGGCGGCAGCCGCCAGTGCCTCGGCCGTGGTGCCGAATCCCTCGAGGCACTGCAGCATCGAGATCGTGGGGCTGATCATGGTCAACTCCCCGGCCTGCCAACGTTCGAGCGCCTCGGAGGGCCGCATCCAGTCGACGGCGACGGCCTCGGTGCCGTCGGCCACGGGTTCGGCGCCCAGCGGTGCTGCGGCGACGAAGAAGAACGTGTCATAGCGCTTCGGGCCACCCGTCGGCGTCACCCAGCGGGCGACCGGGTGGACTCCAGAGATGTCCAGCCCGTCGTTCCCCACGAGGTCGCTGAGCCGGGACCGGCCGGCATCGAGGTCGTGGCGGTGGGCGACGACTTCACCGCCGAGTCCGACGGCGATGCCGACCTCCTCGATGGTCTCGCGCACGGCGGCGATCCAGAAGGCCAACGCCCCCGGCCCGGTGCCGAGTGCGTCGTCCGCAGAACCTGGTGTCCAACCGCGGACTAGGTCCGGCCAGCGGGCGTCGCCGTCGTCGGGGTCGAGGGCGCCGCCGGGGAAGAGCGTGTGGTCGGCCACGAAGGTGGACCGGGCGGTGCGGCGCAGCGTCAGGACGTGCAGGTCCGGGCGGTCGGCCAGCAGGAGCAGGGTCGCTGCCCGACGGACGGGAACCCCGTCGGACGGAAGGTCGTCTGTCCTCGGGTAGTCGGTCATCGCCGGGCGACCGTACCCCCGCACCTGCTGGAGGCGGCAACCCACCAGGCGTGGCAGCGGTGCAGCCCGCGCTGGCTACGACGACCCTCGACTGGTATCCTGTGCAGCAGATCGACAGTGTCGTCGGCCCAACCGTTCCCCGCATTCGATGTCGGGAACCGAGAACGGGAGACGAACTCCGATGATGGTCACCTCCGAGGACACCACCCCGGTGGCAAGGCTCGCGCCCGCTGCCGAGCCCCTCGATCACCTGATCCGCCACCGCAGCGACGATGCCGCCTGGTTCGCCGAAGTAGAGGCCAACCTCCTCGCCTTCAGGTCCACCCTGGTCACCCACACCCGTTCGATCGTCGAGGACGACCTGTACCACGACGCCATGTGGAAGGCCCCCCGCATCGCCATCCAGGTTCGGCGACTGGGCGCCGAATGCTTCAAGCTCGACGAACTGTGCGCCCTTTCCCTGACAGCCCTTCACAGCCCGGGCCGGTCTGCCGGCAGCGTCGCCGAGACCCTCGATCAGGTCCTGCGCCTCGCCGCCCGACACGAGTCCCGTGCCATGACGATCGACCACGAGGCCTTCTGTGTCGACATCGGCGGACAGGGCTGACGCAACCCCTTAGCCCGCCACGCGCCCCGAGTCACTTCGACCCCGAGCCGATGGGCTCGCGCTTCACTGCCCAATAGCCTCGCCGGATGGAGAAAACCGCCCCGTTGACGTCCCCGCCCTCGAAGGCGGGCGCCGCCGACCTCCTGGCCGGCCTCAGCGTCGCCCTGGTGCTGATCCCCCAGTCGATGGCCTATGCCGAGTTGGCGGGGCTCCCTCCGCACATCGGCCTGTTCGCATCGACCCTGCCGCTCGTCGCTGCGGCCCTCTGCGCATCCTCGCCCTACCTCCAGACGGGGCCTGTCGCCATGACCAGCCTCCTCACTCTCGGAGCGCTGACCGGGCTGGCCCAGCCGGAGTCGGCCGACTATGTGGCGCTCGCCGCCCTCCTGGCCCTCGTCGTCGGCGTCACCCGGCTGCTGCTCGGCGTGTTGCACCTGGGCCTAGTCAACTACCTGATGACCGACCCGGTGGTCACCGGCTTCACCTCGGCGGCAGCCATCCTCATCGTGTGCTCCCAACTCCCGAATGCGCTGGGAATGGCGGCACCCGACGGCGGGGTGCTCTGGCGCGCCGGTTGGTCGCTGGGACATCCGGGCGACTGGGAGTTCCTGGCGATCCTGCTGGCGGCGGCGACCCTGGCGCTGCTGTTGCGCGGACGCCGGATCCACCGGTTCTTCCCCAGCGCCCTCGTCGCCGTGACCGGCGGAATTCTCTGCGCCGAGGTGACGGGCTACGGGGGACCGACCGTCGGCGAGGTGCCCACGGGCCTGCCGAGTGTGGGGCTCGACCTTCCCTGGGATGAGTTGGGGTCGATCGTCGTCGCCGGCGTGGTGATCGCCCTCGTGGGGTTCGCCGAGGCGGCGTCGATCTCCCGCGTGTTCGCCGCCGAGGAACGCCAACGATGGTCGGCCGACCGGGAGTTCATCAGCCAGGGCCTGGCCAACGTGGCAGGTGCGGCCGTCGGAGGGTTTCCCGTGGGCGGATCGTTCAGCCGCTCGTCGTTGAACCGGCTGGCCGGGGCCCGCACCCGCTGGTCCGGGCTCGTCACCGGCATCGTGGTCCTGGCGTTCCTGCCGTTCGCCAACGTCCTCGAGACACTCCCCCGTGCCGTCCTGGGCGGTGTGGTGATCGCCGCCGTGCTCGGCCTGATCCAGCCCCGGAAGTTGCTCGGCCTGGCCCGGGCATCGGCGGGAGACGGTGTGGTGGCACTCGGCACATTCGCGGCGACGCTCGCCCTGGCACCCCACGTCGACCGTGCGGTGCTGGTCGGGATCGTGCTGGCCCTGGCCGTACGGGCCAGGCGACAGCGGGTTGCGTCGACCGACTAGCCCTGCCAGGCGGCGGCCAGCTCGGAGGAACCGGCGAGGGTGGCGACGTAGGAGAGGGTGTTGGCCAGCACCTGTCCGCCGTACTCGGGCGGCGTGGCAACCACGCAGTCGGTGGCGACCACCGCCTGGAAGCCGCCGTTGACGAGGTCGAAGGCCGCGTTCGGAATCGCCACGTTCAGCGACACCCCGGCGAGGACCACGGTCGTGATCCCCTCGTTGCGCAGGAGGTGTTCGAGTTCCGTGCCCGAGAAGGGCGAGAGACCGTGGAACCGGGGAACGACCACGTCGATGGCGGGGTCGTAGCCCAACTCGGGAACCGGCTCGGCAGCGGCGGACCCGGCCACCAACTGGACCGACGACCGGCGGGCGACGCCGAACAGGAGGGCGTTGTCGTTGGCACCCCACCGGTCCGGAAATACCTGGGCGGTGGCGTGGACGACCTTCACGCCTGCACCACGGGCGGCGCCGGCCAGGGACGCCAGCGACTGGAGCATGTCGGTGGCCGCCTCGGCGAGGGCCGGCAGGGCGGACCCTGCGCCTATCACCCCGTTCTGGCACTCGACGACGCACAGCACCGTGTGTGCCGGATCCACGAGGTCGGGGAGTTCGACAGCGGCCATGGTCGCTCCTATTCGTACCGGGAGGCGGACTCGCGGAGCACGTCCAGCCAGCGGACCCCGGCGTCGGGGGAGAGTTCGCCCGGCGTGTAGGTCACCGAGTGGAGCGTGCCGGTCCACGGGAACGGCCCGTGGCGCTCGTAGACCTCCCACGAGACGGGCGATCGGCGGTCGATGCCGACGTCGATGCCCTCGAACGGCGCCATCGAGGTGAGCGCCGGCAGGTCCCGGGCCTCGCCGACCACGTCGCCTTCGACCCGGAGCGTGGCGTTCAGGACCATTTCGCCGGGGGCCTCCACCTCGAGCGTGACCGATGAAGCACCGGCGGCCAACGTCCCGCCATCGAGAACTGTCATGACCCCATAGCCGTTGAAGGCGAGGAAGATGTGGCCGTCCTCGACATAGAGCGAATAGCCGCCGCCCTGGTCACCGTGGGCGACGAGGACACCCTGGTCACCGATGGCATGGTCGAGGATCACGTCGACGGTGAACGAGCGGAAGTTGATGAACTGCACCGACCGGAAGCGCTCGACGGTCGGGGTGCCGGGCAGGAACGTCGCCGGCTCTGCCAGCACCTCCTCCCAGGGCGGGCGTAGGATGTAGGTGACGCCGCTTCCCTCGTCCAGTGGGTACACCTGGTTGGCCCAGGCCGCCTGTTCCCAGGCCTCCTGGAGTTCCGTCACCTTGTCGGGGTGTTCGGCGGCGAGGTCGCGGCTCTCGGTCGGGTCCTCGGCGAGGTGGTGGAGTTCCCAGGTGTCTTCGCTGAACGGTGCCCGACGGCCATGGCAGGTCACCGCCGACCAGCCGTCCCGGTAGAAGCCGCGGTGGCCAGCCTGCTCGTAGTACTGCTCGGTGTGGGTGGATGCGGCTTCGGCGTCGGCAAGCGTCGACGTGAAGCTCGTACCGGCGGGTGCCGGAATCGGCTGCCCGTGCTTCGTGGTCGGAAGGTCGACGCCGACGAGGTCGAGCACCGTGGGCAGCAGGTCGGTGACGTGCTGGTACTGGGTGCGCAGACCACCACCGTCGGGCAGGCCGTCGCCCTTCGAGATGATGCAGGGCACCTGGTGGCCGCCCTGGTGGGTGTTGATCTTGTAGAGCCGGAACGGGGTGCCCGACACCATCGCCCACCCCATCGGATAGTGCGGCAGCGTCTGCGGGCCACCCATGAGGTCGAGCCGGGAGTGGTCCACCTCGAGGTCGTCGAACGGGCTGGAGCCCCGGGTGTGGGCGATCAGGGTGCGGAAGTACGACGACGTGCCCCGCTCCTGGCCCTCGCGTGATCCGCCGTTGTCGGAGGTGAACACGATGATGGTGTTGTCCCACTCCCCCATGGCCTCGAGCTCGGCACGCAGTCGTCCCAGGTTCTGGTCGACGTTGTCGACCATGCCGGCGTAGATCTCCTGGTAGCGGGCGAAGACCTCGCGCTCCATGTCGGTGAGGTCGTCCCAGGCCTCGACGGCATGGTTCTCCTCCGTGTTCCGGGGCGGCAGGACGGCGCCCTCCGGGATGACCCCCAGGTCCTGCTGGCGCTCGAAGCGGCGCTGCCGCACGACGTCCCACCCGTCGGAGTATTCGCCCCGGTACTTCTCGGCATCCGACGCCTTGACCTGCAGCGGTGCATGGACGGCGCCATGGGAGAAGTACAGGAACCATGGCTTCGTGGGATGGCCGGACCGGACCTGGCGGACCATGTCGAGCGCCCGGTCGGTGAGGTCGTCTGTGAAGTAGTAGTCGTCGGGGTACTGGTCGACCTGGACGACGTGGTTGTCCTCGTAGAGCCGGTGCGGATGGTGGAAGTTGGTGAAACCGTCGAGGATCCCGTAGAAGCGGTCGAACCCCTTCTGGCAGGGCCATCCGTGGCGGGGACCGGCCTCGGTGAGGTTGGCGTCCTTGCAGAGGTGCCACTTGCCGACCATGAGCGTGGCCCAACCGGCGTCGCGCAGCACTTCGGCCATCGTTACGGCGTTGTCGCGGAGTTCCATGGCGTAGCCGGGAAAGCCCGGGTCGCGATGGGCGACGGTGGCGAGGCCGGCGAGGTGGTGGTTGAGGCCGGTCAGCAGCGACGCCCGGGTTGGCGAGCACATCGGGTTGACGTGGAAGTTGGTGTAGCGCAGGCCCTCGCCGGCGAGCCGGTCCAGGTGGGGGGTGTCGATCTCGGAGCCGTAGGAGCCGATATCGGCGAAGCCCAGGTCGTCGCACAGCATGACGATCACGTTCGGGGCCCCGGCCGGGGCGGTCGGCTGCCCGGGCCACCACGGGTCGGAACCTGCGATGGTGCGTCGCACCTCGCCCTCGAAGCCCGCGTACGGCTGGGTCGGATCGGTCACTGGCGCTCCTCGAGCGGCACGGCTTGGGACAGCACCGAACCTACTTCCGGCTCACCGACTCCGCGTAGCCGTATAGCCATCAGGGCCACGAGAACGCTCACCGCCGCCATCAGCACCAGCGCTCCGCCGAACCCGACATCGGTGTCGGCCACCCAGCCCATCGCCAGCGGACCGGAGACGCCGCCCAGTTCGGCCACGGCGAACCACAGCCCGTAGGCGACGCCCATGTTGTGGGGGCCGACCGCCCTCGACTCCATGAGGGCCACGAGTACCAGCGGCGGGATCGACAGTGCCACGACACCGAAGGCGAAGTAGACGGCGTAGACCCCGGCGAACAGCACCCAGCGACCGGAACGGCCCGGGGAATCGCTGTCCGGTTCGACCATCGTCGCATCGTCCCACGGTCTCTCTACGGCGAACGTGCCCGGAGCGCGTACGAGCAGTGTGCAAACCGTCGACGGGTGCGCGAGTGTGTCGGGGTGGAGGAGTTGCGCTGGCAGGTGGACGACCTGCGTGGAGACCTGGAGCGGGCCATCGTGGCAGTCGCCTACCGCGGTCTCTTCGACGCCTCCGGTGCGGCCACTGCAGCGGTGACCTGGATGGCCGACCGGTTCGACGCCGCCGTCGTGGGAGATGTCGATCCCGAGTCCTTCTTCGACTTCACCCAGGAACGGCCGGTCGTCGCCTTCGACGACGAGGGGGAACGCCGGCTGCACTGGCCGGCCAACGAGGTGCTGCTGGCCCATGGTGGCGATGCTCCCCGCGACCTCGTGCTCATGTCCGGCATCGAACCACACCTGCGCTGGCGCACGTTCGCCGAGACGCTGGTCGAGGTGGTTGCGCACACCGGCGCTGAGTCGGTGGTGACGATGGGCGCCATGGCGGGCATGGCGCCCCACACCCGGCCCCTCGGTGTCGTCGCCAGCTCGACCAACCTCCAACTGGCCGAGCGACTCGGACTCGGGCGCCCCTCGTACCAGGGGCCCACGGGGCTGGTCGGCGTGCTCCACGATGCCCTCGACCGGGCCGGCATCCCGGTGATCTCACTGCGGGTGTCGGTTCCCCACTACGTGCCGGATGCGCCCAACCCGAAGGCGACGCGTGCCCTGCTGCGCCGCTTCGAGCAGGTCACGGGGATCGAGACCGGATACGCCGGCCTCGATGATTCCGCCGCCGAGTGGCAGCGGCACGTCGAGGCCGCCGTCAACGGGGATCCGGAGATCTCCGAATACGTGAGGCGGCTGGAGAGCAACGCCGACGAATCCGATGAGATGCTGCCGAGCGGCGATGACCTGGCCGCCGAGTTCGAGGCGTTCCTGCGGGAGCAGGACCGGCCGGCAGGCGGGGCCGATCCGTCCTGACGCCACCGGGGAGGGCATGATCTCGCCCATGGACCATCGACTCTCGAACGACGCCTATCTCGCCCACCTCGCTACCGACGGCCGGGCCCTGATCGCCGCCGTGGGGGCCGCACCCGATGCCCAGGTGGCGGCCTGTCCGGAGTGGACCAACACCGGCCTGGCCGAGCACGTGGCCATGGTCTGGAACTTCGCCATGGCCCAGGTCGAGTCCGGTGATGAGAGCGGACCCCAGCGGCCATCACCCGATCCCGACGAGTCGATGCCCGACCTGCTCGACCGGACCGTGGCCACGTTGGGCGACGGCGACCCCGATGCACCGGCGTGGAACTGGGCCGGCGACCTGCGGGCCGGCTGGTGGTGCCGCCGCATGGCCCACGAGACCTCCGTCCACCGGTGGGACGCCCAGGAGGCTGCGGAGACGACCGGGCCGATCGACGCCGACCTGGCAGTTGACGGCATCGACGAGTTGATCGAGGTCGGCCTGCGCTCGCGATCGCGGGGCGGGGGCTCCATCGAGTACCCGGAGGGTTCGCTGCACCTGCACCGCACCGACGGCGACGGCGAGTGGCTGCTGACGACCGTCGACGGCGAACTGGTCGCGACGTTCGAGCACGCCAGGGGCGACGCCGCCGCACGGGGCACGGCGTCCGACCTGCTCCTCTACCTCTGGGGAAGGGGCCGCACCACCCTCGAGTGCTTCGGCGACGAGGCCCTGCTCGATGCCTGGGCATCGGTGGCGCCCTAGGGGTTCTTCTCTCCCCTTTCCCCGGGACCGGGAGTGGGCCCGGCGCCACGACCGCCAGCCCGAGATCCCTCTTCAGGGATCCCTCGGCTCCCGCTCTACGGGGAAGCTGGCATCTCCATCCGAAGCGGGCATCCACCATCAAGCTCACAGACGCCAGATTTCCCCACACGGAACAGCGGGCACCCGACCCGGGGGATGGCGCCGCCCGACAGAGAGATCGACCTACCGGCGAACGTCAGACCGCTAAGCGCCCCCGTTGCAGACCGGCAGAGCGCCGACCCGCCCGTGGGAGAGGCGGTGGCGCTGTCGGGTGCGAAGCGAGCGCCTGCGCCGGCCTGAACGAGTTCCGGTGCCGCCACCGTCGCACGGACAGGGACAGGAGGGAACTAGTCCAACTCGCTGCCAACAATGCCGACGAACGACAGCATTTCTCCCGGATATCCACCGAGGTTGTGGATCAATGCCTTCGTGCGGCCGCGCAAGTTTGCCCGCCGTTCTTCGGGGGCCCGGTCGCGGAGTTGGATCCAGGCTTCGTAGTGCATGCGCAGGCCGCTGGCGCCGACGGGGTGGCCGAAGCTCTTGAGGCCGCCGTCTGTGTTGACCGGCAGGTCCCCGTCGAGGTCGAACGTTCCGTCGAGGACGTCGCGCCATGCGGTGCCGGGCTCGCTGAAGCCGAGGTCCTCCATGAGCACGAGTTCGGTGGGCGTGAAGCAGTCGTGCACCTCGGCGAGCGCCAACTCGGCACGCGGGTCGGTGATACCGGCCTGGGCGTACGCGTCGGTGGCGGCTGCGGCGCATTCGGGCAGGGTCGTGAAGTCGTAGTCGGGGTCGACGAGGCCGCTGCTGTCGCCAGCGACCAGTGAGAGGGCCTTCACGTAGAGGGGCGCCTCGGTGTAGCGGAGGGCGTCCTCGGCGCGCACCACGATGGCTGCAGCGGCACCGTCGGCGACACCGGCGCAGTCGAACACCGAGAGGCGACCGGCGACGGCGGGCATCTCGCAGATGGCGTCGGCGGAGGTCTCACGCCGGAACTGGGCCAGTGGGTTGCGGGCGCCGTTGTAGTGGTTCTTCTCGGCGATGCGGGCCACGACCCGGCGCAGCTCGTCCTCGTCGACTCCGTACCGCTCGGCATAGGCCGGGAGGATGAGGCTGAACATGGCCGCAGCGGTGAGCGTGCGGTTGGTGCCGTCGGTGGGGATCGGGAAGGCGTTGAGGCCCTGGTAGCCGCCGTCCTTGACCTTCTCGGCGCCGATGGCCATGGCCGAGTCGTAGGCACCGGACGCCACCCCGTAGCAGGCCTGGCGCAGCGCCTCGGAGCCGGTGGCGCAGTAGTTCTCGACGCGGGTGACGGGCTTGCCGGACAGGCGCAGCGGCGTGGCCAGCGAGATGCCGGAGGCGGCCGACTGGGAGGTGCCGAACCAGTAGGCGTCGAGGTCGTCCTTCGTGACGCCGGCCGAGTCGAGTGCCAGCCCGGCAGCGTCGATGAGCAGGTCGTCGAGCGACTTGTCCCAGTGCTCGCGGAACGGCGTGCAGCCCATCCCGACGATCGCCACCCGGTCCCGGATTCCGTGCGAAGCCATGACTCGTCCCCTCAGCCCCGGACGGGGCGGGCCTTCCAGAAGTAGTTGTGGATGCCGTCGGCGGTGTGGAGCCGACGGAAGGTCATGGCGACCCGGTCCCCGACGGCGACCTCGGTCGGGTCGACGTCGGTGAGTTCGACGGGCATGCGGCCGCCGCCGTCGAAGTCGACGACGGCGAAGACGATTGGCGGGCTGGGCGAATAGGCCAGCCGGTCGACGGTGAACGTGACGATGGTGCCCTCGTTGTCGGCCATGGGGGCAGGCTCCATGTCGTCGACGGCTCCGCCTCCGATGCCGACCCGGGAGGGCGGCAGGTGTGTGGTGCCGGTGGTGGCGTCCCTCGAGCCGACGAACCCGTGCTTCCAGTCGCTGCGTCGGAGCGAGGCGGAGGCCGACGGCCGGCTGGGGGCCGGACGGTTGGGCGGCTGGACCTCGAGCAGGCCCCGCCATGCGAGGTAAGTGGGATAGGCGACGTCGGCGCGATCCTCTACCTGGGTGGCGACACTGCGCGACGGGCGTCCGCTGGCCAGGGCGTCGGTGGTGCGGAACATCAGCACCTCGACCCCGTCGGCCAGCACGACCAGGGCGACCACCCGGCCGGCGTCGGCGCTGTCGAGCGTGTCGGCGAGGAGCAGCGCCGGGTGGGCGGCGCCGCTGTTGCCGACCGTGTCGGCGAGGTCGTCGGCGACGGCCACGCCGAGTCGACCGCCGAGGCGCTTGACCGCCCGCCCGTGGAGGCCGGTGACGATGGCGGTGCCGATGTCGGCGGCGTCGAGGCCGGTGTCGGCGAGTGCGGCAGACCAGGCCCGGTCGAGGAGGGGCCCGTAGGCCTGCTCGCCGAAGCGCTCCTCCCATGTGTGGGAGGTGGCGTCGCCCGGTGTGCGCCAGCGGTCGAGGAACTCGGCGGTGGTCGAGGCGCCGCCGAGGTAGTCGGCCAGCAGCGGGCCGTCGGCTGAGGACCCGGTGAGTACGGCCGCTGCGGCATCGCCACCGGCAGCTTCGTCAGCGGAGGTCGGCAGACCGACGCGCAGGTCGGAAGCCACGACGAGCGTGCGTCCGGAACTCGCCAGTGCGGCCCGCAGGGAGCCGACCGCCGAACGGACGGCGCCGCCGAGGTCGAGGGCGGGTACCGCTGCATCGAGCCGCAGCGCCGCATGGACCGTGGTGGCGTTGGTCTTGTCGACGTAGGCAGGGACGACCGTGGAGAACCAGAGTGAGTCCGGGGACAGACTCGACGAGTCGCCGGAGCCGAGCGCCTGGCGGGCAGCTTCGACGCCCATCGTGGTGGTGTCCTGGTCGAACGAGGCGACGGAGCGCCACCCCCGGCCACCGCCGGAACCCATGACGCCCGAGATCGCCGCCCGGTCGAGGCGGCGGTACGGCACGTGGGCGCCGTATGCGAGAATCCCCCTGGTTTCGGTCATATTGCGTCCTCAGTGCCAGAATCTGACGGTCCGTCAGATTTCAGCCTAGGGTGTCGAGACCTGCTCGGCACAACAGGAGAGCACATGCAGCTCGGCGACATCGGGAACCCCGACGCCCTCCCCCACGGCAAGCCGCTCGACGGTGTGCGCATCCTCGCCGCCGAGCAGATGCAGTCGCTCCCTTTCGCCACCCAGTTGCTGGCCCGACTCGGCGCCGACGTGGTCAAGGTCGAGCACCCGGTACACGGCGAGTCGGGCCGCGGCTCCACGCCGGCGATGCTCGATCCCGAGGGTCGCAGCGTGGGCGCCACATTCCTGCGCAACAACTTCAACAAGCGCAGCCTGGGCCTCGACCTGCACAGCGATGCCGGCCGCGCCCTGTTCCTGCGCCTTGTGCCCCGCTTCGACGTCGTCGCCGACAACTTCAAGCCGGGGACGATGGCGAAGTTCGGCCTCGGCTACGACGACATCGCCGCAGCCCACCCGGAAGCCGTGGTCGTCTCGATCTCGGGGTTCGGCAACACCGGCGAATCGCCCTACCGGGACTGGCCGGCCTACAACTCGATCGTCGAGGCCATGTCGGGCATCTACGACTACATGCGGCCCCCCGACGGCCCGCCGAGGGTCAACCCGATGGGTGCCGTCGCCGACATCACGGCCGGCCTCTTCGCCGTCATCGGCATCCTCTCCGCACTCCGTCACCGTGAGGCCACGGGCCTTGGCCAGTACATCGACCTGGCCATGTTCGATACGACCGTGGCGCTCGCCGACCTGGTCGTGAACTTCCAGTCACTCGGCATCCCACGCAACCCCGTTCCAGCCCCGTTCGTGATCACACCGGTGCGGTGCAGCGACGGCTACATCGTGCTCCAGTTCGTGCGCGAGCACCAGTTCGAGCGCCTGGCCGACCTGGTCGACTGCCCCGAGTGGAAGGACGACCCCCGTTTCGCCGAACGCACGGATTGGGGCCTCCACCTGGCCGACGTGATCCTCCCTGCCGTCGAGGCCTGGGTCGACGGGCGCAGTCGCGTCGAGGTGGCCGACGCCCTGGCCGCCGCCAACCTGGTGGCCGGGCCTTCGCACACTTCGGAGGAGGTGGTGGCCGACCCACACCTCGAGGCCCGCAACATGGTGGTCGCCATGCCCCGTACCGACGGCGTCGAACCGCCGGTCCTCGTCCCCGGCAACCCGCTCAAGATGTCGCGGGTGGCCGACGGCCCCGAGACCCGGGTGCCGTGGATGGGCGAGCACACCGCCGAGATCCTCGTGGCCGAACTGGGACTCGACGCCGACGAACTGGCCCGACTGCGGTCCGAAGGCGTCATCACCGACTGACCGCATTGGTGGCTAGGTGGCCGGTGGCGGTAGAGTTGGTTTCTGACACACCGTCAGATCTTCTGGACGCCCCGAAAGGTCCCCGAAACCCCCATGGACTTCGACTTCTCCCCCGAGCAGCAGGCCTTCCTCGACGAGGTCGAGGCCTTCCTCGACGCCAACGACGACCCCGAGGTGTTCGACCCCACTCGGGAGAACATGGCCCAGATCGTCGACACGCCCAAGCGCCGGGCCCTCATGAAGAAGATCGGCGAACAGGGCTGGCTCGGCATCACCTGGCCGAAGGAATACGGCGGCAACGAGGGCGAGGGCGTCTACGAGTACCTGCTCAACGAGGCGCTGGCCGCCCGCGGCGGCCCCCAGATCGGCAAGGGCGTCGGCATCATCGGCAAGACCCTCATAGCCCACGGCTCCGAGATCCTCAAGGAGGAGTTCCTGCCGAAGATCCTCGCCAACGAGGTCGAGTTCGCCATCGGCTACAGCGAGCCCGAGGCCGGCTCCGACGCCGCCGCCATGAAGCTCAAGGCCGTCGAAACCGATGGTGGCTGGATCCTCAACGGCCAGAAGACCTGGACCACCTCCGCCCACTTCGCCGAGTGGTACTGGGTCGGCGCCCGTACCGACCCCGACGCCGCCAAGCACTTCGGCATCACCCTGTTCCTCGTGCCTCTCGACCACCCGGGCATCACGGTCCAGGGGATCATGACGATGGGCGACGAGATCACCAACGACGTGTTCTTCGACGACGTGTTCGTGCCCGACGAGTACGTGGTCGGCGAACTCAACCACGGCTTCCAGTACATCTCCCAGGCCCTCGACATCGAGCGTTTCACGATGTTCACGTTCTCGCCGGTCGGGCAGCGCCTTGACCTGCTGATCGACCACGTCCGCACCGCCACCCGCGACGGCCGGCCCCTCAAGGACGACCCCCGGGTGCGCTCGCGCATCGCCCGCCTTGCCACCAGCGCCGAAGTGGCGCGCGGCCTGGGCCTGCGGGTGGTCGACGCCTCGATGAAGGCCGAACACGGCGGCGGCCCCCCACCCACCGTCGAGTCTTCGGAGTACAAGCTCTTCACGACCGAGTTCTCCAAGGTCCTCGCCGACGCCTCGATGGACCTCGGCGGCCCCGGCACCCAACTGCGGGTCGGCACCGAGGAGGCCCCCATGGAAGGCCGGGCCGAGTCGACCTACCGCTACACGGTGCTCGACACCATCGGCGGCGGCACCTCCGAGGTGCAGAAGAACATCATCACCCGACGGGGCCTCGGCCTCCCGAAGAACTTCTAGGCGCGACCGTGGCCGGCCGACCGCTGCTCGACGGAGTCACCGTGCTGGACCTTGCCTCCGTGGGCCCGGCAGCGCGTGCGTCGCGCTGGCTGGCCGACTGGGGCGCAGACGTGGTCAAGGTCGGGCCGGTGCCGGCCGACGACGCCGTCCAGGTCACGCCACCCGCCTACGCCTACGGCGCCCACCGCGGGATGCGCCGGGTGATGCTCGACCTCAGGTCCGATGCCGGCCGCGACGCCTTCCTGCGGCTCGTCGCCGGCGCCGATGTCGTCATCGAGAGCTTCCGACCAGGCGTGATGGACCGGCTGGACATCGGCTACGACGACCTGAGGGCCGCCAACCCCGACATCGTCCTGTGCTCGACGACCGGCTTCGGCCAGACCGGGCCCCGGGCCGGTTGGGCCGGCCACGACATCAACTACCTCGCCGTCGGTGGCTACCTGCACTGCTCGGGCCGCGACGAGCGGGGTGCACCGGTGCTGGCCGGCGCCACGATCGCCGACTCGGCCGGCGGCGGCCTCCAGGCCGTGGCGGCCATCTGCGCTGCGCTGGTCGCCCGGTCGACCACCGGAGGGGGCGCACACCTCGACGTCTCGATCTCCGACGGCGTGCTGTCACTCATGTCCCTGGCGGTCGACGAGTACCTGGCCGAGGGCGTCGAACCCGGTCCTCGCCACGGCCTCCTCACCGGCCGCTACGCCTGGTACGACCTCTACGAGGCGTCCGACGGCGGCTGGCTGGCCGTGGGCGCCATCGAACCCCGCTTCTTCGCCAACCTCTGCCGGGCACTCGGCTGCGAGCAGTGGGTGGACCGCCAGTACGACGACGGGGCCATCGACGCCATGCGGGCCGACTTCGCCACCGCCTTCGCCACCCGCACCCGCGACGAATGGGCCGCCGACCTGGGGCCGGCCGACACCTGCGTGTCAGCGGTGCTCGGCATCCCCGAGGTCGTGGCCGACGAGCAGTTCGGGGCACGCGGATCGTTCGTGGATGCCGTGCACCCGACGGCCGGCGCACTGCGCCAGGTGGCCGCACCGCTGGCCGGACAGGTCGACGCCACCGCGCTCGACGTCCCCGACTTCGCCGATCCGCACACCGACGAGGTGCTGGCTGCGGTCGGGATCGACGCCGACACGCTCGCCGCCTGGCGGGCCGAAGGGGCGATCGCATGAGCGGCTCGCCCACCACCGACCTCGCCGCGATACCCACGTTCGTGCTCGACAAGGTCGGGCAGGTCCAGTACGAGGAGGACGGCGGCTTCCCGGTCGAGCACGGCTACATCTGGAACACCTGCGCCGCCACCGAGAACGGCAACCCGCTGTTCTGGGACGAGGCCGTGGCCGACGAACTCACCGATGGCCCCATCGCCCCACCGACGATGCTGTCGGTCTGGTTCCGGCCACACCACTGGTCGCCGGGCCGCACCGAGCCGGCCGTGCCGCTGCAGGCCCACTTCGACCTCAAGGACGACCTCGACCTGCCCGAGGCGATCATCTCCTCGAACACCATCACGTTCCACGACCCGGTCCGCATCGGCGACCGGATCCGATCCCGGCAGGTACTGCGTTCGGTCAGCGACCCCAAGACCACGAAGCTGGGGCGGGGCCGCTTCTGGGTGATCGACGTCGAGTACCTCAACCAGGATGACGCCCTGGTCGGCGTCGAGTCGTACACGGCGTTCGGCTACCGACGGGAAACACGGTGACCGGATACCTCCTCCATGGCGACGTCTCGGTCGGCGACACGCCTCCCCCGCTCGGGGTCGACGTGACCGCCACGACCGTGGTACTGGGCGCCCTCGCCTCGCGCGACTGGCGACCCATGCACCACGACAAGAACTTCGCCGTCGAGCGCAACGGCACACAGGACATCTTCCTCAACACCCCCAACCAGGCCGCCTGGTTCGAGCGCTACGTCACCGACTGGACCGGCCCGACCGGGCGCCTCGGACGCATGACGTTCCGCATGAACACGTCGGTGTTCCCGGGCGACCACATGGTGTTCGACGCCACCGTCACCGGCACCCACGTGGATGCCGTCGGCTGCGGCTGGGTCGAACTCGACGTGGCGCTCATGGTCGGCGACGTGGCCACCACCACCTGCGCCGTGCAGGTGGCGCTCCCGATCGACGACGACGACAACCCGTGGAACCGCCGGGGCGACTCCTGGCACCCCGACAGCAAGGGCGACAACTGATGGACCTCGACTTCACCGAGGAGCAGGACATGCTCCGGGAGGCGATGGCCGGCCTCTGCACCGACGCCACCGACACCGTGCGCCCGCTCGAAAACGACCCCCGGGGCTTCGACGACGGCTTCTGGGACCAACTCGTCACCATGGGCCTCACCGGCCTGATGATCCCCGAAGAGCACGGCGGGTCGGCGATGGGGCTCCTCGACGCCACCATCGTCTACGAGGAGTTGGGCCGCAGCCTCGTCCCGTCACCGCACTTCGTGTCGTCCGTGGTCTCGGCCGGGGTGCTGTTGGCCGGTGGCACCGCCGAGCAGCAGGCCGGGTGGCTGCCCCGCATCGCCGCCGGTGAGGCGATCCTCACCCCGGCGTACCTCGAGCCCGACAACGGCACCGGCCCGTCGGGCGTTCAACTAGCCGCCGCGTCCGACGGCGACGACGTCGCGCTCACCGGCGTCAAGCGCCACGTGGCCTTCGCCTCGTCCGCCGACAGGCTCATCGTGTCGGCACGCGAACCAGCAGGCGTCAGCCTCTTCCTCGTGGATCCGGCCGCCGACGGCGTCACGCTCACCCAGCAGCTCACGGTCGCCTCCGACACGCAGTACCGGATCGACCTCGACGGGGTCCGGGTGCCCGCCACTGACCGGATCGGCGCCCCCGGTACCGGTTGGAGCACCTGGCATACCGCCATGCTCGACGCTGTGGTGCTGGTCGCCGCCCAGGCCATCGGCGCCGCCGAGGCCTCGCACACGCTCGCCACCGAATACGCCAAGGTCCGCCACCAGTTCGACAAGCCCCTCGGCGCATTCCAGTCGATAGGCCACTACCTGGCCGACGGTATCGCCGCAATCGACGGTGGCCGGGTGCTGGTCCAACAGGCCGCATGGGCCCGCGACCAGGGGCGCGACATCGCGACGCTGGCCCCCATGGCCAAGCTCTTCGCCACCCGGACCTGCCGGGACGTGGCTGCCACGACGATCCAGGTCCACGGCGGACTGGGCTTCACCGTCGAGTGCGACGCCCAGCTCTACTTCCGACGGGCCAAGTCGTGGCAGCTCAACTGGTACGACGACACCCACCTCGAAGACCTCATCGCCTCCGAACTCCTGGACTGAACCGGGCATTCGCCCCGTTCGTCAGCCCAGGACGCCGGTGGGGCAGGTGAGGCCGGTACCGCCGAGTCCGCAGTAACCCATCGGGTTCCGCGCCAGGTACTGCTGGTGGTACTCCTCGGCGAAGTAGAACGGACCTCGGTCCACGATCTCGGTGGCGATCGGATCGAAGTGGGCGGCGGCCAGCAGCGGGGCGAAGGCGTCACGGGTGGCCTCGGCGACAACCCGCTGGGCACCATCGGCAACGTAGATCCCCGAGCGGTACTGGGTGCCGATGTCATTGCCCTGGCGCATCCCCTGCGTGGGGTCATGGTTGTCCCAGAACACCCCGAGCACCCCCTCGAGCGGGATCCCGGCCGGGTCGAACACGACCAGCACCGCCTCGTTGTGCCCGGTGAGGCCTGTGCATACCTCCTGGTAGGTGGGGTTGGGGGTGTGCCCGCCCGAGTAGCCGACAGAGGTCGTCCACACACCGGGCGTCTCCCAGAAGCAGCGCTCGGCGCCCCAGAAGCAGCCCATGCCGACGACGAGCGTCTCGAGGCCGTTGGGATAAGGCGGGGCGATCGGTCTGCCGTTGACGACGTGGGCGTCCTGGACCGACATCGGCGTGTCGCGGCCCGCAAGCGCCTCCTCGGGCCCGGGGATCGTGAGGGGCCTGCCGTGCAGGGACATGTCCCGAGACTACGTCCGGTTCAGATCGTGAAGGCCAGGTTCTCGGCCAGGTGGCGGGCCAGTTCCTCGTCGCCGCCGAGCGCGACCCGCCCGTCGGCGAGGTAGGGGCCCGGGTCGACCCGGCCGCCGGTGAGGGCGGCGAAGTCCGTCGAGGAAGCGGCCAGCGTGGCGGTCGGGCCGGCCTCGAACTCGTCGACCGCATTCGCCCGTCCGTCGACCGCCACCCGCAGCACCCGTTCGACCGGGCCGGTCAGCACTATCTCGACGCGGCTGCCGTCGGGGGCGCCGCCCTTCTTGCCGATGATGTAGCCGATCGCGGTGGCGATCTCGTCGACCGACATCTCGGCCGGGAGTCCCGACTCGTCGCCGGGCATGCCCAACGGCTCGCGGCAGTCCTGGAGGTGCAACCAGACGTCGTAGACCCGGACCTGCATGAACCGGCCGTAGGGGGCCTCGCCTACGGGAGTCCAGCCCACGGCGAGGAACTCGTCGCCGGACATGGCGTCCAGATCTGCGAGGCGCTTCGCCGAGATCTCCCGGAAGGCCGCGAGCACGTCGGGACCGCTGGCCGACCGGAACGACTCGACCCACTTCTCGTTGCCGACGCCGGCCGGGTGCTTGATGTGGTCGCCACTCACCTCGAGGTCCGGGCCGGGCCGGCCGTCGAGCATGAGTTCTGTGCCGACGATGTGGGCAAGGTTGTCCTGGACCGTCCAACCCGGGCAGCGGCTGGGCGTGGCCCAGTCGTCGTCGGACAGCCCATCTGCGAAGGCGTCCCACTGGCCCCATGCCTCGGCCAGTCCGGTCAGGATTCGTGCGCGGTCGAGTTCCATGGGTACTCCGATCAGGGTGTCGGGTTGGCGACGGCGTTCCAGTCGCGGGCCTCGAGGTAGGGGCGGAACACCTCGCCGACGGCGGCGAGGTCGGTGGGCGTCTTGGGCCGCTGCAACTCGTAGAGCTGCGGGAACTCGAGCCACCCGACGACCAGGTTCCAGAGCCGGTCGGCGGCCTCGCCGGTGGGCGGGTCGATCAGCACCGGTCCGAAGAGCTTGAGGGACTCGTCGTCGTCGGCGCCGGGGAAGACCAGCGTCGGCACGCCCCAGCCGCCGAGGCCGATGATCCGTTCGTGGTCGGCGCGGACGTCGTCGTGGGTGGTTGGGTCGGCGAGCGCCTCGTCGACGATCGAGGGGTCGAGGTCCATCTCGGCCAGCAGGTGACGGGCCACCTCGGGTTCGTGGGGCTTGCGGCCCTCGACGTGGAGCGCCGTGCCGGCCTTGAGGTACCAGGCGTCGTTGAGGGCCGGGTCCTCGCGCTTGAGGAGGGCGCCTATCCGCATCATGGACCAGCCGTACGACCACTCCCGCTCCCAGGGGTGCTTCTTTCCCTCGATCCTGTTGACCTCCTCGAGGCTGAAGAAGCGCCAGTCGACCTCGAGTCCGAGGCGGTCGCGGACCTCGCGCATCCAGTGGGAGGTCTGGTAGGCCCACGGACAGATCACGTCGAAGTGGAAGGCGACCCGCGTCGGAACGGGGACATCAGGCATGCGGTGCAGCCTCGCACAACTCGTGGCGGAGCACCTTGCCGAGTGCATTTCGGGGAAGCGCCTCGACGGGTACCACCCGGCGGGGCAGCTTGTGGGATGCCAGACGATCCCTGGCAAAGTCCCGGAGGTCCTCGACGGTCGGACAGGCGTGGCCATCGGCAGCCACGACGAACGCCACGACCACCTCGCCCCACTCCTCCGAGGGGGCGCCGGCAGTTGCGACCTCGGCGACGGCCGGGTGGGCTGTGAGCGCCTCGTCGACCTCGGCCGGGAACACGTTGAGGCCGCCGGTGATGATCAGCTCCTTGGCACGGCCTGTGATGGTGACGTAGCCGTCGTCATCGACCGACCCGAGGTCGCCGGTCCGAAACCAGGGGTCGCCGCCCCCGGGGTCGTCGGCGAATTCCTCCGCGTTGGCGTCGGGCCGCTCCCAGTAGCCACCGAACACGTTCGGCCCACGCACGAGGATCTCCGCCGTGGAGGGATCGAGGTACAGGTCGACCCCGGGCAGCGGAAAGCCGACGCTTCCGGCCCGTCGCTCGCCATCGAAGGGGTTCGACACCAGCATCACCGTCTCGGTCATGCCGTACCGCTCCAGTACCGACACGCCGACGTCTGCGAACCCTGCGTGCAGCGCGGGCGAGAGCGGCGCCGAACCCGCCACGCAGAGGCGCAGTCCGCCGAGATCGGCCACCCGGTCGTGGTCGGCGAGACGGTGGTACATGGTCGGCACCCCGAAGAACATGCTGCAGCCGTGGTCGGTGATGCCGTCCAGCACCCGATCCGGCGCGAAGCCCTGCTGGAGCACCGCCGAGCCTCCCGCCAGAAGGGTGCCGTGGAGGCCCACGCCCAGGCCGTGCATGTGGAACAGCGGCAGGCAGAGCAGCAGTCGGTCGGCGTCGGTCCAGCGCCAGGCAAGGCACACCGCATGGGCGCCGGCCAGGAGGTTCTCCTGGGTGAGCACCGCCCCCTTGGGTGCTCCGGTGGTTCCCGAGGTGTAGCCGATGACCGCCGGGTCCCCGGGCGCCGCCCGGTCGAGCGGGGGCACCGGACCAGCCGGCAGGTCGATCGTCGTCGAGGTGACGGTGAGTTCGGAGTCGAGGTCGCGGAGCAGAGCGGACCAGCCGTCGTGGTCCACGAGCGCCGCCACCGGCCGGCAGTCGGAGGCGATGTGGGCCAGTTCGCCACCGGTGTAGGCGCCGTTGACCGGCACGACGACGAGGCCCAGCCTCAGGCACGCCACGTGGGCGGCGGCCAGGTCGAGCGACGACGGTCCGGAGACCAGTACCCGGTCGCCGGCAACGAGCCCAGCGGCGGCCAGCCGACCGGCCACCGTCGACGTGCGCTCGAGAAACTTCCCCCGTGTGGTCCAGGCGTCGTCGGCGTGGAGTAGCGGCCGGTCCGGATCGTCGGCCAGGCGGTCGGCCCAGGCTCCGACGAGGGTGCCCGGGGCGGGGAGGTCGAATCGCCCGTCGTGCCCGGGAGGCAGGTGGGCGGACCAGTTCTGGGGTCGGTCCGGACTCACCGCCGCGACGGTAGCCCCCGGGGCCTCCCGACTTGACGGCCACCGCTTCCCCTAGAATACTAATGTAATCCATTAGTATTCTACCAGGAGCAGAAGCACCCATGGAGTTCGGCATCTTCGCCAACGGCTACCTACCCGGCCCCGCCGCCCACGACAGCGACAGCGAGCACTTCGAACTCATCCGTGAAGCCGAGTACGGCATCCTCGCCGACAGGCACAACTGGAAGTACATCTGGTTCGGCGAGCACCATGCCCTGACCGAGTACAGCCACATGTCGGCTCCGGCACCCCTCATGGGCTGGGTGGCCGCCCAGACCGACTACATCCACATCGGCACCGCCATCACGAGCCTCCCCACCAACAAGGAACACCCGGCCCGCATCGCCGAGCGTGCCGCCATGCTCGACCACGTCACCAACCGCCGCTTCGAGTTCGGCACCGGCCGCGGTGCCGGTAGCCACGAGGTCCGCACCTTCAACGTCATGGACACGGCCGAGACCAAGGCCCAGTGGGACGAGGTCATCCGCGAGATCCCCCGCATGTGGGAACAGCGGGACTACGACTTCGACGGCGAGTTCTTCACCGTGCCGACCCCGCACAACATCCTCCCCAAGCCGTACGGACAGGGGCATCCGCCGATCTGGGTGGCGTGCGGAAACCCGGCCACCTTCGCCAAGGCCGGCTCGCTCGGCATCGGCGCCATCGCCTTCAACTTCGAGCCGATCCACAACCTCAGGGGCCGCGTCGATTCCTACAAGGAGGCCATCCGGGACCCGGTCGAACAGATCGGGCAGTACAAGAACGACAACGTGATGATGACCAACTCGTGCATCTGTCTCGAGGACCGCGAGGAGGCCCGTGCCATCGCCAAGTCGAAGGGCCGCGGCTACCTCGTCACGATGGTCAACCTCTACCACGACACGATGCCCAAGTCACCCGACGCCATCGTCTGGCCGAACCCGCCGATGGATCCGGGCTGGACGGACGAGATGCTCGACATGGCTATCGAGGGCGGCTACATGCTCTGCGGCAACCCCGAGGAGGTCTGCGAGCAGGTGGCCCGCTACCAGGAGGTCGGCTGCGACCAGGTCGTGTTCGGCCTCCCCGTCGAGGGCATGAGCCACGAGCAGCACCTCGAGATGATCGAGTTGTTCGGCGACCGCGTGATACCCGAGTACGACCGGGACCGCACCCACTCCACCGACCACTACCGGGCCACCGCCGAGCGCTGCTACCCGGACTTCCGGTACCCGGTACCCGAAAGCGTCGACGTCGGGGTCCTGCCCACGTCGGCGCTGCTGCCGCTGGCCTAGGGACCAGGGGCACCAGATGCCACGCGACAGCACCGAGACACGGGCCCGACTGCAGGTCGAGGCCGAGCGCCTGTTCGCCGAACAGGGTGTCTGGCAAGCCGGCATCGGTGAGATCGTCGCCGCCGCCGGCCAGCGCAACGCCTCGGCGCTGACCTACCACTTCGGCTCCCGGGAGGGTGTCCTCGACCGGATCCTCGCAGGACACGAGGACTCGATCGACGCCCACCGCGGCGAACTGCTCGAAGGGCTCAGCGACGACCCACCGACACATGCAGTGCTCGACGCCCTGGTCCGACCCATGTCGGCCCGCCTGGCCCACGAGCGGGGCCGCCGCTACCTGCGGATCGTGGCGCAACTGACGAGCCGGTTCTCGCTGTGGCGCGAAGTCCGGTCCGGGCTCGAGCACCGTCACCTCCTCCAGGCCCTCGACCTGCTCGAACGGCGGCCGGCCCACATACCTGCGGCGGTCCGCCGCGAACGGCTCGTTGCGATGATGCACCTCATGACGTCGTCCCTGGCCGAGCGGGCACGACTGATCGACGCGAGTGGCGAAGTCGAACTCAGTGCCGCCGACTACGAGGCGAACCTCACCGACATGCTGGCCGGAGTCCTCGAGGCACCTGCCGCGCTCTCCGGATAGGTCCGCCGGTACCCTCGTCGACCGTGCATGTCATCCTCGTCCGCCATGCCCGACCCGAGCTCGTGGTCGACTCGCCCACCATCGCCGACCCCGGCCTCACCGACCTGGGTGTGTGGCAGGCGGCCCGACTGGCCGACTGGCTGGCCCACGAGGAGATAGACCACATCGTCACCAGCCCCAAGCGCAGGGCAATCGAAACGGTGCAGGCGATGTGCGACGCCCGGGGCCTCACCCACGAAGTCGTCGACGACCTGGACGAGATCGACCGCTTCTGCCACTCGTACTACCCCACCGAGATCCTCCAGACGGAGGGCAGGGTGTTGTGGGAGCAGGTGGTCGCCGGCAACTTCACCGAGGTCGGCTGGGACACCCCCGAGAACTTCAACGCCCGCATCACCGCCGCCTGGGACGACCTCTGCAGGCGGTCCCTCGGCGAACGGGTACTCGTGTCCTGCCACGGAGGCACGGTCCGTTCGATCCTGGCCGCCGTGGCCGGCAACCCGCAGGCGTCGTTCAAGACCGACTATGCGGCGATCAGCCGTATACAGGTGGACCTCGAAGACGACGGGGTCCCGCACGCCCACATCCTGTCCGTCAACGAGACAGGCCACTTCGACGCCGACCGCACGACAGCCGGTGGCCCGATGCGCGGTGCACCCGACACGGCCTGGCCCGGACAACGCCGTTCGATCACCGCGCCGCGCTAGTCAGTCGGCGTTCCTCCAGCCCTGTGGAATCTCAGGGAACCGGGGATCGGCCTCCCACGGGATGACATCGCTGGTCTCGACCAGCCAGGCCAGCAACCGGCCGCGGAGCCCTTCCACCACGGCGACCACATCGTCGTCGCCTGCCCGGTCGGTGGCGAGCAGGTTCGTGGTCTCGGCAGGATCGACGGCGCGATCGTAGAGCTCGTCGCTCTCCTCGTGCCGGTACACGTACGACCACCCGGGGGTGCGTACGCACTCGGCCTTGCCGACGAGGTGCGGCAGGTCGTGCTGGATCTCCGACTTGTGCCGGTAGATCCACCCGGCGACTTCCAGCAGGGGCTCGTCGGCGGGGTTGAACCCGCCCTCGCAGAAGGCGGCTTCCCGGTGGGGGGCGGTCGGGTCGGCGAACAGCCCGGTGAGGCTGCGACCGAAGTGGGTGTGGCCTGGCTCGACCCCGGCCAACTCGAGGCAGGTCGGGAGCAGGTCGACCATCTCGACCTCTCCGAACACCACCTCGTGCTCCCCCACCCCCGGGCCGGCGGCGACGAGCGGGTTCCGCACGAGGCTGGGGTCGAGTCCCGACGGCCACTTCTCGACCATCCGGTAGTCACCGAGGTACTCGCCGTGGTCGCTGAAGCAGAAGGTGACGGTGTCGTCGCCGTGGCCGGTGCGGTCGACGGCCGCAAGGAGCCGTCCCATCTGGTCGTCCACCCGACTGACCATGCCGTGGTAGGTGGCGGTGATCTCGGCCAGGTGCCCGTCGGTGAGGTCGTCCCAGCCGTAGCGGCGACGGTACTCGTCCATGAACCCGGGCTTTCCCAGCCCGGCCTCGACCGGGAGCGGGACCGGCATGTCAGCCCGGTCGTGCATCGAGAACCACGGATCCTCGACCATGAACGGTGGATGTGGCGCAAACAGCGGCACCCACATCGCCCACGGCCGGTCGTCGGCGCGCTCCTCCAGCCACCGGATAGCCGTCTGGACAGTGGCCTCGTCGCCGTCCAGGCGGGGTTCGCCGCCCTGCCTCCCGAACCAGAAGCCCCGGTAGAGCGGGTGATCCTCGTCGACTCCTATCGCCAGGTCACCCCAGCCCCAGGTGGGCTCTACGAGGTTGCCGCAGAAGTCGGTGCTGGCCTCGGTCACGCCGGGGGCGAAGACGTCACCGCGGTTGCCCGGCACCGCCACGTCGTAGCCACCGTCTTTCAGGCAACGCAGCAGGTTGGGCTCCCACGGCTTGAGGAGGTGGTCGAGGGTGCGGTGTCCGGCGGTGTGCGGGTACAAGCCGGTCATGATCGACACCCGGCTGGGCCCGCAGACGGGGTGCTGCGACCACGCCGAATGGAAGCGGGTGCCCCGACGGGCAAGGGCGTCGAAGTTGGGGGTATGCGCCACCGGGTTCCCGAAGCACCCGAGTGCATCCGCCCGGAGCTGGTCCGGGGTGAACAGCAGCAGGTTCGGCCTGGGCATGAGGCCGATGGTAGGTCGGAGCGCTAACCGACCGGGAGCCGAACCAGGGACGGGTCGAGCTCGGCCACCGTCGTAGCCCCAACGAGCGCCATCGTGCTCTCCGTACCAGAGCGCATGAGCCCGAGCATGTGGTCGACGCCCCTCTCCCCCGCTGCACCGAGTGCGTACATGTGGGGGCGGCCGGCCATCACGGCCGTGGCGCCGAGTGCGCAGGCCTTCACGATGTCGCTGCCGCGCCGCACACCCCCGTCACAGATGACCTCGATGCGGTGGCCGACGGCCTCGACGACATCGGGCAGGAGCTCGAGCGGCACGGGGGCGGTGTCGAGTTGGCGGCCTCCGTGGTTCGACACCGCGATGGCGGCCACACCGGCATCGGCTGCCAGACGGGCATCGGCCACCGTCTGGATGCCCTTGAGCACGATCGGCCCATCCCAGATCGACTGCAACCACTCGAGGTCCCTCCACGCGAGGTCGGGATCGAACAGGGCGGCGGAGTGCTCGGCCAGCGAGACCGCATCGGTGCCGTCGCCGCCTGTTGCACTCGAGAACCGGATCGGCTCTGAGCGCAGCAGCCGCAGGGTCCAACCCGGGTGGCGCATCGCGTCGAGGAAGGTTCCCGGCCCGATCTCGGGCGGCAGGATGAAGCCCCGACGGATGTCGCGTTCACGCCGGCCGAGCACGGCCAGGTCGACGGTCAGCACGATCGCCTCGTAGCCACTTGCCGCCGCCCGTTCGACGAGGCTCCGGATGTGGTCCCGGTCGTGCCAGACGTACACCTGGAACCAGAGCCTGGCGCCGTCACCGGCCACGGCTGCGCACTCCTCGATCGACCGGGTGCCCATGGTCGACAACGTGAACGGCACCCCGGCCCGGCCGGCAGCGCGCACCACGGCCAGCTCGCCGTCGGGGTCGGCGATCCGGGTGAAGCCGACCGGGGCGGTGATGTACGGGAAGGTGGCCTGCCGACCGAGCAGGGTGGTCGACGGGTCGACCCCGGCCACGCCCCGGAGGACCCGTGGCCGGAACTCGCAGCGCCGAAAAGCCTCGACGTTGCGACCCAGCGTGACCTCGTCCTCAGCCCCTCCGTCGATGTAGTCGAACACCCCTCCGGGGAGCCGCTTCTTCGCCAGGCGCCGGAGGTCGCCTACGTTCGCCGCCGTACGCAACCGGCGTGTCGTGCGGTCCCGCTCGGGGCGGCGGAGCCTTACCACGGAGCGGATCGTCCTGAGCATGCCCATCAGCCTCCCCTCTCCTTCGAGCGCTTCTTCTCGAACAGTTCCTTGCAGCGCTGGCAGACCGGGTACCGGTCGGGGTTGCGGTCCGGAACCCAGAACTTGCCACAGAGGGCCATGATGGGCTTGCCGGTCACGGTCGACTCGACGATGTCGGCCTTGCGTGCGTAGTGGGAGAACCTGTCGTGGTCACCGTCGTCGAGGAGCGGGTCGGACGGCCTCGTCTCGACAGGGGTGATCGTCTCGGAGTCGGACATGCCTTGTCCCTCAGTTGCCGAGGGCGTCGAGCTTGGCGACGCGACCCTCGTGGCGACCGCCCTCGAACTCGGCGTCCAGCCAGGCGACCATGGCCTGCACGGCAACCTCAGGGTCGATCAGGCGCTCGCCGAGGCACAGCACGTTGGCGTCGTTGTGCTGCCTGGCGAGCTGAGCCGATAGCACGTCTGGAACCGGAGCCGCCCGGACCCCGGGGACCTTGTTGGCGGCCATGGCAATGCCGAGGCCCGAGCCACAGACGCACACACCGAGATCTGCATCGCCTTCGGCCACCGCCCTTCCGACGGCTTCCCCGAAGTCCGGGTAGTCGACCCGGTCGTCCGAATGGGCGCCGAGGTCGCTGACCTCGTGGCCGAGGTCGCGCAGGACATCGGCAAGCCGCTGCTTGAGGAGAAATCCGGCGTGGTCGGAGCCGACGGCGATGCGGGACATGGCGTCGATGCTAACGGGGGGCGACTCCGAGCCCGGCGGCGTTGAGCGCGGCAGGGTCGATGGCCCCTTCCCGGATAATGCGGGCCGGCTCGAAGGTGAGGTCCACGACGGTCGACGGTTCACCGTCACAGGACCCGCCATCGATGGCCAGCAGATCGCCACCGAGGACTGCCGTCGCTTCGGAGGCCGTGGTCGGACTTTGTTCGCCGGACCGGTTGGCAGAAGTTGTGGCCAACGGTCCGACCTCGGCGGCCAGCGCCCGGACCAGGTCGTGGTCCGGGCAGCGCAGGCCGATGGTGCCGAGTTCTCCGATGAGAGGGCCCGGGAGGAATCGAGCACCCGGCGCGCAGGGCACGATGACGGTCAGGGGCCCCGGCCAGAGGTCGGCGAGGACGTCGAGGTCGGCCTCGGTGAGGTCCGATGCCTGGTTCGCATCGGCCACGAGGACGGCCATCGGCTTGGCTGCGTCGCGGCCCTTCCGTTCGAAGATGTCCGCCATGGCGGAAGCGTCGCCGACCAGTGCCGCCACCCCGTAGACGGTGTCGGTGGGGAGCACCACCGGTCGACCGGCCCGGAGTTCGGCGGCGGCTGCCGCCACGGCACCGACCGGATCGGAAGCGGAGTCGACAACGTGTCCGGTCACGCCGGCATCCTGGCGACGAGTGCCCGGTCACGACCGGTCAGGTCGGGACGGACCTCCACCTCGACGAGGCCTCCTACCGAAGCCCGCTCCACCAGCCGATCGGCCTGGCGGGGGTCGAGTTCGAGAACGAGGGCGCCACCGGGGGCGAGCCAGGTGGTGGCGCCGTCGACGAGCAGGTCGAGGTCCTCGGTGCCCCCGGTACCGGGCACCAGCGCCGCGTGTGGCTCCCAGTCGGCCACCTCGGGTGGCAAGTGCTCTCCGGCGCCCACATAGGGAGGGTTGGACACAAGCAGGTCGAGTCGGCCCCTCAGGCCGTCGGGCAGGGCGTCGAACCAAGAGCCTTCCACAAGCGTCACGCGCCGGGCGGGGCGCCCGAGGCCGGAGAGGTTGGCCCGGGCAACGGCGAGGGCGTCGAGGGAACAGTCGGTACACACGACGCGGGCTGTGGCCCGTTCGGCGGCCATCGACAGGCCGATGGCCCCGGAGCCGGTACCGAGGTCCGCCACCCGAATCTCGCCGCTGCGGCCTCTCGCCACCCGGTCGAACTCGTCGAGGGCGTGTCCGACGACCGCCTCTGTCTCGGGACGCGGGATCAGGACCCGAGGGTCGACCATCAGGTCGAGGGCCCGGAACGACCAGTGGCCGAGCACGTACTGCAACGGCTCCCCCGCAAGGCGGCGTCTCAGGAGGTCATCGTGGCGAGCCATGCAGCGCCGGGTCACGGGTTCGTCCAGGTCGATCCCGCCCGCCTCCTCGACGATCCAACGGGCCTCAGCGGTCGACAACCCGGCCTCGTCCATACGGGCGATGGTCTCCGGCAGGACCTCCCGCCAGGCGATCGTGTCGGCGTCGCCCGCCTCAGCCATCGGCGAGTTGTCGGGTCCGCTCATCGGCCATCAACCCATCGGTGACCTCGTCGAGGTCGCCGGCCAGGACCCGGTCGAGCTTGTAGAGCGTGAGCCCTATGCGGTGGTCGGTGACCCGGTTCTCCTTGTAGTTGTAGGTGCGGATCTTCTCGGACCGGCCGCCGCCTCCGACCTGGTCCTTCCGGGCGACCGAGGCCTCCTCGCGCTGGCGGTCCTGCTCGATCTGGAGGAGGCGGGAGCGCAGCACCCGCAGGGCCTTGACCTTGTTCTGGAGTTGGCTCTTTTCGTCCTGCATGGCGACGACCAGGCCCGTGGGCAGGTGGGTGACGCGCACTGCGGAGTCGGTGGTGTTGACCGACTGCCCACCCGGCCCGGAAGACCGGTAGACATCGACCTGCAGGTCGTTGTCGTCGATCTGGACATCGACCTCGTCGGCTTCTGGCAACACGATCACGGTCGCCGACGAGGTGTGGATACGGCCCTGCGACTCGGTGACGGGCACCCGCTGTACACGGTGCACACCGCCCTCGTGCTTGAGCCGGGCCCAGGCGTCGTCGCCCCTGATGAGGAACGAGACCTCGGCGAAGCCGCCCATGTCGGAGTCGCGGACCCCGAGCGGCTCGGTCTTCCACGAATGGGCGACGGCGAACGCCTGGTACATGTCGTGGAGGTCGCGGGCGAAGAGGTTGGCCTCCTCGCCGCCCTCCGCGCCCCGGATCTCGACGATGATGTTTCGGCCGTCGTTGGGGTCCCGTGGCAGCAGCAGGAACCGGAACCGCTCCTCGAGTTCAGCAATCGATGCCTCGAGGTCGAGGATCTCGCTCCGGAGTTCGTCGCCATCGTCACCCTCGGCGTCGGCGGCCATCTCGCGTGCCACCTCGAGGTCGTCGTAGGCCTGGCGGAGCGGGCGCCCCACGTCGAGGATCTCCTCGAGTTCCTTGAAGCGTCGGCCTACGGACCGGAGCAGGTGCTGGTCGCCAAGCACCTCGGGATCAGACAGGCGCCCCCCGGCCTCGGTGAACTCGGCCTCGAGGGCCTCGACTCGCTCCAGCATGCGGCTCAGGGTAGCGGTGGGGCCGTGCCACCCTGAGGTGGAAGGCGGGTGCTCAGGCCCAGCCGCCCTCGACGCCGACGATCGTCGCCGGAACGGCGAGGCGGGCGACCACCTGCTCGACCGGGGGCAGGATGTCCCCAGGCGGTACCACCACGAGCACCCGGTCCGGACGTTCGCGCAGCACGAGGTCGGCGGTGGCTGGCACGAGGTCGGTATCGACCCCGGCGGAGCAGACGACCAGCACCCGTTCCCCGTTGGTAGCTGTGCCCATCGCAGGGGCCGGTGCAGGTGCACGCAGGCCTGCACGCTCGACGGCCGGGTCGACGGCAGTCAGGTCGGAGAGTCCGATACGCCCGGGGTCGGCCTGCAGGTCGTGGCGTAGCCACCGTTCGCGGGCGAGGGTGGCCAGCGGATGGGCAGCGGCACCTTGGCGGCGTCGGGCCCGTACCTGGTCGGCGGCAGCGGCAAGGGACTCGGTGGTCGGCAGGTCGCCGTGGAGCAGGGACGAGGCCTCCCGGTCGAAGCGGCCCACACCGGTCTCGAAGCCCGAGTCGGTGGCGCGAACCACCTCGAGGCCGAGCACCTCGCCACGCCAGATGCCGTGCTCCACGACCGGGTCTACTCCCGCTCCCCGGCAGAGGTCATCGAACCCGTCCGGGGCCGGGGGTGGCTCTACCGGCTGCAGAAGCGGCGCCGGTTCAGCGGCCTCGGAGCCTGCGCCGACGACCACGCGAACCTCCGGCAGCGGAGCGAGGACAGCCGCCCGGCGTGCGGCAACCGATGCCGTCGAGGCATCGTCGAAGAAGAGCACGAGGTGTGCCGCCTCGCTGTGGGCGGCCAGCAGCAGTGCCTGGCCGAGGGCCCGCTCGGACGTGTGCTCGTCGGCGAGGGCGACGACGGTGTCGACTTCGACGATCGCCGATCCACCAGCGAGGTCGACCGGGTCGGCGACGCACGAGACGCCGAGGTCCGTGGCCAGGGCGCGCAACTTGGCGCCGAGGAGGGAGGCCCGCTGCCCGGGATCGAGGCTCACGGTCGGTTGCGTCGCAGGCTCGCTGCCCGCCAGGGGGTTTCAGCCCTGGCGGCGCTTGCCGTAGCGGCGCTCGAAGCGCTCGACGCGACCGGCGGTATCGACGATCTTCATCGTGCCCGTGAAGAACGGGTGGCTGGCCGACGAGATCTCGACCTTGGCCAACGGGTACTCGCTGCCATCGTCGAGGGTGATCGTCTCGTTGGTCTGCATGGTCGACCTGGTGAGGAACAGGGTGCCCTCGGAGGCGTCCTGGAAGACGACCTCGCGGTAGGTGGGGTGGATGTCGGGCTTCATGGCGGGTCCAGTCTGCGGGTCGCGACGGGCGTCGGCAACCCGCGGCAGAGGATGGTTCGGGCGATCAGCCCAGGTTCGGGCCCTTGGCGATCTCTGCCAGGAACTCGTCGTTGTCGTTGAAGGTCTTGAGCCGGTCGATGAGCAACTCGAGTCCGGCGGCCCCGCTGTTGCCCTCATCGCCGATGAGGCCATTGAGGACCCGCCTCAACTTCCAGACCTGGTTGAGTTGCTTGCGCTCGAAGAGGAGTTCCTCGTGCCTGGTCGACGAGGCATTGACGTCGATGGCCGGATACACGCGCCGTTCGGCGATGCGCCGGTCGAGGCGCAGCTCCATGTTGCCGGTGCCCTTGAACTCCTCGAAGATGACCTCGTCCATCTTGGAGCCGGTCTCGACGAGTGCCGTGGCGAGGATGGTCAGCGAGCCGCCCTCCTCGACGTTGCGTGCAGCACCGAAGAACTTCTTCGGCGGGTAGAGGGCACCGCTGTCGACGCCACCGGACATGATCCGACCGGTGGCAGGGGCGGCCAGGTTGTAGGCCCGGGAGAGGCGGGTGATGCCGTCGAGCAGGATCACGACGTCCTGGCCGGATTCGACCATGCGCTTGGCCCGTTCGATGGTGATCTCGGCGATGTGGGTGTGTTCGCCGCTGGGACGGTCGAATGTGGAGGCGGCCACCTCACCGTGTTGCAGCCAGCGACGCATGTCGGTGACCTCTTCCGGACGCTCGTCGACCAGCAGGACGATGAGCTTGACCTCGGGGTTGTTGACCTCGATCGCCCGGGCGATCTGCTTCAGGATCGTGGTCTTGCCGGCCTTGGGTGGCGAGACGAGGAGCCCACGCTGACCCTTGCCGATCGGGCACAGCAGGTCCACGATGCGGGCGGTCATGTTGGAGGGATCGTCGGGGGTCTCCATCTTGAGTTGCTCGTCGGGGAACAGCGGCGTCAGGTCCTCGAACCGGGGACGTCCCTTGGCGTCCTCGGGCTTGCCGCCGTTGACGGTGTCGATCCGCAGCAGCGCCGGGTTCTTCTCGCTTCGGTTGGCCGGACGGGAGGCGCCGGTGAGGTGGTCGCCTTTGCGCAGCCCGAACTGGCGGGCCTGCTTGACCGACACGTAGGCATCGGCCTTCGACGGCTTGTAACCGCTGGTACGCAGGAATCCGTAACCCTCGTCGCGCATGTCGAGATAGCCCTCGACTTCTACGGGCTCGCCGTCCCACTCCTCTTCCGGACCATCGTGCTGGCCACGACCGCGGCGACGGCGACGGCGGTTGCCGGCCTCACCGCCCTGTTGGCCCTGCTGGCCCCGATTGCCCTGGCGGTCGCGGTTGCCCTGCTGGTCCTGTCGATCGGTCCTGGACTCGGCCTGGTCGCCCCCATCGGACTTGGCGTCCAGTTCGGTACCGGGCTTGTCGTCGGGCTTGTCGTCGGGCTTGTCGTCGGAAGATGCCTCGGTCTCCGACTCGCGGTCCTCCTTGGCGGCGGCCACCTCCCATTCGGCGGGTGGCTCCGCGGCGGAGGTCTTGTCGGTCGCCGGGCTCGACCCGTTGGACGATGTCTCGATGCCGGCCAGGTCGAGGATCAGGTCGACGATCTCGGCCTTGCGGGCACGCGAGCCCGGCTTTCCGCCCAGGGCGGTGGCAATCGTGGTGAGCTCGTCGCGGTCCTTGCCCTCGAGGGCATCGCGTTCGAGTTGGGTGGAGTCCATGTCTCAGACACCTCTGTTTCTGTGGGCGCAATCGCCTCATTGGTTCCGACCGGATCGGCCGAAAGATCACTCACGGGGAATGGGGTGGTGGTACGAATCCGGCCGGGGCCACCTGACGAGGTGCCCACCGGAATCGGAGGGAGTACCAGCCCGTCGACGGGAAGAACGGAGCAGTCAGTCCCCGCCCGACGACCCCGTCATCGTACCGAAAGCGGCCAGACAGAAGCAACCACCCTCGAAAAGTCGGGGAATCATCGGGGTTTCGATCCGTTCCCGAGCAACAGGGTGCTGAACGCCAGGGCCGCCACGGCCAGCAGCACGGTCGGGGTCCAGGAGCCCGTCAGGTCGTGCATCAGGCCGCCGAGGACCGGCCCGAGGCCGCCGGCAACACCGACCGCCACGCCCTGCAGTCCCATGAGCAGGCCCAGGTCGCGGGCATCGAAGTGGGTGCGGGCGTACATCGCCTGGAGCGGACTGGTGGCGCCGAGCGAGGCCCCGGCCACGACGGCGTAGACGATTCCCGCCGGCACCGTGCCGACGAGCAGGAATGCCACGCCCACGGCGCTCACCGCGTAGGCGAGTCGCAGCAGGCGGTCGGCACCGAAGCGTTCGACGACGCCGGTCAGTCCGATCCGGCCGAAGAGTTGTCCGAAGCCGCGCAGGCCTCCGATGGTGCCGGCGATGCCGAGACCCAGCCCGGCGCTCGTCAGGATCGGCACCTGGTAGCCGAGGATCGTGGTGTACGCCAGCCAGGCGAGGAAGAACACGACGAGCATCCGTCGGATCGCCGGTCTCCCCAGGGCGCCGCTCATCGCCCGCCAGGGATTCTCGGACGCCGTCTCCTCGCCGCGACCGGCGCTGCCCAACGAGGCTGCCAGGAGGGCGCCGACGACGGCCGACAGGGCGAGCACCCGACCGGTGGCCCGCCACCCCCAGGCCTCCACCATCCAGGCGGTCATCGGCAGGTAGATCGCGCTGCAGAGGGCCCCGACCATCGTCAGCCTGGCGATCGCCAGGTCGGGGCGGTCCGGGCGGAGACGTGCCACCGCCGCCGTGGTCACGTGGTAGAAGCCCGTCGCACCGATGATTCCGGCCCCGAGGGCATAGAGGGCACCGAAGACGACCTTGTCGGTCGCCCAGGTCGCCGCCAACAGGCAGCCTCCTCCCGCCACCGCCTGGAGGAGAAAGGGGCCCCGGCAGCCGTAGCGGTCGAGAAGGCGACCGCCGACGACCGAGGCCGCTCCGTTGATTCCGAAGGCGGCCCCGTAGGTGATGCCGAGCACGGTCGTCCCCCAGCCGACGTCGTCGTGGATCGGACCGATGAGCACGCCGAACGAATACAGCCACGACCCGTACGAGGTGATCGTGACGATGCCCAGGACGGGTACGCCCGAGCGGCCTGACCGACTGTTCATTGGGCAGATGCTCAGCAGGTTATGAGCGAGGCGGCATCGGTGAGGGCGTCTGTACGTGCCCGATACCAGACCCACCGGCCCCGGCGTTCACGGTCGACGAGACCGGCCTCGAAGAGGACCTTGAGGTGGTGGCTCACCGTGGGTTGCGACCTGTCCAACGACCCGACCATGTCGCAGGCACAGATTCCCTCCGGTCGACAGGCGATGAGGCTGAAGAGCCGGAGTCGGGTGGGATCGGCAAGCACGGTGAAGACCTCAGCCAGGCGACCTGCCGTGTCAGGGTCGAGGGCGGCCTCGGTGGCCGGAGGACAACAGGCATTCAGGGGGTCGGTAGCCACGGTGGTAATCATATCGATATTCATCTATATTTGTCATGTACCATCAGCAACCCGCCATCGACTCCGGAGACGACCAGACCATGAGCCGCCTGCAACTAGCCATCGACGTCAGCGACCTCGACGAGGCCATCGACTTCTACACCCGACTGTTCGCCACCGGGCCCGCCAAGGTCCGGTCCGGCTACGCCAACTTCGCCATCGCCGACCCCCCGCTGAAGTTGGTCCTGTTCGAGAGCCCCGAAGGCGGCGGCACCATCAACCACCTGGGCGTCGAATCCGAGACTGCTGCCGAGGTCGTGGCCGCCGAGGCCCGCCTTTCGGACGCCGACCTGGCCACGACCGGCGTCGGCGACACGCAGTGCTGCTACGCCGACAAGACCGAGACCTGGGTCGACGCCCCTGACGACATCCGCTGGGAGTGGTACGTCAAGACCGGCGACAACGAGCAGTTCGAGAACATCGACCTCGGCGGGTCCGTCGACACGACACCCTGTTGCGGCTGAGGCCGTCGTCCCTCCCGTGCCTGATCAGCGTGACAGGAGCATGGGTATCAGGGAGTGGCCCGGTACCAACAGGGCGTCGGCGACACCGGGCTCGGTGAACACTCCGCCCGGACCATCGACCTCGGAGTCGACCAGCAGGTAGGGCACCGGGTCGGGCGTGTGGGTGCGGGTGGTGAGCGGGGTTGCGTGGTCGGGCAGCATCAGCATCCTCCACGGCCCCAGAGCGTCGAGGCCCGGGACCAGGTCGGCGAGGATGCGCCGATCCCAGGACTCGAGGGCCTCGACCTTCTGGGCGACGTCGCCGGCGTGGCCGGCCTCGTCCGTGGCCTCCACGTGGATGATGAACAGGTCGAGACCGTCGGCCAACTTCTGCAGTGCGATGTCGCGCTTGCCCTCGTAGTCGGTGTCGTACCGGCCGGTGGCGCCCGGGATGTCGCAGATCTCCATGCCGGTGAGGACGCCGAGTCCCCGGACGAGGTCGACAGCCGTGACAAGGCCGGCGTCTACGCCGTGGGCGTCACGGAACGAGGGCAGTCGCGGCTGGAAGCCCTGCCCCCACAGCCAGATCTGCGTGGCCTCCAGGTCCGAGGCGGCGAGAACGTCCTTCGACGCCTCCATGAGGTCACACAGCGGACCACCCATGGCTCCGGAGGGCACGACCACCTGTTCGTCGGAGAGGTCGTGGGGCGGCGTGCAGTCGGCGTCGAGCCACTCACCCGGTCCGATCATGGCGTGGCGAAAGCTCACGCCGGCGTGGAACGACACGCCGTCGCCCCCCAACTCGCGGTCGATCCGGGCGATCACCTCGGCGGCCGCCTCCGACGACGGGTTGTCGCCCGCATAGTCGAGCATCACGCCGTCGGGCGACACGGTCACGAGGTTGCACCGGAAAGCGACCTGGTCTCGGCGCAATGAAAGGCCCAGCGCCGCTACCTCGATCGGCGCCCGACCAGTGTGGTGCTCGGTCGGGTCGAACCCGAAGATCGACATGTTGCCGATGTCGCTGCCGGGTGGCATGCCCTCGGGGATCACCGCAGCCTGTCCGACGGTCGCACGGGCGGCCAGGGCGTCGAGGTTGAGCGTGTTGGCGGCCTCGAGCGGGGTGCGACCGTCCAACTCGGGGACGGGGAGGTCGGCACAGCCGTCGGGGACACAGATCACGTACTTCACAGGGCGATCATCCTGCCAGCACCCGCCCTGGTTCCTGCTGCGTCACCTGGTGCATCAGCCGGCCACGCAGGCATCGACGTGCGCCTGGATCGCCGCCAGGTCGTTGGGAAGACGGCTGAAGCGCTCCGGCCGGTCGAACAGGTCGCCCAGGCGTTCGGGAAGGTCGGGCCGCACCCCCGTGGCCGACTCGACGGCGTCGGGGAACTTGGCCGGGTGGGCGGTCGCCAGGGCCACCATCGGTACCGAGTGGTCGCGGCGGCAGTGCCGGGCGGCCGACACGCCGACTGCGGAGTGCGGGTCGAGGACCACGCCTGACCGGTCCGCCTCTTCGGCGATGCAGCGCAGCACCTCATCGTCGTGGAAGCGGGCGGCCGACCAGGCATCGCCGAGCGTTGCATGGAGAGCCGGGTCGAGGACGATGGTGCCCGTGCCACGGAAGTCGTCGAGCAGGGCGGCCACGGCGGCGCCGTCGCGGTCGAGCAACTCGAACAGCAGTCGTTCGAGGTTCGACGACACCTGGATGTCCATGCTGGGCGAGAGCGTCGGGACGACCTCGTCGAGGGTCATCGTGCCGGCGGTGAAGAAGCGGGTAAGGATGTCGTTGCTGTTCGACCCGATCACCAGCTGTTCGATTTCGAGGCCCATGTGACGGGCGGCGTGCCCGGCTAAGGCGTTGCCGAAATTGCCTGTGGGCACCGAGAAGGAGACCGGAACGTGGCGGCCACCCAGCCGCTCGGCGGCGACGACGTAGTAGACCACCTGCGCCATGACCCGGGCCCAGTTGATGGAGTTGACGGCCGAGAGGCGCATCCGCTGCCGGAACGGTGCGTCGGCGAACATGGCCTTCACGAGGTCCTGGCAGTCGTCGAAGGTGCCCTCGACGGCCACGTTGTGGACGTTGGCCGCCGGCACCGTGGTCATCTGCCGGCGCTGCACATCCGAAACCCGGTCGGCCGGGTGCAGGATGACGATGTCCATGGACTCACGGTCGCGACAGGCGTCGATGGCGGCCGAGCCCGTGTCACCCGACGTGGCGCCGACGATGGTGACACGCTCCCCCCGCCGGGACAGCTCGTGGTCGAAGAGGCGGCCGACCAACTGGAGCGCAATGTCCTTGAAGGCGAGCGTGGGGCCGTGGAAGAGCTCGAGCAGGTACAGGCCGTCGCCCAGGTCGACAAGCGGCGTCACCTCGTCGGACTCGAACGTGGCGTAGGCCTCCCGGACCATGTCGGCGAACGCACCCGGTGCGATGGCACCTCCGACAAACGGCGACATCACCTCCAGGGCGGTGACCAGGTAGTCGCCGCTGCCACCGGCCGCAAGCGACGGCCACGACTCGGGGACGTAGAGCCCGCCGTCGTCAGCCAATCCGGCGAGCAGGACTTCGCCGAAGCCGAGGATGGGGGCGGCCCCGCGGGTGCTGACGTAGCGCATGGCGGAGCAGATATCAGTCGCCGAGGGCGCGCAGCACGCTGCCGACGTTGCGTACGGCGTCGACACCGCGAAGGTCGTCCTGCGTCGCCTGCATGTCGCTCTCGCGGGCCCGGTGCGTGATGAAGGTGATGCGTGCCTCGCCACCCTGACCGACCTGTTCCATCGAACGGATCGACACGTCGTGGTCGCCGAACACGGCCGCAACCCTCGCCAGGACACCGGGTTCGTCATCGACGTCGAGCGCCAGGTAGTAGGCGGTCTCGAGGTCGGCGATCGGTGAGATCCGGGCCCGTTCAAGCGAGCCGATGGGCGCTCCGTGGCCTCGGGCGCTGTTGCCTGCGGCATCGATGAGGTCGCCGAACACGGCCGAGGCGGTCGGGCGGCCGCCGGCACCGCGGCCATAGAGCATGACCTCACCGACGGCATCGCCCTCCACGAAGACCGCGTTGAAGCTGTCGTTGACGGCGGCCAGCGGATGGTCGATCGGCACGAGCGTCGGGTGCACACGGACGCCGATCTCGTCATCACGGCACTCAGCGACGGCGAGCAACTTGATACAGAATCCGAGGTGGGCGGCGGCCTCGATGTCGTCTGCCGTGACCCCCGAGATGCCTTCGAGGTACACGTCGTCGGCGACCACCTCGGCCCCGAAGGCCAGGGTGGCGATGATGGCGATCTTGGCCCCGGCGTCATGGCCCTCGACGTCGGCGGTCGGGTCGGCCTCTGCGTAGCCCAGGCCCTGCGCGTCGGCGAGCGCTTCGTCATACGAGGCGCCCTCGTCCGACATCTTCGTGAGGATGAAGTTGGTGGTGCCGTTGACTATGCCCATCACCCGGGTGACCGGCTCGCCGGCGAACGACTCGCGCAGCGGACGCATGATGGGGATGGCCCCTGCCACCGCAGCCTCGAACAACAGGTCCACGCCGGCGGACTCGGCAATCGAATAGAGCTCGGCGCCATGGACGGCCAACAGTTCCTTGTTGGCGGTGACCACCGGCTTGCCGTTCCTCAGGGCAGCGACGATCAGCGTGCGGGCGGGCTCTATGCCGCCCATGACCTCGACGACCACGTCGATGCCCGGGTCGTCGACTATGGCTGCTGCGTCGGTGGTGAACGCCGCGGCCGGCACGGAAACGTGGCGGTCGATCGACAGGTCGCGCACGGCTACCGATGTGAGCTCGAAGGAAAGGCCGGTGCGTCGGGCGACGTCGTCACGCTGCTCGTCGACCAGGACCACCAGGGCGGCCCCTACGTTGCCGCAGCCGAGGAGGCCCACGCGCACCGGTGAACTGGAGAAGGGGGCTTCCATGTCCTTCACGGTACCGGGAACGGGGTGCGCCACCCGTTCGATAATCGTTAGGTCAGGCCTCGCGGCGGACGAGATCCACGTAGGACTCACGCCGCACGACCTCGGTCGCCTCGCCGTCGACGACGAACACCACGGCCGGTCGCAGCACCTGGTTGTAGTTGGAGCCCATGGAGTGCCCGTAGGCACCGGTGACCGGCGTGGCGAGCACGTCGCCCACCGCCAGGCCATCGGGCATCCAGCCCTCCCGGACCAGCAGGTCGCCCGACTCGCAGTGCTTGCCCACCACCCGGACGGACCGCGGGCGTTCGGCCGCCCCGGCCCTCGGCAGGAACGTCTCGTAGCCGGACCCGTAGAGCACCGGGCGGGGGTTGTCGCTCATGCCGCCGTCGACGGCGACGTAGGTGCGGATGCCCTCGAGTTCCTTGATCGTGCCCACCCGGTACAGGGTGACTGCGGCGGCGGCGGCAATCGCCCGACCGGGCTCGGCGGACACCCTGGCCGTGACCCCGGCGGCTTTGCAGGCGCCGCGCACGACCTCGCCCCACTGGGTGATGGTGGGGGCGGTCTCGCCCTCGACGTAGGCGACCCCGAGGCCTCCGCCGACCGAGAGTTCTGCCAGGTCGTACATGACGGCGAGACGGGCGAGGACCTCGGCCGCACGTCCCAACGAGCCGACCTCGAAGACCTGGCTGCCGATGTGGGCGTGGATGCCGACCAGGTCGACCGAAGTCGAGGCAAGCGCACGCTCGACAGCCAAGGCCGCAAGTCCGGTCGAGACGGTGAAGCCGAACTTGGAGTCGTCCTGGCCGGTGGTGACGAACTCGTGGGTGTGCGCCTCGACGCCTGGCGTGACCCGGAGCAGCACCCTGGGAACGGCGCCGATGGCGGCATGCAACGCATCGAGTCGGTCGAGTTCGTCGAACGAGTCGACGACGATGCGGCCTACGCCCTCCTCGATCGCCATCTCGAGCTCCCGTTCGCTCTTGTTGTTGCCGTGCAGGACCAGGCGGTCACCCGGAACCCCGGCGTGGCGTGCCATGAACAACTCGCCGCCGGTGGCCACGTCGAGTTGCATGCCCTCCTCGACGACGAGGCGCGCCATCGCCCCGCAGAGGAACGCCTTGCCGGCATAGGCGACACCCTCGCCGAAGGCCGCCACGGCCTCCCGGCAGCGGGCCCGGAGGTGTGCCTCGTCGTAGACGAACAACGGGGTGCCGAACTCGTCGGCGAGGTCGACGAGGTCGCAGCCGCCGATCGAGGTGCCCCCGTCGACGTCCACCTCGACTGTGTCCGGCAGCAGGTCGAGCGGAATCGGTCCGGCCATCAGGTGTCCGCCCCTTCTCGCCACATCTCCTCCGGAGCATCTACGCCCAGCAGGTCGAGGGCGACGGCGATGCCGATCCGGACCGCCTCGACCAGCCAGAGGCGGGCTGCGGTGAGGTTGGCGTCCACGTCGTCGCCGATGACGCGGCAGTCGTGGTAGAAGCCGTGGAAGTCGGCCGCCAGGTCCCTGACCCAGGTGGTCACCTGCTGGGGAGCACGCTCGTGAGCCGCCCGCAGGACCGTGTCGGGCAGTTCGTGGAGGGCACGCAGCAGCAACAACTCGCGGGGATGCCCGAGGACCGAGAGGTCGGTGTCGACCAGGGCCGGGCGCACGATGCCGGCCTCGGTCGCCCGCCCGGCAATCGAGTGGATACGCGCGTTGGCGTACTGGACGTAGAAGACGGGGTTCTCGTTGACCTGGCTGGCGACCAGGTCGAGGTCGAAGGTCTGGGCCGAGTCGACCGACTGCAGCAGGTAGGTGAAGCGGGCGGCGTCGGCGCCCACCTCGGCCACCACCTCGGCCAACTCGACGATGTCGCCGGTGCGTTTCGAGAGCCTGACCTCCTGGCCGTCCCGTTGGAGGTTGACCAGCTGGGTGATGGCGACCTCGAGCTCGGACCGGTCGTGGCCGAGGGCGTGAACGGCGGCGTGCATGCGGGCCACGTAGCCGTGGTGGTCGGCCCCCAGGATGTTGACGAGGCGGTCGGCCCTGGTGAACTTGTCACGGTGGTAGGCGACGTCCGGCAGCAGGTACGTGAACTCGCCGTCGGACTTGACGAGCACCCGGTCCTTGTCGTCACCGTGGTCGCTGCTACGCAGCCAGACGGCACCGTCCTCGTCGTAGACGGCGTCGGCGGCCCGCAGGTCGGCCAAGGTGGCGTCGACGGCACCCGAACCGATCATCGACCGTTCGCTGAACCAGGTGTCGAAGTGGATGTGGAGTGACTCGAGCACCTCGCGCTGGTCAGCCAGCGCCCGGGCGTAGCCCCACTCGAGCGGATCGGCATCGTCGGGCATCTCAGCGGCCCAGTCCATGATGTACCGGCCGTTGTAGCCCCCCTCGGGGACCTCGTCGCCGGCTGCCCGGGCAGCCAACGAGTCGGCGAACAGTTGCATCTGGGTACCCCGGTCGTTGATGTAGAACTCGCGTCGCACGGGGTGCCCGATGCGCTCGTAGAGCCGGGCCACCGAATCGCCGAAGCAGGCACCCCGGCCGTGGCCGGCGTGGAGGGGACCGGTCGGGTTGGCGCTCACGAACTCGACGATGATCCGCTCTCCCGCTCCGTCATCGTGGCGGGCGAAGCCGCCATCGCCGGCCGCTACCACGTCGCGCAGGACGTCGTGGAGCCAGGTGTCGGCCAGGCGGAAGTTGACGAACCCCGGACCCGCCACTTCGACCCCGATGACGTGCGCCGGTGGGTCGGCCTCGAGAACGGTGGCCAACTCGATTCCGAGTTCCCGGGGGTTGCGACCGGAGGCCTTGGCCGATGCCAGGGCGACGTTGGTCGACCAGTCGCCGTGGTCCGGGTTGGCCGGCCGTTCGAGTTGCACGGCACCGGGCGGCTCGACACCGAGGCCGACAAGGGCGGCCCGCACGGCCTCGATCAGGATGTCGCGCACGTCCATGGGGGGTCCGGTGGGTCTGGGGATGCAGGGTTCGAAGGGACGCGCCCGGGTTCGGCCGCTGTGCCGATGCTAACGGGCAGGCGCCTGCCGACCCGGGTCCATATCCGGCGGCACGCCGATGGTTCCCACCCGCCGAGGGGCCAACAGCACCGTTGTGGCATGCGAAGGTCGGCGCTGATGCTGGCTGCCCTGGCGGCAAGCGCCTGTTCGGGCGGCGGGTCGTCGATCGCTCCCACGACCACCGAACCACCCACC
>DCXR01000080.1:80726-83279 GCA_002329075.1 Candidatus Neomicrothrix sp. UBA2131
CCACGACCACCGAACCACCCACCGCCACCGTCGACGTGGCGACGATCAACCTGCTGCACGGACTCGAGGTGGCCAGCGACTGCGCCGCCGACACCGACCAGTGCCGTGCCCCTGCCCGCATGGCCCTGCTCTGGGAACGGGTCGAGGACGACCTCGGATGCCCCGATGTGGTGGCCCTCCAGGAGGTCAGTCCCCGTCAGCAGGGACTGGTGCCGGCGATGCTCGACGACCTCTGCGGTGGCGCCTACGAGCTGCTGGTCGACAACCGCGACCTCCCCGACCAGGAGATGATCCTGACGTCGCTTCAGGTGCTCGACGACACCTACGTCGAGTTGGCCGGTACCCCGATCTGGTCGGCGCACCATGCCCGACTCTTGACCGATGTCGGGCCGGTCGACGTGTTCGCCACCCACTACGCCAGCAGTAGCTTCAACCTCGAGTGCGAATCGGGCACGTTTTGATGCACCACCACCTGCGCCGAGGGCGACGACTTCGGGGACTGCCACCCCCGACAGACGCTGGCGATCCTCGAACCCCTACTCGATGAGACGAGGAGTCGTTGCTGGGCCGCCGTCCTGCAACTCGTGGTCGGGGACCTCAATGCCCGGATCGATGAATCCAGGATCACCACGCTCACGGACGCAGGCTTCGCCGATGCGTACCTGACCGCCGGCCTCCCGGAGTGTGATCCGGTGACAGGCATCGGCTGCACCTGCTGCGTCGACGGCCCGGCCCCCCTGGACGGCCTCGACGACCCCGATCAGGCAATGGACGAGCGCATCGACTTCGTGCTGTTCCGGCCCGGTTCCGGCTGCAGCGTGGCCGTGGACGACGTCCGGCACTGGGCCGACGGGCCGCTTGCGCAACCGGTCGAGGACATCTGGTGGGCCGCCGACCACGCCGGGGTGGCAGCGACCCTCACGATCACCTGCTGAGTCCCGCTCACCCGTCGCTCGACACGACGTGGCGCACCGTCGGTCAGGCGGGCTCCGTGGTGACGGCGGTGGCATAGGCGAGGATCTCGGAGGCACCGGCGGCAACGGCCGACGTCATGAACCGGAGGTTGACCACCGAGTCGGCGCCGAGTTCGGCGGCGTGCGCCTCCATGCGGGAGAGCGCCTGGGCCCGCGCCTCGACGAGCATGTCCGAATAACTCTTGAGCTCGCCACCCACGAGTGACTTGAGGCCGGCGCCGATGTCCTTTCCGACGTTCTTCGACCGGACCGTCGAGCCGAGCGCCACGCCCTTCACCGCCGTGATCCGGCGACCGGGCAGAGAGTCGGTCGTTGCGACGTCCATCAGGCCCTGCTTCCCTCGAAGGTGGCGGTGCCGAAGGCTCCCAACTTGGCCTCGCCGCTGATCGAGTCACCGTCGACCGTGGCGGTGGCCTCCACCTTGATGGGCATGGGCGAGGTCATGTTGACCACCCATGACAGGTCGTTGCCGTCGCAGGTCCCCTCCTCGAGGGCGAGGTTGCCCTGGGCGCCGCCCATCTCACCGGTGAGGGTGCCACCGTCGGTGGAGAAGGTGAGGGTGCCCGCCTGGGCTCCCATCGGGGTCTGCATCGTGACGTTCCATGTTCCGTCAACGCTCATGTTTCATGTGCCTCCGTCTAGGGACTGAATGTCTTGCCGCGACCGTAGACGCCGGAAGGGCCGGCGTCACGTCCGGGCGAGGCGCGCATCACGCACGATCACGACCACCAGGACAGCCAGCACCACGGCCATGCCGAGCCCCTGGACCGGGGTGACCCGCTCGTCGAGGGCCAGCCAGGCACCGATCCCCGAGATCACCGGAATCGCAAGCGTGAGCAGACCGGTGAGGCTCAGCGAGACGTGCAGGTGCGCCCAGTTCATGAGGACGTGCCCGGTACCGGGAACCGCCAGGAGTGCGAGCAGCCAGGCCCACTGGCCCCATGACGGGAAGGGCACGGCGGGCGTTCCGGCATCGATGGCAGCCATCGGGAACAGGACGACCGCTCCGATCGCCATGGACGTCGTCTGGAGCGTGAAGGTGTCGACCCTGTGGCGTATCTCCTTCACGAGCACGAAGTAGGCCGAGAAGAAGAACATGGCGACGAACGCCAGGATGTCGCCGCGCAGGCTCCAGCCCGACTGGGACGAGGAGCCCTGCACCACGAGGGCGATCCCGCCCACGGCCACCAGGGTGGCCCCGACCAGCCAGGCGGTGACCGACTCCCGGTAGCGGCGGGAGGCCACCGCCAGGAGCACGATCGGTTGGAGGGCGCCGATGATCGTGGCGTTGGCGACCGTGGTGGTACGCAGGGCGGTGAAGAAGATGCCGATCTCGCAGGCGATGACGATCGCCGCCGGAGCCACCAGGCGCAGGGTGGCGAGCCTGACGCGGCGGCCGCCCAGGTGGAGGACCAGGCCGTAGGTCAACGCCCCGATCGTGAGCCGCCAGAAGCCGATCCACAGGCCCGGCATTTCGAAGCGGGCCACCATGATGTTGCCCGCCGACCAGCAGGTGACACCGGCCAGGGCCGAAAGGCGTCCCAATCCACTCCGGTCGTCGGGCACGATCGCAGAGATT
>DCXR01000031.1 GCA_002329075.1 Candidatus Neomicrothrix sp. UBA2131
AGGAGCACATGTTTCATGGCACGCCAGAAGATGTCCGATGCGGAGAAGGCCGAGACCAGGGCCGTCCGCGACTACCTCACTGCGCTCGAGGCCAACCAACCCAAGCGTGGTCGCAAGCGCACGCCCGACAGCGTCCGCAGCCAGATCGAAGCCGCCACCGCGGCGATGGAAGGTGCCTCGGCCACCAAGCGCCTGGCCCTCGTCCAGCAGCGCATTGACCTCGAGGCCGAACTGGACCGCCTCGAGAAGGCAGGTGCCGTGGACATGGGAGCCCTCGAAGCGGCCTTCGGCGCCAATGCCGCCTCGTACGGCGGCAAGCGGGGGATCTCCTACGCCGCCTGGCGTGAGGTGGGCGTGCCCTCTCCGGTGCTCAAGGCAGCGGGCATCCGCCGCTCTACCTGACCTGGCCAACCCGCCGCCCTCAGGCGGCCGCTGCCAGCAGGGAGCGGATCAGCACCTCACCATCGGTGCTGCCCAGAAGTTCGTTGCACGCCCGTTCGGGGTGGGGCATGAGGCCGACGACATTGCGGGCTTCGTTGCAGATGCCGGCAATGTCGTCGATCGAACCGTTCGGGTTCCCGACATAGCGCAGGACGATGCGATCCTCGTCGCGCAACTGCTGCAGGGTCGGCACATCGCATGTGTAATTGCCCTCGAAGTGGTTGACCGGAATCGACAGTTCGGCACCGACGGCTGCCGAACCGGTAAGCGATGATTCCGTCGTTTCCACACGAACCGTCGTCGGCCGACAGAGGAACTTGAGGCCTCTGTTCTTTTGGAGTGCGCCCGGCAGCAACCCGGCTTCGGTGAGGACCTGGAAGCCGTTGCAGATGCCGAGGACAGGCCCTCCGTCGGCTGCAAACCGTGCAACGGCCGCCATGGCCGGTGAGAAGCGGGCAATGGCCCCCGGACGCAGGTAGTCGCCGTGGGCGAACCCACCCGGCACTATGACCGCGTCGACGCCCGTCAGGTCGTCGTCGCCGTGCCAGAGGAGGCGACCGGTGCCACCCAGGCCGTCGACCGCCTCGACGGCGTCCATCTCGCAGTTGGTGCCGGGAAACACGACCACCCCGACGACGGTGCTCACGTGCCGGACCCCGGGGAAATCTGCTCGACCGTCAACTCGGCATCCTCGATGACCGGGTTGGTCAGAAAGGACTCCGTCAGCTCGGCCGCTGCCTCGCGTGCCGCTTCCACGTCAGCGGCTTCGATCGTGAACCGGATCGTCTTGCCGACGGTGACCCCGTCGATCCCCTCGTAGCCGAGCACCGGCAATGCCCGTTCGATGGTGGCGCCGGCAGGGTCGGAGATTCCGCCCCGCAGGCGGATGTCGACGAGTACCGAAAACTGCATGGGTCAGGCTCCCTGTGTTCCGGGCCAGTCGGCGAAGGACCGGCCTGTGATGCGTTCGTACGCCTCGATGTAGCGCTGCGAGGTGGCGGCGACGACCTCTTCGGGCAGGGGTGGCGGCGGCGGCTGCTTGTCCCAGTCGAGGCCGTCGAGGAAGTCGCGCACGGGTTGCTTGTCGAACGACGGCGGCGTTGCGCCCGGCTTCCACTGGTCGGCCGGCCAGAACCGCGACGAATCAGGGGTGAGGACCTCGTCGGCCAGGACGAGTCGGCCGTCGACGAGCCCCAACTCGAACTTGGTGTCGGCGATGATGATCCCCCGCTCGGCGGCCCAGTCGGCACCCCGCCGGTAGCACTCGAGCGATACGGCACAGGCCTGCTCGGCGAGGTCGGCACCGACCAGGTCGACGGCCTCTGCGAACGAGATGTTGATGTCGTGCCCCTCGTCGGCCTTGGTCGAGGGGGTGAACACGGGTTCTGGCAGGCGATCGGCCTCGAGAAGGCCCTCGGGGAGGACCGAGCCGTGCATGGTTCCGTGGGTGCGGTACTCCTTCCATGCCGAGCCGGTGATGTAGCCGCGCACGATGCACTCGATCGGAAGCATCTCGGCCCTGCGGCAGAGCATGGTCCGCCCGGCCAGGTCGGTAGCCCCCTTCGTGCCCGGTGCGTCGGCCGGGTCGGTGGAGAGCAGGTGCCCCGGTACCACGTCGGCCAGCAGGTCGAACCAGAACGCCGACATGGCGGTGAGGACCCGCCCCTTGTGCGGGATGGGCTCGTCCATCACGACGTCGAAGGCTGAGAGACGGTCTGAGGTGACCATGAGGAGTCGATCGTCGCCGGCGTCGAAGATGTCGCGGACCTTGCCCGAGTGGACGTACGGCAGGTCGAAATCGAGGCTCAACTCGGGCTCCGGCTGGTGGCTGGGAAGGTTCAAAGAATGGGTTCCGGATCGTAGGCCGCGGCCGAGGGGCGGGCGGCGACCGCCTCGCCGACGCGCTCGATCACGGCCTCGACCTGCCTGCCGGCTGTGCCGACGAAGACGCCCGGGTCGACCAGGAGGTCGTCGAGGGCGACCCGGTCGAGGGGCAGCCGGTCGTCGGCGGCGAGGCGGTCGAGCAGATCGGTCTCGCCGACGCCACCCTCGCGGCGGGCGAGGGCCGCTGCGACGGCGTGCTCGAGGATGACCTCGTGGGCGGCCTCACGACCCATGCCGGCGCGCACCGAGGCCACGAGGACCCGGGTCGTGGCCAGGAACGGCAGGTACTGGCGTAGTTCCCGTTCGACCACCGCCGGATAGGTGCCGAAGTCGTCGAGCACCGTGAGGAAGGTCTGGAACAGGCCATCAGCGGCGAGGAAGGCATCGGGCAGGGCGACCCGGCGCACCACCGAACAGCTCACATCGCCTTCGTTCCACTGGTCGCCGACGAGGCCACCGACCATGGCGAGGTGACCGCGCAGGACGACAGCGAGACCGTTGACCCGCTCGCAGGAGCGTGCGTTCATCTTGTGGGGCATGGCCGAGGAGCCGACCTGGCCGGGGGCAAAGCCCTCGGTGGCGAGTTCGTGGCCGGCCATGAGCCGGATGGTGCGGGCGAGGTTGGCCGGTCCCCCGGAGGCCTGGACGAGCGCTGATACGACATCGAAGTCGAGCGAGCGCGGGTAGACCTGGCCGACCGAGTCGAGGACGTTGGTGAAGCCGAGGTGGGTGGCGACACGGCGCTCCAGTTCGACGACCCGTTCTGCATCGCCTTCGAAGAGGTCGAGCAGGTCCTGCTGGGTACCGACGGGCCCCTTGAGGCCGCGCAGCGGATAGGCGTCGAGCAGGTCGCCCAGCCGGCGGTGGGCCACCAGGAGTTCCTCGGCCGCGGTGGCGAAGCGCTTGCCGAGGGTCGTCGCCTGGGCGGCGACGTTGTGGCTACGTCCCGTCATGACCAGGCCGGTGTGCTCGGCGGCGAGGCGCCCGAGCCGGGCGAGGGTGGCGACCACCCGGTCGAGCACCAGTTCGAGGCTGCGACGGACCTGGAGTTGCTCGACGTTCTCCGTGAGGTCACGCGAGGTCATGCCCTTGTGGATGTGCTCGTGGCCGGCGAGGGCGCAGAACTCCTCTATGCGGGCCTTCACGTCGTGGCGGGTGGCTTCTTCACGATGTCGGATCGAGTTGAGGTCAACCTGGTCGACCACCGCACGATGATCGTCGACGACACCGTCGGGGATGTCGATTCCCAGGTCCTGCTGGGCCTCGAGGACGGCCACCCAGAGCTCGCGCTCGAGTACGACCTTGCCCTCAGCCGACCAGAGCTCGGCCATGGGCCGGCTGGCGTAGCGGGAGGCCAGGACGTTCTCCACGGGTCGGCGGGCTCCGCTGTCAGCGGGGCCGCATCTCCTCGCGGTGGGCCTCGAGTTCGGCGACCAGCGCCGGATCGTCTACGGCGAGCATCTGGACCGCCAGCAGGGCGGCGTTCATGGCGCCGTCGACGGCGACGGTGGCGACGGGGATGCCCTTAGGCATCTGCACGGTGGCGAGGAGCGAGTCCCAGCCGTTGATGGCTCCACCGGAAAGTGGCACGCCGATGACCGGGAGCGTGGTGTGGGCGGCAACGGCGCCGGCCAGGTGGGCGGCCATGCCGGCGCCACAGATGATGGCCTTGTAGCCGTTGTCGCGTGCCGACCGGGTGAACTCGGCCACCTCGGCAGGGCTGCGGTGTGCCGACATCACCCGTACGTCGGCCTCGATGCCGTAGCGCTCGAGGGTGGCCGCCGCCGGAGCCATCTTGTCGGCATCGTTGGGCGAGCCCATGAGGACTGCGACCCGCCTGTTCGGGGACTCGGTCATATGGTTGGCTCCTCCGGTGGGTGGTTCGGTCAGTCTGCCGTGTCTGCAGGCGTGGGCGCGGCGGCAATGTCGGTTCGACGCTGGATGCCGGACCAGGAGATGGTGTCGGCTCCGGCGTAGGCACGGTCGCGGGCGGCGTCGATGGTGGGACCCTGTCCGGTGACGGCCAGCACGCGACCCCCTGCAGTGGTGAGTCGCCCGTCGGACGCTGCCACGCCGGCACAGAACACGGTGACGTCGTCGAGGGCGTTGGCCTCGTCGAGTCCGTGGATCGTGTCGCCGGTGCGCGGCGACGCCGGGTACCCGTCGGTGGCGCAGACGACCGTGACGGCGGCACCCTCGTCGAAGGCCGGTGCGGCACCCAGGGAGCCCTCGGCGGCGGCGGCCAGCAGGTCGGTGAGGCTGCCCGCCATCCGGGGTAGCACGACCTGGGCCTCGGGGTCGCCGAAGCGCACGTTGTACTCGAGCACCTTCGGGCCGGACGGCGTGAACATGAGCCCGCAGTAGAGGACGCCCCGGTAGTCGATGTCCTGACGCCGGAGGGCGGCGATGGTGGGGCCGACTGCGTCGTCCATCAACGAGTCGACGATGGCCTCGGTGGCCACTGGAACCGGTGAGTAGGCGCCCATGCCACCGGTGTTGGGGCCGATGTCGCCGTCGCCTATCCGCTTGAAGTCCTGGGCGGGGGCCAGCGGCACGGCGTTGTCGCCGTCGCAGATGGCCATCAGCGAGAGTTCGGGCCCGCTCAGGCCCTCCTCGATGACAACGGTCCGTCCGGCGTCACCGAAGGCATCACCCGAGAGGTAGGAGCGCACTGCATCGACCGCCTCGGCACGTTCTTCTGTGACGAGCACTCCCTTGCCTGCGGCCAGGCCGTCGGTCTTGACCACGAACAGGTCGGCCATCGTGTCGAGGAAGGCGAGGGCGGCCGTCTCGTCGGTGAAGGCACCGTGCTGTGCCGTGGGGACGCCGGCATCGACCAGCACCTCCTTCATCCATGCCTTGGAGCCCTCGAGTCGGGCACCGTCCGCCCCCGGTCCGAAGACGAGCCGGCCCGCTGCCCTCAGGCGGTCGGCGAGCCCGTCGACCAGCGGCGCCTCAGGGCCGACGACGAACAGTTCGGAGTCGACCTCCTCGGGAGGCGTGGAGACCGAACCGGGGATGCCGGGGTTGCCGGGGGTGACGACCACCTCGGCGTCGCGGCCCAGGACGTGGGCGAGTGCGTGCTCGCGTCCACCCGAACCGACGACACAGACCCGCACGACCCGGCCCCGGTCAGCTCTGGTTGCCGAACTGGATGACCTGGTCGCGACCGGGTCCGACACCGACCATGCCGATGGGCACCCCGACCTGTTCCTCGATCAGGGAAAGGTAGGCCTCGGCCTCGGCAGGCAGTTCGGACCTGGACCGGACGTCGGAGAGGTCCTGCTTCCAGCCCGGCATCTCGACGTAGACGGGCTCGGCGTGGTGGAGCACCGTCTGGTGGTAGGGGAGCTGTTCATGGCGCTCACCATTGGCGTCGTAGGCGACGCACAACCTGATGGTGTCGAGCCCGTCGAGGACATCGAGCTTGGTGATGGCCAGTTCGGACAACGAGTTGACGCGTGCGGCGAACCGGAGCATGACGGCGTCGAGCCAGCCCGGGCGACGACGACGTCCTGTGTTGGTGCCGTACTCGTGGCCGACGTCGACCAGGTGGTCGCCGACCTCGTCGAACAACTCGGTCGGAAAGGGGCCGGCGCCGACACGGGTGACGTAGGCCTTGGCGATGCCGATGACCCGGTCTATGTGGCGGGGGCCGACTCCGGTACCGGTGCATGCGCCGCCCGCCACCGGGTTGGAGGATGTGACGAACGGGTAGGTGCCGTGGTCGAGGTCGAGGAATGTGGCCTGGGCGCCCTCGAGGAGGACGTGGTTGCCGGCCTCGAGTTGGTCGTGGATGAGCGAGACGGTGTCTGCGATGAGCGGCGCCAATCGGGGGGCGCAGGTGCCGAGGTACTCGTCGGCGATTTCGTCACCGTCCACCGGCAAGCGGTTGAAGACCCGCGTGAGCACCCGATTGTGATGCTCCAGGGCAGCGTCGAGCTTGGTGCGGAAGATCTTCTCGTCGAGCAGGTCCTGGATCCGCAGTCCGACGCGCATTGAACGGTCGGCGTAGGCCGGGCCGATGCCACGCTTCGTGGTACCGATCCTGTTCTTGCCCAGATGCCGCTCGTGGAGGGCGTCGAGTTCCTGATGGTACGGGAGGATCAGGTGGGCATTGCCGCTGACCCGCAGCCGCCCGGTGGAGACGCCACGGGACTCGAGCATGTCCATCTCGGCGAGGAGGACCCGGGGATCGACGACGACGCCGTTGCCGATGACCGGTATGACGTGTTCGTAGAGGATACCGCTGGGGACGAGTTGGAGGGCGAAGGACTCACCGTCGACGACGAGGGTGTGGCCGGCGTTGTGGCCGCCCTGGTAGCGGACGACCATGGAGGTCTCACCGGCAACGAGGTCGGTGAACTTGCCCTTGCCCTCGTCGCCCCACTGTGTCCCGACCACGACAGTCGCGGGCACGGCACCTCTCCTCGTGATTGCTGGTGCTTACGGACAGAGCCTATCGGAGCCCGACCCGCGCGATGGCCGTCGATTCGGGACGCGGCCGTCGCCGAGACGACCACGCAGGGTCACCAGATGTTGCGCGGCCTACGCGCAGCATTTGCCGTTTCCACACCCCCTGTGGAAAACCCCGGAAACCCCTACGACGACTGACGGTCCGCTGGGGATTGCAACACGCCCGTAATACGCCGATCGTCGCCGAACCGATTGCGAAACTGCAGGTCACACCGTTTTTCCACAGGGCCGCCGGAGCCCGAAAAGGCGCGGCCGGACGGGCCCGAAGCGCCTCAGGTACGCCGCTGGCGTCG
>DCXR01000004.1:0-14882 GCA_002329075.1 Candidatus Neomicrothrix sp. UBA2131
CACCACGCTCCCGCCCACCACGACGACCACCACGACGACCACCACGCTCCCGCCCACCACGACGACCACCACGACGACCACCACGCTCCCGCCGCGGCCACCGACGATCGACGAGTTGTTGGCACTCGACCGGCCCCTCAACCTGGCCCACGCCGGCGGCGACCAGGACCATCCGCACTCGACCATGTACGCCTTCCGGCGGGCCGCCGAGGCCGGCGTCGACCTCCTCGAGATGGACGTGCGGATCACCGCCGACGGGGTCCTCGTCGTCCACCACGACGCCGACGTGTTCGGCACGACCGGCGGTGAGGGCGTGGTCGCCGAGATGACCGTCGCCGAACTCCAGGCCCTCGACAATGCCTGGTGGTGGTCGCCCACCTGTTGGCCCTGCCGGGACCTGGCCGACGGGGACTACCCGTTCCGGGGAGTCCGTACCGGAGTCGTCGAACCACCAGAGGGGTTCACCCCCGACGACTTCCGGATCGAGACATTCCGCTCGGTCGCCGAGGCGTTCCCCACGCTCGCCCTCGACGTCGAGATCAAGAACCGGGACGACCACGCAGAGGCCGCCATCGCCGCCCTGGTGGCCGACCTCGACGACCTCGACAGACGCGACTCGGTGGTCGTGGTGTCGTTCTCGAGCGACGTGGTCGCCGCCTTCAGGGAGGTCGCCCCGGATGTCGCCACCAGCCCCGGCACCGACGAGATGATCGCCTGGATCCTCGGCGGTGAGACCCTGGGCGACCACCCCGTCGTCCAGGTCCCACCCAACTACGACGGCATCGAGGTCCTGATGGAGGCGTTCTTCACCGCCGTCGAAGAGGCCGGGGTCGAGGTCTGGGTGTGGCCCGACAGCACCGACCAGGAAGCGGGCGACTTCTACGCCGAACTGCTGGACCTCGGCATCGACGGCATCATCGCCGGGCGCCCAGCCGCCTTCGAGCAGGTGCTCCAGGACGGCGGCTACGTGGACTGAGGTTCAGATTCCCAGGCGGCCGGTGCGGAGTTCGCGGCAGGCGCCCTCGTCGCCGACCATCTCGACCTCGACACGGTCGCGTCGACCGAACAGGAAGTTCACCAACTCGACCGGTTCACCGGTGAGCGTCGCCGGTCGCCCCGACTTCCCGACGCGGATCGTTTCTCCGCCCCGGCGGGCAATCGTGAGGTCGATGTCGACGAGCCGACGGCACATGACCTTCGCCCCCTTTCCGAGGCGCTCCCAGAGCAGCGCTTCGAGGCCTTCGATGCCGGTCCGGGGTGACCAGCCGTCGCCCGTACGCCGCACGTCCTCGTGATGCACCACGAACTCGACCAGGTTCATCGCCCCGTCGGCGAACCGCAGGAACAGCGGCGGCCCGCGTCGGACCCGGTGGACCATCTGCGTGAAGTCCCCGCACTCGGCGAGACGGTTGGTGACCCGGGCGGTGTGACGGGCAGGTGCCCCCGACATGACCAGGCCGGGGCCGGTGTCGGGGCGACGTTCCCGAACCACCAGATGGGCCGCCATGTGGGCGACGGTCCAGCCCTCGCACAGGGTCGGGGCATCGGCCCCGAGTTCGTCCATCAGGTCGCAGAGGGCGTGCCGCTCGGACTGCGCCCACTCCCGGGCGTTCATCCGGGAGGCACCGACGCGTCGGGGACCCAGTTGCCGTGGAACCCGTCGGGCACCCGTTGTGGAAGGTGGATGCGCGCCACCGGTTCGGCGGCGAGGTCCTCGCCGTCCAGCACCACAAGCTCGGCCGGACCGCCGGCACGGTCGTTGACGCACACCAGCACCCAGCCGACGCCCTCGTCGGTGGATTCTTCCTTGGGCACCAACAACGGTTCGGCTCCGAAGCGTCCCTCACCGTGGTCGTGGATGACGATGTCGCCGGTCTCTACATCGACCTGCTGGGTCGGACCCAGTCCGGGTCCATCGGCGGTGTAGGCGTAGCGATGGCGGCGTGTGCCCACCCGGGGATCGTGGGTCGGGAACTCGTGGTGGCCGTCGGCGATCTGCGTCTCGGACACGGTCGCTGTGGCCGGATCCACCACCCACCTGGCAAACGTAGGGGCGCTGTCTCCGACAGGACCGTTGCGGTCCCTGTCGAACATCCGGTCGTAGCGGCAGAGGTCGACCACGACAGTGCCGTCATCGGCGTCGTAGGCGTTGGCAGGGTGGAACACGTAGCACTGCGGTGCCTCGCACCAGATGACGTCATCGGCAGTCCCGTCGCGTGGCAGGAGCCCGACGCGGGCCCGGTGGTCGGGATTCCAGGCGAACGGGAAGAGGCCACCTCCCATGGCTTCCTCGATGTCGAGGCACACCGGCAGGTCGTAGACGAGGGCGTACCGGGCCGTCAACGACATGTCGTGGATCATCGGCATGCCGTCGACCGGCACGTCGGTCGTCTTCACCACCCGCCCGCCGTTGCCGACGACCACGTGCTGTACCCGGTCGAGTCGGTCCGGGTAGGAGTAGCAGACTGCGTGGAGTTCGCCCGTCGCCGGGTCGTACCTGGGGTGGGCGGTGAAGCCTCCCGGCAGGGTTCCGTCGAAGCCGTCGTAGCCGATCGTGTCGAGTTCGTAGGTGAGGGTCATGGGCGTGGTGCCGGCCTCGACCATCGCCCAGGTCTTTCCGGCGAAGCCACCCACCGCCGTGTTGGGGCCGAAGTCGCGGTCGCCGTTGGAGCGACCCGACGGCGGGTCCTCGCCCAGGTCGGCGGCGATCCGGGCGCCCCGCACCCACCTGTTGCGGTACCACTCGGCCTTCCCGCCACGCAGGCGCACACCGTGGACCATGCCGTCACCCAGGAACCAGTGGTGGGTGGCCGGATCGGCGACACCGCGGGGGTTCGGGCCGTTGCGCAGCCAGCGGCCTTCGAGTTCGGCGGGAACCGTGCCGGTGACCGGCAGGTCGAAGGCTGTCACCTCCTCGGCGACCGGTGCCATCGAACCCTGGAGGTAGGGGTTCATGGCTGCAGCCTCCCACAGGTCCGTTCGCGCCGCCGGGTCGGGACTACCGTACGCGGCGCATGGAGCCCCACCTGTCCCCGCTCCCCACGACCGTCATCGGCGCCTTCCCCAAGCCCGACTACGTGCCGGTGTCCGACTGGTTCGACCTGTCCGATTTCGACTACGCCGCCCGCTGGTCCGACGAGATGGCAGCCGCTGGTGAGGATGCAGAGGCCCTGTTCACGCGGGCAGCCGCCGAGGTGATCGCCGACCAGGTCGATGCCGGGGTCGACGTGGTCACGGACGGCGAGGTGCGCCGGGAGAACTACGTCCACTACCACTGCAGGCACCTCACCGGCTTCGACTTCGAGCACCGGGCCGAGGAGACGATGCGGGGCGTGCTGCCGGCGGTCCTCCCGGTGATCGTAGGCCCCGTCGCCGCGAAGGGGTCGTTCCTGCCGCACGACTGGCGGGTCGCCCAGGCGTCGACCGACCATCCCGTCAAGGTCACGATCCCCGGGCCGCTCACGATCACCGACACGGTCGTCGACCACCACTACGGCGACCGGGCCGCCCTGGTCGCCGACCTGGCCGTGGCGATCAACATCGAAGTACGTGCCCTGGTCGAGGCCGGCTGCACCCACATCCAGGTCGACGAGCCGGTGTTCGCCCGCCGGGTCGACGACGCCCTCTCCTTCGGTATCGACGCCCTGGCCGCCTGCTTCGACGGCGCCCCCGACACGGTCACCCGCACCGTGCACTGCTGCTGCGGCTACCCCCGTCACCTCGATGACGACGACTACGAGAAGGCGCCGCCGTCGGCCTACCTCGAGATCGCCGAGGCCGTGGATGCGGCGCGGATCGACCGGTTCAGCATCGAGGACGCCCACCGTCCCAACGACCTCGCCGACCTGCTCCCCCGCTTCCGGTACACGACGGTGATCCTCGGTTGCGTGGCTATCGCCCGCAGCCGGGTCGAAACCGTCGACGAGGTCGCCACCCGCCTGGCCGAGGCACTGCGTCATATCGACCGGGAGCGCCTGGTGGTCGCCCCCGACTGCGGCCTCGGCTACCTGGGCCGCGACCTGGCACTCACAAAGCTCCGGGTGCTGACCGAGGCCGCCGCCGGGGTCTGAGGAAGGCGCCTATTCCTCGACGAAGGTGTGCTCGGCGTCGCCGGTGAGTACCGCCTTCACGATCTTGCCGGTGGCGTTGCGCGGCAGCGGCTCGTCCCGGAACTCCACGATCGTAGGCACCTTGTAGTACGAGAGGGTCTCGGCGCAGAAGGCCGTGATCTCGTCGGCCGAGGCGTCGGCTCCCTGACGCAGGACCACGACCGCCTTCACCTCCTGGATGAGCGTCGGATGATCGACGCCGTGCACCGCCACCTCCCCAACCGCAGGATGTTCCTCGAGGCGCTGTTCGACCTCGCTCGGGTACACGTTCTCCCCGCCCCGGAGGATGAGGTCCCTGAGGCGTGAGGCCATGTGGAGACGACCGTCGACCATGCGCCCGAAGTCGCCGGTGCGCAGCCAGCGGCCGGGCAGGAACACCGCCTCATTCGCCTCCGGGTTGTCCCAGTAGCCGAGCATGACCAGCGGACTCCGTACGCAGATCTCGCCGTTCTCACCATCAGGCAGGTCGTTGCACTCCTCGTCGATGATCTTCACCTCGACCGTGGGGAGTGGGTAGCCGACGCAATCGGGTGCATCCCGGAGCATCTCGTTGGGGGCGTAGCTGACGAGGCCACCCGATTCGGTGAGCCCGTATCCGGAGCCGAAGGTTCCGACCAGGTGGGGAAACCGTTCCTCGGTGGCCCGTATCAGGTCGGGCGTACTCGCTGAGCCGCCGATGGCCACCGAGGTGAGTTGCAGCGGGTCGAAGCCCTCGATGTCCGGCTCGGCGAGGAGTCGGTAGATGTGGGTGGCGGTGCCGTTCCAGGCACTGATGCCCTCGTCGACCGTGAGTTGCACGACCCGTGCCGGATCGAAACGGCCCATGGGCCAGACGGTCTTGGATCCGGCCATGAGCGACGTGACCGTCGAACTCTGCATTCCGGAGAGGTGGAACATCGGGAACACCGCCAGGCGGGCACCGTCGGCCGAAGGGGTGTCGCCGGCCAGCATCGAATCGCGGGCACCGATCACGAATGCCGCCAGCACGAACGAGATGAAGCTGCGGTGGCTCACCATCGCCGCCTTCGGACGTCCGGTGGTGCCCGACGTGAACTGCAGGACGATCGGGTCGTCCTCGGCGATCGGTGTCTCGGGGAGGCCGGCATCAGGGGCGAAGGCGAGCAGGTCTGCGAAGTCGTCCTCGATCACGATCGTCGGGACACCCGGGTCGGTGCCGTCGAGGCGGGCCAGGCGGCGTCGGTCTGCGACCAGCAGGGCCGGGGTGGTGGCCTCGAGCCCATATTCGATCTCGCTGCGGGTCCACCAGCCGTTGAAGCAGACAGCCACAGCACCCATGGCCGCACAGGCCCAGAAGGTGACGATGTACTCGGGGCAGTTGGCGGCGAGGATCGCCACCCGGTCGCCGTGTCCAATCCCCCGATCGGCGAGGGCCGCTGCCACAGAAGCGACCTGTCCCTGGAGGCCCTCGAACGTCAGGACACGTCGCTCACCGGCATCGTCGAACACCGCATAATCGGCATCGCCGTTACGGGCAGCCCCGGTCAGCATGTCGCGCAAGGACCGGGGCCGGTTCACGAACACCTGCATCGACTCCCCCAGGACCTCCTCGGTCGTGACCTCGAAGAAGCCGCCGGGGCCGGTGAGGGCGGCCGTGGCCTGCTCGTGGGTCAGCGGGGTGTCGCCACCCGTGTCGGAATCGGTCCCGGGCATGTCTGGGTCAGGCATTCGATGTCTGCAGCGCCGACCAGATGCGCTCCGGGGTGAGCGGCATGTCGAGGTGCCGGATGCCGAACGGTGTGAGGGCATCGACCACGGCACTCTGCACCGCCGCCGTGGAGCCGATGCTGCCCGCCTCGCCGATCCCCTTGGCCCCGAGCGGGTTGCGGGGCGTCGGTGTCTCGGTGAACGAACGCTCGTAGGTGGGGACCTCCATCATCGAGATGGCCGTGTAGTCGGCGAGGTTGGAGGTCTGCGGGTTGCCGTCCTCGTCGTAGCGGATCTCCTCGAGCAGTGCCTGGGCGATGCCCTGCGCCAGGCCACCGTGGATCTGGCCGGCGGCCAGCAGCGGGTTGATGATGATGCCGGCGTCGTCGACGGCGACGATCCGTTCAACCGTGGTGTGCCCGGTTTCGGTGTCGACCTCGACGACGGCGATGTGGGCGCCGAACGGGAAGGTCGCACCGGCCTGCACGAAGTCGGAATGGCCGACCAGCGGCTCCGCCGTCTCGCCGGCGATCTCGGCCCACGACCGGGATGCCGACGGGGTACCGGCCACATGGAAGGCGCCCCGCTCGCGATCGAGCACCAGGTCGTCCGGGGCAGCCTCGAGCATGTCGGCGACCGCATCACGGGCCAGGGCAATGAGCTTGTCGGCAGCATCGCCCATCGACGAGCCGGCGATCTGAACGGATCGGGACCCGCCGGTGAGTTGACCGGAGGGCACCCGGTCGGTGTCGCCGTGGAACACGGTGACGGCCTCGAGGGGCACGCCCAGGCGGTCAGCGACGATCATCGCCCAGGTCGTGTGGTGACCGGTGCCGATCGGGGTGGAACCGGTGACGGCCAGCACCGTTCCGTCGGCCTGCAGGGAGACCTCGCCGTATTCGCTGCCGCCGAAGCCCGTGATCTCGACGTAGGTGCAGATTCCGATGCCCAGTTGGCGGATGTCGCCGGCGGCACGGCGTCGCTGCTGTTCGGCGCGCAGGTCGGCGTAGTTCGATGCCTCCAGCACCGCATCGAGCACCATTTCGTACTCGCCGCTGTCATAGACCGTGCCGGTGCCGTTGGTGAACGGGAAGGCTTCGGGGCCCGGCAGGTTGCGCCGCCGCACCTCCGCTGGATCCATGCCGACCTCGGCGGCGAACAGGTCGACGGCGCGTTCGATGGCGGCCGTGGCCTCGGGGCGCCCTGCGCCCCGATAGGCACAGACGGGTGTGGTCGTGGTGACGACCGAGATGTATTCGACCTCGACCCTTTCGATGTCGTAGACGCCGCTGGCCATCTGGCGGGTGAACTCGGGAAGGAAGGCTCCGAATCTCGGGTAGGCGCCACAGTCCTGGAGCACGTCGAGGCGGTATGCCTGGATGTCGCCATCGCGGGTACCGGCGATCGTGACCTTCTGCTCCTGGGCCCGGCCGTGGACGTGGCCGGTGAGGTTCTCGGTGCGGGTCTCGGTCCAACGCACGGCCCGCCCCAACTTGCGGGCCAGGTGCACGACCATGACCTCCTCCTCGGAGGTGATCCCCTTGGCGCCGAATCCGCCGCCGATGTCCTGCACGAACACCCGAAGGTCCTCGTCTTCGATGCCGAGCAGGTCGGTGACGCTCTTCCGGAAGTTGTGCGCGCCCTGGGAACTGGCCCAGCAGGTGAGGCGACCATCCTCGATGCCGGCGGCCACCACCCGGGGTTCGATCGACACTGCGGCGACCCGCGGGTTGACGACGTCTTCGCTGACCACGACCTCGTAGCCGGAGAAGTCGATCGGGTCCTCGACGCTGTTGCGGAAGGCGACGTTGTGGCCGATGTCGGGGAACAAGAGGTTCTCGCCGTCGAGGGCGACGGACTGCCCGAGCACCGGTGGCAACGGTTCGATGTCGGCCCAGACCATCTCGGCAGCATCGGCGGCCAGGTACGGCGATTCGGCGACCACGACGGCAATCGGCTCGCCGACGAATCGCACCCGGTCCCTGGCGAGGAACGGGCGTTTCATCTCGGCCGGGTAGAAGCCCATCAACACCGGGCGGTCGTCGAGGCCGAGGTCGGCGACGGTGTACACGGCGACGACCCCCGGCATGGCCCGAGCATCGTCGACCTCGATCGACTCGATGGTGCCGTGGGCCACCGTGGACCGCACGAAATGGGCGTGGAGGGCGGCCTCGAGGGGGACGTTGGCGACGTACCGGCCCTGGCCGCGCACGAGCGCGTCGTCCTCGCGGCGCAGGACGGGGTTGCCGAGGATCGAGGTGCTGGTCACCCCGGGCTGGCCGAGTTGCTCGCTCATGGCGTCCCCGTGACGTGTGGGACCGGGGTGTCGTTCACCGGACAGCCCGCCTCACTCAACCGGGAACCGCTCGAGCAACTTGCGGGCGATGACGAGCTTCTGGATCTCGCTGGTGCCCTCGCCGACGATCATCAGAGGCGTGTCGCGGAAGTAGCGCTCGACGGGGAACTCGGTGGTGTAGCCGTTGCCGCCGTGGATGCGAAGGGCGTCGGACGCGATCTCGAAGGCGGCCTCGGACGCGAACAGCTTGGCCATGCCGGCCTCCATGTCGACCCGCTGGCCGGCGTCGGCCCGTCGGGCGGCGTCGTAGGTCATGAGGCGTGCGGCCTGGAGCTTGGTGGCCATCTCGGCGAGCTTGAACTGGATGGCCTGGTGCTCGAAGATCGGCCGGCCGAAGGTCTCCCGCTGCTGCGAGTACGCCATGGCGGCATCGAAGGCGGCCTGGGCAACCCCGACAGCCCGTGCCGCCACGTTGATGCGCCCGAGCTCCAACGCCGAGAGGGCGTACTCGCGACCGTGCCCGATGCCCTCGTCGCCGCCGAGGACGTTGGCGTGCGGGACCCGGTGGTCGACATAGGACATCTCGACGGTCTCGAGGCCGCGGTAGCCGAGCTTGTCGATCTTGCGCGACACCGTGATCCCCTCGAACGACTCGCCGGGTTCCTTCTCGACGAGGAAGCAGGTGATGCGGTCATCGGGTGTGCGGGCCAGCAACATGACGAGCGAGGACCTCATGCCGTTCGTGACCCACATCTTGGTGCCGTTGACGACCCACTCGTCGCCATCGCGCTCGGCGCGACAGCGAAGGGCGCCGGTGTCGCTGCCTGCGTCGGGCTCGGAGAGCGAGAAGGCGGCCCGGAACGACCCGTCGCACATTCGGGGCAGGAACCGTTGCCGTTGTTGGTCCGTGCCGAAGCGCCCGATCATGGTGGCGCCGATCTTGTGGGTGTTGAGGAGCCCGGCCAGCGACATGAACCCGCGGGAGAGCTCTTCGATGATGCGCGTGTAGGTGGTGATGTCGAGCCCCAGGCCGCCGTACTCCTCGGGGATCGTCGATCCGAACAGGCCGAAGTCGCACATCTGGTTGAACATGGCCTGCGGAAACTCGTCTGCCTGTTCGAACTCGGCGACGTTGGGGATGACGTCGCGATCGACCCAGGAACGGACGGCGTCGACCATCTCGTCTGCCAGCGCCTGATCGGTGGCCATGGCTCCCCTTCCCTGTCTCGTTCCCTGTCCGCTGGCGACCAACAGTACAGCCGTGGTCTCAGACCGGTTCAACCGGCCACGGCCCACTTCAGGCCCGGCTGATGACCTCTTCGCCGTAGCGCTGGACCACCTCGAGCGTGCGATCGAGGTCGTCGCCGGGAACCGCCACCCCGGTCCAGGTCACGCCTATGCCGGCCAGCGCCGACAGGCCCTCGAGGTGGGCCTCGGCATCGAAGTCGCCGTCGCCGGGCGCCCCGCCGGCCGAACAGGCGAAGTGCACGTCGACCGGGTCAGCCCGGCCGGCCCCTTCCAGCCGACGCCAGAGGTCGTCGAGCATCGGGCGCAGGTCGTCGACGGTCTCGAGGGCCGCAGTCCTGGCCGTGGCAGCCATCGCTGCAGGCGTCGGGAACGGGCTCCATCCCTGGCCCCAACGAGCGACACGGGCGCGGGCGCGGGCCGAGTTGCCACCGATCCATATCGGGGGATGCGGCTTCTGTACCGGGCGGGGATTCGCCGTGTTGCCGAGGGCGACGAACCGGTGCCCCTCGAATGCGAGGTCGTCGGTGGTCCAGGCGGCAATCAGGGCATCGAGCGCCTCGTCGAAGCGGTCGTTGCGGTCGTCGAAGTCGGCGCCCAGCGCCCGGTACTCGGCCTTCTGGTACCCGGTGCCGGTGCCGAGGATCAACCGGCCGTCGGAGAGCACGTCGACCGTCGCCGCTGCCTTGGCCAGGATGAACGGGTTCCGGTACGGCAGTACGGCGATGTTGGTCATGAGCCGCAGCCGCCCGGCGGCAGCGGCGCAGAAGGCCAGTGCCGAAAACGGGTCGAGGGCGTCGTGCCCCCCTGCCGCCAGCCAACGGCTGCCGGGCATCGGATGGTCGGTGAAGCCGATGGCATCGAAGCCGGCGGCCTCGGCGGCCTGGGCCAGCCGGGTCAGGCCCTCACGTCCCACGAGCCGCCGGTCGTGGGCACCGGCCGACATCGGGTGGGTGAAGGAGAATCGCATCGTCAGGCCGTCCGGCGACTCACGTCGCCTCCTCCGGGGCCACATGTACCTGCTGGTCACCCATCTCACGTCTTCCCGGTCGCCGGCCGCCTCCACTCTCTCAGCCCGGCGGGTCGGGGGGCCACACCTGCCCAGCCGGCGTGGCATGCTCGACCCGTGAACACCCCGGCACCGTGGGAGGACCCCGAGCGGCACTTCGGATCCGCCATGGTCTGCACGATCGACTCGCTCGCCTCGAGGGCCGGGATCGCGATCCTCGGGTCGGGTGGCAACGCCGCCGATGCGGCCATCGCTGCCAATGCGGTGCTGACCGTGACCTCCCAGCACATGTGCGGACTGGGCGGCGACCTGTTCGCCCTCGTGCACGATGGGAGCGGTCCGCCGGTGTGCCTGAACGCCTCCGGGCGGGCCGGCTCCGGCGCCAACCCCGACCGCCTGCTCGCCGAGGGCCACGGGTCGATGCCCAGGCGGGGCGACGTGCGGGTGGTGACCGTCCCCGGCTGCATCGACGGCTGGTCGGCCCTCCACGACCGTTTCGGCTCGATGCCGCTGGCCGAGGTCCTGACGCCGGCCATCGCCTTGGCCGAAGACGGCTTCGAGGCGTCGCCCCTCCTGGTCCCCGCTGCCGCCGGGGTGGAGGGGGTCGACGGCGCTCAGGACTTCGCCGGGCTGGTGCAGACCGGCCAGGTGGTTGGTCGACCCGGGGTGGCCCGCCTGTTGCGGGCCCTGGCGGTGGGCGGACGCGACGCCGTGTACCTGGGCGAGTTCGGCGACGAGTTGCTCACCGTCGGGGCCGGCGAGTTCACCGAGGACGACCTGCGCCGCTCCCATGTCGATTGGGTCGATCCGCTCGGTGCCCGGGTATGGGGCCACGATGTCTGGACGGTGCCGCCAAACTCGCAGGGCTACCTGATCCTGGCGGCGGCCTTGATCGCAGACGGACTCGACCTGCCCCGCGAGGACGACCCACTGCGGGCCCACCTGCTGGTCGAGGCGATGCGCCAGGCGGGCCACGACCGGCCCGAGGTGCTCCACGAACGTGCTGACGGTGTCTCCCTTCTCGCTCCGGAGCGGCTGGGTCCACGTCGCAGCACCATCCATCCAGACCGCCGGGCCGTGCTCGGGGACACCTGGCACGACGGCGACACCATGTACGAGTGCGTGGTCGACGGCGACGGCATGGCCGTGTCGCTGATCCAGTCGAACGCCGACGGCTTCGGCAGCCATGTGACCCTGCCGGGCCTCGGGGTCTTCCTGCACAACCGGGGCCTCGGGTTCAGCCTCGAGCCGGGCCACCCTGCCCGCTACGGGCCAGGCCGTCGTCCGCCCCACACGCTGTCGCCGGCCCTGGTCACGCGGTCGGACGGTTCGCTGCGCTCGGTGCTGGGGACCATGGGCGCCGATGCCCAGCCCCAGGTGGTGCTGCAGATGCTGGTCCGCCTGCTGCTCGACGGTGCCTCCCCGGGCCACGTGGTCGGGGGTGGGCGCTGGGTGCTGAGCGGTGGAGGCGGCGGCTTCGCCACCTGGACGGATCCGGATGAGGTCGAGGTACTGCTCGAAGCCCATGCGCCGGAAACCTGGGTCCACGGTCTCACCGCCCGCGGCCATCGGGCCCGGGTCGCACCTGCCAACTACGGCCACGCCCACTGCATCGAGGTCGTCGATGGTGGCCTGGCCGGCGCCGCCGACCCCCGTGCGCTCGTCGGCGAGGCGGCCGGGGCATGATCTAGCCGTGACGCAGAAGCGCAGGTCCTATACGTCGATCGTCATCGAGCGGGAGATCGCTGCATCCCGGCAGGTGGTGTGGGATGCCTTTCTGGCCTTCATCGAGAAGGCGACAGGCGGATACGACGTCGAGGGGGATCCGCCGCCACACGGTTTGGGAGCGACCCTGGGGCTCACCCTGGACGACGAGACCCTGAGCGAGGAGGTCATCTCGTTCGAGCCCCCGTGGCGACGCGTCTACGAACTCACCGGTGCTCCGGTGAAGATGTACCAGGGCACGACCGTCATCACGGATCGGGGCGACTCCTGCCTCCTGGCCTGGTCGCTGGTGGTCGACCCATTGCCCGGTGGGGCCAGCGATTCCTTCCTCGAGACTGCGGAGGCGTTCCTCACCGGATTCGTCGACCGCTTGCAGGCCATGGTCGAATCTGGGGACTGACCGACTCCCCCCATTCCCGGAGGACCCCATGCGCATCGCCGTCAACGCCTCGGGCGAACTGCCCCATGCCGACATCGGCCGAATGCGCGAGCATGCCGCTCGCGCCGCCGAGGAGGGTTTCCACGGTTGGTGGCTCGCCCAGACCGGCCTCGTCGACGCCCTGACCGTGTTCCCGGCGGTAGCCGATGCAGCTCCGGGTCTCGAGTTGGGTTCGGCGGTGATCCCGACGTTTCCCCGCCATCCCACGATGCTGGCCGGACAGGCGCTCACCACCCAGGCGGTGCTCGGTGACCGGGACCTGGTGCTCGGCATCGGCCTCTCGCACAAGCCGGCGATCGAGGGCTACCTCGGCCTGTCCTTCGACCGGCCGATCCGCCACCTCATCGACTACCTGGAGGTGCTCATGCCGCTCCTCGACTCAGGTCGGGTCGACTACGACGGTGAGGCCTTCACGACCCACATGGAGTCGAAACGCCCCGGTGACCGTGCCCCGTCGGTGATGGTCGCCGCACTCGGTGAGCAGACACTGCGCGTCACCGGGCGGCGTACCGACGGCACCATTCTCTGGATGGTCGGGCCCCGCACGATCGCCGACCACATCCGGCCGCGGATCACCGCCGCTGCAGCCGAGGTGGGCCGACCCGACCCTCGGATCGTGGCCAGCCTCCCCGTCTGCGTCACGGGTGACGCCGCTTCGGTACGGGAGGCGGCGGCACGGATCTTCGCCATCTACGGCGAGTTGCCCTCGTACCGGGCGATGCTCGACCGCGAGGGTGCGGCCACCCCGGGCGACGTGGCCATCATCGGTACCGAGGAGGAGGTCGCCGCCGGTCTCGAGGACCTGGCACAGGCTGGGGCCACCGACTTCGTGGCCGCCGAGTTCGGCACGACTTCCGATGAGTTCGCCCAGACCCGCAGGCTCCTGGCGAGCCTCCTCTGACCGGCTGGCCGATTCTGCACAACGTGCGCTACCGTGAACACATCTGACGGACCGTCAGAAACTTTCGACCACGGGGAACCCAGCCCCCGCGGAGCCAGCATGCCCGAGATCCCCCGGATCATCTCAGTCGACGACCACGTCGTCGAACCCCCCGACCTGTGGACGTCCCGCCTGCCGGCGAAGTACCAGGACCGCTGCCCACGCGTCGAGCGCGACACCGCTGTGTTCAACTTCGAGGGCGGCGTGTTCTCGTACGAGAAGGGCGTCGAGGGCGGCACGCCATGCGACTGGTGGCTCTACGATGACCTCGTCTACCCGTTCCCGAAGGTCTCGGCGGCCGCCGGTTTCGAAGACCTCGACATCACCCCGGTCACGTTCGACGAGATCCATCCCGCCGGCTGGATCCAGAAGGATCGCCTGGCGTCCATGGACGAGAACCATGTCGACGTCTCGATCTGCTTCCCGAACGTGCTGCCCCGCTTCTGCGGCCAGACCTTCCACGAGCGGGAGGACAAGGATCTCGCCATGCTCTGCGTCCAGGCCTACAACGACTGGATGATCGACGAGTGGTGCGCCGACGAAGGCAGGGGGCGCCTCGTCCCGCTCACGCTCATCCCCCTCTGGGATCCCACCGCGGCCGCCGCCGAGGTGCACCGGTGCGCCGGGAAGGGCTCTTTCGCCGTGGCGTTCTCGGAGAACCCGTACCCGCTGGGGCTGCCCTCGATCCACGACAAGGACCGCTTCTGGGATCCGTTCCTCCGGGCCTGCGAGGAGACCGACACGGTCGTCTGCATGCACATCGGGTCGTCCTCCAAGATGCCCAGCACATCGCCGGATGCCCCGTTCGCCGTCTCGTCCACGCTCACCTTCTCCAATGCCATGGGGTCGATGTGCGACTACATCCTCTCCGGCGTGTTCGTCCGGTTCCCGAGGCTCCGGATCGCCTACTCCGAGGGTCAGGTCGGCTGGATGCCGTACGTGATCGAGCGCATGGACAAGATCTGGGCCGAGCGGGGCGATGCCACCTTCGGCATCGACCTCCCCGAGCCACCCAGCACCTACGTCCCCGGCCACATCTGGGGCTGCATCTTCGACGACGAGATCGGCCTGCACAACCGGGACATAATCGGCATGGACCAGATCTGCTTCGAGGTCGACTTCCCCCATGCCGACTCGACCTATCCCCACACACTCGAGGTGGCGACGGGGATCTGCACGGCAGCAGGCCTCTCCGAAGGGGAGACCTACAAGCTCCTGCGTGGCAACGCCATCGACTGCTTCGGGCTCGAGCGCTTCGGCATCACGGCCTGATTCCGGGATGCTGCCCGCAGAGGGCGGGTGCGTTGCCGTAACGTCGTGTTCGTGAGGACGTGGCTCCAGGCGCTGTTCGCCGTCGCACTCGTGGCCGCCGGCTGTGGCGGAGGCTCCAACCCCGGTCCAACCAGCACGACTTCGTCCACGATGACCACCTCGACGACCACTTCGACGACCAC
>DCXR01000004.1:15282-23049 GCA_002329075.1 Candidatus Neomicrothrix sp. UBA2131
CACCTCGACCACCACCTCGACCACAGAGCCTCCGACCACGAGCGAGCCCGCTCTCCCCGCCTCATGGCAGGGGGTCACATCCACCGAACTCCACATCGGCCTGATCCTCGAGGACGACGACAGGCTCAACGAAGACTTCTACACGGCCTTTGCCGGGGCGCAGAACGACCGGGGGGGGATCCTCGGACGCCAGGTCGTCCTGCACGCCCTGCGCTACAGGCCAAAGAGCGCCGGTTCCGCCGAGTCGGCCTGCACCACCCTGCTCGAGGTGGGAGCCGTGTTCATGGTCCTCATGGACACGGTCGACGAGGAAGCGGCACGGTGCGTGAGCCAACGCTATGGAGCCCCTGTCGTCGCCCGTTCCGGCCTCGCCGCTGACCTCGATGCCGACCTCGGTGGCCTCCTGGTCACCGTCGAGATGGATCCGGATGACGCTCGCCTCCTCGGGCTCACCGCCCTGGTGCGACGCGGCGACCTGGACGACGTCCGGCTCGGCACGGTCTGGACGGGGGCCACCTCCAGATTCCGTGACGGTGTCGAAGAACTTGTCGAGGAGTTCACGCTGGACCTCGTCTCGGAGACGAACCTCGAGACGACACACGCCGACGTCGACCAACTCGTCACAGCCCTCCGGGACGACTTCGCGGTCGAGGGCGTCGACATCGTGCTGGTACTCGAGGACGCCGGCAACCACGCCAGCGCCCTCGAACGGGTGGGGTCGGTCGTAGAGCTCGTCATCACCGACCCCGAGGCGGTGGCACCCGAATTTCCCGGTGATGTCAGCCTCTCCACGTTCGTGGGTGGACAGGTCTCGGCGCTCACGATCGAGGTTCCCCGCCTCGAGGAGACACAGGCCGACCCATCGGTTCAGGAGTGCTTCTACGAGCTTGCGGCTCTCGACGACACGGGATCCACCTCCGCAGACATCTACCTCGATGTCATGCACGCCTGTCAGGTGTTCCGGCTGGCGATGGAGTTGCTCTGGGAGTCCGGGGAGGCCCCGACCCCTGAGGGATTCATCGGTGCCGTCGACTCGATCGGGTCATTCAGGCTGCCCGGGCTGGCCGAGGCTTCCCTGGGACCGGACAAGCATGGTGCCGGCGACCTGTTGCGGCGGTTCGCCTACGACCCCGACCTGGGCGGCCTGGTGGCGATCGGCGATCCGATCAGCGCAACAGACCTGGGGTAGGCGGCCACCGGGCCGGTGCCGGGTTCGGCGGAGTCCTAGGGCCGCGTGAAGGCCGGGCTCCAGTTGTCCGGCGGGAGCCCGTCCAACGGCGTGGCCACCTCGTCGACCGTGGGGCCGTGCTCGGCGGCATGTGGAGCGAGTGCCTCGACGTCGAAGCCGTACACCTCGACGGCATTGTCGCAGAAGATGGCCCGCAGGTCGGCCTCGTTCCAGTCGGAGAAGCAGCGTCGCAACGACTCACGGGAGTTCGGGAACGTGCCCTCGTAGTGCGGATAGTCGCTGCCCCACATGACCTTGTGCACGCCGACCTTCCGGATGGCGGCAGCCTCGGCCGGGCTCGGGAAGCTGGCGCCGATCCAGACATTTCGGCCGAAGTACTCGCTTGGCTTGTTGGGGAGCACCATTTCGGCGGCGAAGCCGAGCTCGCCGACCCGACCTGTCGACATCTGGGCGTGGTAGCCGTCCATGCGTTGCAGTTCATCGAGCACCCATGCCACGCCCTGCTCTGTCATGACGAACCGTAATTCGGGAAAACGTTCGAAGACCCCGGACATGATCAGGTGGCCCAGGTTGCGGTGGGCGAAGAACGGCACCTCCATCAGGTACATGAGGGTGGCGGCCGGGGCCTCTCCGTAGTTGGGGCCGCCCGAGCCTCCATGCTGGGAAATCGTCAGGTCCAGGTCGCGGATCACCGCCCAGAGGCGGTCGTAGTGCGGCTCCCACAGGCCTGGGGTTCCCATGTCTGGCGGGATGGCCGGGAACATGAAGCTGCGGAAGCCGACCTCGGCGGCCCACTCGAGGTCGGCAATGGTGTCGTCGAGATCGTTGAGGAAGACCTGGGGAAGGCCGCAGCGGCGCTCGGGGTGTTCGTTGCACCAGTCGACCAACCAGCGGTTGTGGGTGCGAATGCCGACGAGGCGCCGTTCGTACTCGGCACGGTCGGTGGCTGGATAGGTGATGAGGGTTCCGGTGGGGAAGAAGGGTGGAACCGTGTTCGGGTAGGTGATTTCGGCGACCACACCGTCGGCGTTCTGGTCGGCAATTCGCCGCTCGTCGTCCCAGTTGCGGGAGCGGCCGTCGTCCTGGAGGTCGCGGAACGGGTTTGAGTAGCCGCCTCGCCACTCCTTGAAGGCGTCGCGCCACTTGTCCTCGAGGTACTCCTCGTACATCTTCATGTTGCCGCCGGCATGGCAGTCCGATGAGATGATCGTGTACGGGGCGGGGGTTTCGATGGCGGCCACTGGCCAGTATCGCCCGTCCAGTGGCCACGGGGGATACTGGCCCATGCCCTCCGACCTCTTCGACCTGACCGGCCGCGTGGCGGTCGTGACCGGTGGTAGTCGGGGCCTCGGACGCGAGATGGTCCTGGCCTTCGCCGAACAGGGCGCAGATGTCGTCATCGCCAGCCGCAAGCTCGGAAACTGCGAGGAGCTCGCCGACGAGGTCGCTGAACGCTTCGGCCGACGGGCGCTCCCCGTCCAGTGCCACGTGGGCCACTGGGAACAGGTGGACCGCCTCGCCGACACCGCCTACGCCGAGTTCGGCCGGGTCGACATCCTGGTCAACAACGCCGGCATGTCGCCCCTCTACGACTCCATCACCTCGATCACCGAGGACCTGTACGACAAGGTCATGGACGTGAACCTCAAGGGCGTGTTCCGGCTCTCTGCAGTAGTCGGTGAACGCATGAAGGCCGACGGACGCGGCTCGATCGTCAACGTGAGCTCGGTGGCCGCCGTGCGGCCCACCCCGGGTGAGGTCGTCTACGCAATGGCCAAGGCCGGGATGAACAACCTCACGTCCTCGCTGGCACGTGCGCTCGGACCGGAGGTACGGGTCAACTGCCTCATGCCCGGCCCGTTCCTGACCGACATCGCCAATGCCTGGGACCTCGAGGCGTTCGCCCGGTCGGCCCGGAAGAACATCCCGCTCGGCCGGGGCGGGGAGCCCACCGAGATCGTCGGTGCCGCCCTCTACCTGGCCTCGGACGCCTCGAGCTTCACGACCGGCAGCGTGGTCAAGGTGGACGGCGGGCTGGCGTGAGGTTTCCTCAGCCCCCCGTCCTTCCCACCGGGATCGCGGTGCGGTCGCAGATGGGCCGCAGGGCGAAGCTCGACACCATCCGCGCCACCCCCGGCAACTGCGCCAGGTGTGTGCGGTGGAGGACCTCGTAGTCGGCGACATCACGCACGACCACGTGCACCAGGTAGTCGAAACCACCAGCCATGAGGTGGCAGCTCATGATCTCGGGCCTCTCGGCGACCGCCACCTCGAAGGCGTCGAGAGTGGCCTCGTCCTGGCCGACCAGCGTGATCTCGACGAACACGTCGGTGCCGAGGCCGACCCTTGCGGGGTCGAGGAGTGCCGCATAGCGGTCGATCACCCCCGCCTCCTCCAGGCGTCGGACCCGTCGCAGGCATGCCGAGGGCGAGAGGTTGACCGCATCGGCAAGGTCGACGTTGGCCCTCCGACCGTCCTGCTGCAGGAGTTCCAGGATCGCATGATCAACTTGGTCAAGATCCAATGGCGCTGCCAACATGCGTCACAGCCTACATCTACGCAACGTTGTTGCGCCACATGTCAGATTCCGTCCCGTCTCCACAATCGTCCGGCGCCGCCGGTCTCGTAACGTCTTCGACAGACGCCGGTCCAATCCGGACGGGCCCCTGCCTCCCCACGAGGAGCAATCCCCATGCACATCGGCGTGCCCACCGAGATCAAGACCGCAGAACACCGCATCGGCGCCACCCCGGCCGTCGTCGGCGAGCTCACCGCCAACGGCCACGAGGTCACCGTGCAGACCGGGGCCGGCGACGGAGCCGGCTTCGACGACGTCGCCTACAAGGAGGCGGGGGCCACCATCGCCGGATCGGCCGCCGAGGTCTTCGAAGCCGCTGAGATGATCATCAAGGTCAAGGAGCCACAGGCCGCCGAACGGGCCATGCTGCGCTCCCACCACACGCTCTTCACCTACCTGCACCTGGCTGCCGACCGGCCCCAGACCGACGAACTGCTCGCCAGCGGCGCCACCTGCATCGCCTACGAGACCGTCACCGACGACGCCGGCCACCTGCCGCTCCTGGCGCCGATGTCCGCGATCGCCGGCCGCATGTCGATCCAGGCCGGCGCCCACGCCCTCGAGGCCACCCAGGGCGGGTCCGGGCTCCTCATGGGCGGCGTGCCCGGCGTCCGCCCGGCCAGGGTCGTGGTACTCGGCGGTGGCGTCGTCGGCGAGAACGCCATCGAGATGGCCATAGGCCTCGGCGCCGACGTCACGGTCCTCGATCGCAGCCCGACCGCCCTCGACCGGCTCGACAAGCGCTTCGGCGCCACGCTGCGCACCGTCTTCTCCACCCGTTCCGAACTCGAAGCCTCGGTCCACGACGCCGACCTCGTGATCGGCGCCGTACTGGTGAAGGGCGCCAAGGCCCCGCACCTCGTCTCCCGCGAGATGCTCTCGGGCATGCGCCCCGGCTCGGTGATCGTCGACGTGGCCGTCGACCAGGGCGGTTGCGTCGAGACCACCCGGCCGACCACCCACCTCGAGCCCACCTACGTGGTCGATGGCATCGTCCACTACTGCGTGGCCAACATGCCGGGCGGCGTACCCCGCACTTCCACCCTGGCGCTTTCGAACGCCACGCTCCCCTACACCCTGGTGCTGGCCGGGATGGGCGTCGATGCCGCCCTGCGGGCCGACACCCACCTGCGCAACGGCCTCAATGTCTGTGCCGGCATGGTCACCGACCGCGCCGTGGCCGACACCTTCGACCTCGACTATGTCGATTCCCTCGAGGCGCTCGACCGCCGCTGACGCACCAGCTCCCCCGGCAGACGACCGCCCACACCAGGTGGGCGGCTATCGCACGAGCCACCTCGTCAGCGGTCGCCGGACCGAGGGTCATGGTCGGGAGCGCCAGGTCCGCGTGCACCTGCCGTAGTTCCGCCCGGGAGAACGCACAGTCCCGGTGCACCGGCTCGATGCCGTGCAGTCGGGCTGCGTTGTGGCCGAGGGTGCCGGCCTTCACCTCCGGCGCCAGGGGCGAACCGCCCAGCGAGGCCAGGAACCGTCGCCTCGAAATCCCCAGGCACCGGGCCACCACCTCGGCCTCGTCGTTCGACCGGCGAATGGCCTCGCGGACGACCGGCGAGGCGTGTGGAGGCACGAACTCGCCGTTCGATGCCGGACCCAACTTGATGGGCAGGCCCCCGTGCTGGTCGCTTCGGCGTCGCATCCCGAGATCATGCCCCAACATCGCTGAGGCGGCCCCGCTATCCCTCCCTCCAGGTTCAAGGGACGACCGACTGGACGCCACGCCAGCGGTCTATCCCTCCAGACTCGACGACCTCCACGATTCGCCGAACCGCCTCGTCGACGTCGGCATACCCGATGTACAGGGGGGCGAAGCCGAATCGGAGCAGGTCCGGCGGACGGAAGTCGGGAATCGTATGAGACTCGTTCACGAGTGCCTGCCCAACCGCCTGAGCCTCGACATGGGAGAGCGAGACGTGCGAGCCGCGCCTGCCTGGATCCCGGGGGGTGCGCAACTCGAACCCGAGGGGCGCCAGGTGCATGTCAGCCAGGGCGATGAACCGCTCGGTCAGGGCCGTCGACTTGGCCCTGATGCGGTCCATCCCCGCCTCGAGGGTGAGGTCGACCCCCGGTTCGACGAGTGCGGCGGAGAGGACCGGTGGGGTGCCCGTCAAGAAGCGCGACGCTCCCTCGGCGGGACCCGCATCGAAGCTGAAGGCCATCGGGTCGTCGGATCCCAACCATCCCCGCAACGGGTTCCGCAACTCGGTCCGGGCAGCGTTCACGTAGAGGAGGGCCGGAGAACCAGGACCGCCGTTGAGGTACTTGTAGGTGCAGCCCACGGCGAGGTCCACCTCCGCTGCTCCGAGATCGATCGGGACGACCCCGACGGAGTGGCAGAGGTCCCAGAGCACCAGGGCGCCGGCCTCATGGACCATCCGTGTCGTGTCGGCGAGGTCCCAGCACCAACCCGAGCGGAAGGCGACCTGGCTCAACGACACCAGGGCCACATCGGCGGCATCGGGTCCCGATAGCGCATCGGAGAGAGCACCGACCGCTCCGTGGATTCCGTCGGTCGGCAGTATCACGACCCCATGGTCGGGCCCTGCCGCCTCGGCTGCCGCCCGTAGTGCCTGGACGTCCGAGGGGAAGTTGAGGTCGTCGGTCAGGATCCTGGTGCGACCGGGTCGGGCCTGGAGCGCGGCGGTTGCCGTCTTGTAGAGCGCAATCGAGGTGGAGTCGGCCAGGACGACCTCACCCGGTTCGGCACCGACCAACTCGGCAAGGCGGTCGCCGATGCGTTGCGCAATCTCGAACCAACCTTCGTTCCACACGCGGATCAGGCGATGGCCCCATTGTCGAACGAGGTCCTCGGCCATCGTCGCCGAGGCCACAGGGAGGCGTCCGAGGGAGTTTCCGTCCAGGTAGATGAGGTCCGGATCGGCGTCGTCGTGGACGAATGCTCCGCGGAACCCGGCCAACGGGTCGGCGGCGTCGAGCGCCGACGCTCCCGCGGGCGTCAGGTCGGTCATGGGCCCGGTGGCCGGGCCGTGGTTGCTCAGCCCAGCGAGGCCAGGAAGTTGGTGGCCTCGTCCGTGGCCAACCATGCGGTGGTGGCTGCTGCCGCTTCTGCCGCTTCCGCTGCCGCGATCGCCTCGAAGAAGGCTGTGACCGCTGCCGCCTCTGCTGCCGCTGCTGCCGCCGCTGCTGCCTCCGCTGCCGCGATCGCCTCGAGGAAGGCCGCCGCGTCGTCCGTGGCGAGCCACTCCTCGGTCGTGGTCGGGGCCTCGCCCAGCCAGTTGGCGGCCTCGTCCGTGGCCAGCCATGCAATGGTGGCGGCCTCTTCCTCGGCCTTGGTCGGCAGGCCCAGGAACCGGCGCCCATCGGCGCTGTCGGCCCAGGCGGCTGCGGCCTCCTCCTCGGCCTTGGTCGGCAGGCCCAGGAACCGGCGCCCATCGGCGCTGTCGGCCCAGGCCTCGACCGCGGCGGTGTTGGCAGCGACCCGATCGGCCGCTTCCTGGCCTGCGAAGGCGAGGATGGCGAGGAAGTTCCGGGCTTCGTCGGTCGCCAGCCAGGCGTTCACCGCGCCGGCCGGCGGGCCGGTCTGGACGGCGACGCTGGCGGTCGAGGCCGTTCCGGTGCCGACGGCGTTGATGGCCGAGACCCGGAAGGAGTAGCTGGCGCCCGAGGTGAGGTCGCTGTAGGTGGCGGTGACAGCCGTGGAGGCGGTGTCGGCGGTCGCCGTCGCCCAGGTGGTGCCGTCGTCGACGGTCTGCTCGACCTTGTAGCCCGTGATGGCCGTGCCGCCGGTGACGGTCGGTGCGGTCCAGGTGACGGTCGCCGTCGTGCCGTCGGCGGTTGCCGCCACGGCGGTCGGCACTCCCGGTGTGGTGACCGGGACCACCGCGGCGCTGGCCGTCGACGCCGTGCCGGTGCCGACGGCGTTGACCGGGCTGACCCGGAAGGTGTAGCTGGTGCCGTTGGTCAGGCCCGTGACCGTGGCCGAGGCCGTCGTCGACGTGCCGTCGGCGAACGTCGTCCAGGT
>DCXR01000062.1 GCA_002329075.1 Candidatus Neomicrothrix sp. UBA2131
CGGGCGATGGTTCCGGTGACGGCGTCACCGAAACCACGTCCACCCTGTTTCCCACGGTCACCGAAGCTCCCAGCGACGTCCAGGTGCTCGTCGCCAACGGTTCCGGCACGGCGAGGGCGGCCGCTGCGGTGACGCAACTCCTCGTGCCGAAGGGCTACTCCACGCTTCCGCCGGCGAACGCCCAACCCACCGATACCACGATGATCTACTTCAGGCCCGGGATGGGGCTCGAGGCCCGGGCGGTGATGGACCTCCTCGCCCCGGACAGCCCCGACCTGTTGGCGCAGATTCCGCCGACCGGACTGGCATCAGGCCTCGCCGAGAACGCCCTCGATCGTCTGGAGACGGCGGACATAGTTGTGATCCTCGGCGCCGACGATCGCATCCACAACGGCTGATACCGGTCTTCCGGCGTGCGCCTCGTCGCCGCTCCAGACAAGTTCCGCGGGACCGCCACCGCTGTCGAGATCGCCGATGCGGTCGTGCGCGGCGTGTGCTCCACCGGGGGTACGGGGACGGCCCTGCCGATGGCCGACGGCGGAGAGGGAACCCTCGAGGTCCTGGGCGGCGCCAACCGCCGGTCGACGGTAACCGGGCCGCTCGGCGACCCAGTCGTGGCGGAATGGCGTCTCGACGGGCGATCGGCGGTCATAGAGATGGCGCAGGCATCAGGCCTGGTCCTCGCCGGCGGAGCCGAGGGCAACGAGCCCCTCGATGCCACGACTACGGGGACCGGCGAACTCATCCGCGAGGCGGTCGAGTCGGGGGCCCGACGGGTGATCGTGGCGGTCGGAGGTTCCGCGACGACCGACGGCGGGCTCGGAGCGCTCAGAGCCATGGGGCCATCCGCCCGCTACCGGGGCATCGAACTGCTGGTGGCCTGTGACGTCCGGACGCCCTTCACCGGTGCTGCAGAGGTCTTCGGACCACAGAAGGGGGCATCGCCGTCCCAGATCGAGATGTTGCGCCGCCGACTCGTCCGCCTGGCCCAGCGCTACGAGGACGACTTCGGGATCGACGTGGCGGACCTCGACCGGGCGGGGGCCGCAGGTGGCCTGGCTGGTGGCCTCGCCGCAATCGGTGGCGAGTTGGTGGATGGGATCGACCTGGTGGCCGAGGAGTTGGCGTTGGACGAAGCCCTCGAAGGTGCCGACCTCGTCGTGACGGGAGAGGGGATGCTGGATGCCACCTCCTACCAGGGCAAGGTCGTAGGGGGAGTGTCGGCCTACGCAGCCGCTGCAGGGCTACCGGTCCTGGTCGTGGCCGGGCAGGTCACCACCGACCTCGCCGGCCATCCCGACGTGGTATCGCTGGTAGAACGCTTCGGCGAGGAACGGGCCCGCACCGATCCTGCCGGGTGCGTGGAGGCCGTCGTGGCAGAGGTTGCCGGGGGGGCAGGAACAGGAGTTGCGGGCACCGATCGGGGCGTGCGTCGATAGGTTCATTGGACCAGTCCGTCGCCGGCACCCGCCGTGCGCCAGCCCACGGAGGCAACCCATGGCCGTCACCATCCGCATTCCCACCACGTTGCGTCCCCTCACCGCCGGTGCCGACGAGGTCGAGGTCGATGGCGCAACCGTTGGCGAGGCCCTCGGGGCGCTAGAGGCATCCCACCCCGGTTTCGGTTCACGTATCCTCGACGAGTCGGGTGCCCTGCGCCGGTTCGTCAACGTCTTCGTGAGCGACGAGGACGTGCGCTTCCTCGACGGCCTCGATACCCCGGTTCCCGATGGTGCGACCGTCGCCATCGTCCCGGCCGTAGCCGGAGGGTGAGGGAGCGGTCTGGTCCCGCATGCAGGAACCGATCTGGTCCCCCGTGGAGGTTGTGATTCCCGGCCGACGCTGATTGGATTGGCACTCGTCAGGGGAGAGTGCCAAGTGCTGCGAACCTGACCTTCCAGCGCCTCTTCCCACGATTTCGAACCCAGAGAAAGGCTTCCGCCAATGGCGAAGAACATCAGTTTCGACGAGCAGGCCCGCCGGTCGCTCGAAAAGGGCATGAACCAACTGGCAGATGCCGTCCGGGTCACGCTTGGCCCCAAGGGCCGCAACGTCGTGCTCGACAAGAAGTGGGGCGCTCCCACGATCACCAACGACGGCGTCTCCATCGCCAAGGAGATCGAACTCGAGGACCCCTTCGAGAGGATCGGTGCCGAGCTCGTCAAGGAGGTCGCCAAGAAGACCGACGACGTGGCGGGCGACGGCACCACCACCGCTACCGTGCTGGCCTGGTCGATGATCCGCGAAGGCCTGCGCAACGTCGCTGCCGGCGCCAACCCGATGTCGGTCAAGAAGGGCATCGAGGCCTCCGTTGCCACCTCGGTCGAGTCGATCCTCGCCGGCGCCGTCGACGTCTCGAGCGACAAGGGCCAGATCGCCAACGTGGCCGCCATCTCGGCTGCCGACCCGGAAATCGGTTCCATGATCTCCGAGGCGATCGACAAGGTCGGCAAGGACGGCGTGATCACCGTCGAGGAGGGCCAGACCTTCGGCATCGAGATGGACCTCGTCGAGGGAATGCGCTTCGACAAGGGCTACATCTCGCCGTACTTCGTCACCGACCCTGAGCGCATGGAGGCAGCACTCGAGGATCCCTACCTGCTGTTCGTCGGCTCCAAGGTCTCGACCGTACGCGACCTCGTGCCCGCCCTCGAGAAGGTCATGCAGGCAGGGCGTCCGCTGCTGATCATCGCCGAGGACGTCGAGGGCGAGGCCCTGGCCACCCTCGTGGTCAACAAGATCCGCGGCACCTTCACCGCCGCTGCCGTCAAGGCCCCCGGGTTCGGTGACCGGCGCAAGGCAATGCTCCAGGACATGGCCATCCTCACCGGTGGACAGGTCATCACCGAGGAGGTTGGCCTCAAGGTCGAGAACGTCTCCCTCGACATGTTGGGACGTGCCCGCAAGGTCGTCGTCTCCAAGGACGAGACCACGATCGTCGAGGGCGAGGGCGACGAGGCCGACATCACCGGCCGGATCAGCCAGATCAAGGCTGAGATCGACAACACCGACTCCGACTACGACCGCGAGAAACTCCAGGAACGCCTCGCCAAGCTCTCGGGAGGCGTAGCCGTGCTCAAGGTAGGCGCTGCCACCGAGGTGGAACTCAAGGAGAAGAAGCACCGCATCGAGGACGCGGTCAGCACGACCAAGGCGGCCATCGAGGAAGGAGTCGTCGCCGGCGGTGGCGTGGCCCTGCTCCGTGCCCAGGCTGTGGCCCGATCGGTCGCAGATGGCCTCCCGACCGACGAGGCGACCGGTGCACGCATCGTGGCCCATGCGCTCGAGGGACCACTGCACCAGATCGCCGTGAATGCGGGCCTCGAGGGTGGTGTCGTCGTCGAGCGCGTGCGTGGCCTCGAGGGCCCCAACGGCCTCAACGCCGCCACGGGCGAGTACGAGGACCTGGTCGCAGCAGGCATCATCGATGCCGCCAAGGTGACCCGGTCGGCGCTCCAGAACGCCGCTTCGATAGCCGCACTCTTCCTCACGACCGAGGCGGTCATCGCCGATGCCCCCGAGGACGGAGCCGGCGGCGGCATGCCGGACATGGACTTCTAGGAAGTCGTTTCAGGCGAGGGGCGCCCCACGGGGCGCCCTTTCGCCGTTTTGGGGCAAGGGGGCTGTTCACTGATGGGCGTGGTCACAGCAGGAGCAGGCCGATGAGCAGGGGTCGGACGCAACGGGTGCTGACGCGCCGGCATGACTCCGAGGGTTCCCGGCGGGTCCAGGACGACCTGATCGTCGAGGAGCCCATGTCCGTGCGCCTCGACGGTGAACTGGTTGCCACCACCATGCGCACCCCGGGCGACGACTTCGAGTTGGCCGTCGGCTTTCTCGTCACGGAAGGAATGCTCGACGGTGCCCCGGTCCGGGCCGTTCGATACTGCGGGCAGGGCCCGGCAGCGGAAGCCGAATTCAACGACGTCACCGTCGAAACCGGCGGGGTCGCTCCGGTACCCACGCCGCGGCTGGGGCCGGCCTCCTCGTCGTGCGGAATATGCGGTTCGATGGCCATCGACGAGTTGGTCGAACGACTCGAGTCGCTGGACGTCGAGCCGTTCGGCCTGGATGTGCTGGCGGGCATGACGGAGCGGATCGCCGGCGGCCAGGCCCTCTTCGGCACCACGGGCGCCGTACACGCTGCGGTCGCCTTCGATCGGACCGGTCGTCCCCTGGTGCTTCGGGAGGACATCGGCCGCCACAACGCCGTCGACAAGGTGGTGGGTCGGCTGTACCTCGACGGGCACCTGCCCGCCAACGACCTCGGGCTGTGGGCCAGCGGTAGAGCCTCGTTCGAGATGGTCCAGAAGGCATGGGCGGCCGGCTTTGCCGCACTCGTGGCCGTGAGCGGCCCATCGGCCCTGGCCGTCGAGACCGCCCGCACCGCCGGCCTGCAACTGGTGGGCTTCGCCCGCGACAACCGGCTGAACTTCTATACGCACGACTGACCTGGGCAACCGACTTCTCCACCGCACCACGGCCCGGTTCGGTTCCGTACACTCAGCGCCATGAGCGAGCCGGCCACCCCCGCCGAGGGCCTCGGGGTCCTGCACCTGTTCTGCAGGGTCGGCCCCCTGGCGGATTCCGATGCCGTGCAGGCCGTGGTCGGTGCTGCAGAGACGACAGGCGAACAGGTCGTGCCGGTGGCGGTCCTCGGGCACAAGGCCGACCTGGCCTTCATGGTGCTCGGCGACGACCTGTGGCGCCTCCGGGGCCTCCAGACCGGCCTCACCGAGGCGGGCCTCGAGGTCGTCGACAGCTACGTCTCGCTGACCGAGGTCTCCGAGTACGCCGCCGACATCCCCGACGAGATGAAGGAGGCCCGACTGCGTCCCGTGCTGCCGCCTGAGGGAAAGCCTGCCTGGTGCTTCTATCCGATGTCGAAGCGGCGGGGTGAGCAGTCCAACTGGTTCACCCTCTCCTTCGAGGAGCGCCACGACCTGATGGTGGAGCACGGCGCTTCGGGTCGGAAGTTCGCCGGCCGGATACTGCAGATCGTCACCGCCTCGACCGGCGTAGACGACTACGAGTGGGGTGTCACGCTGTTCGGCCAACGGCCCGACGACATCAAGGACGTCGTCTACACGCTGCGCTACGACGAGGCGTCCGCGGTCTACGCGGAGTTCGGACCCTTCTACACGGGCGTCGTCGGCTCCCTCGACGAGGTCCTCGACAGCGTCGGCTGCCGTGCCGGGTAGCGACTCGGTGTGCCTGTCCATTCAAGCCGGGGTGACGCCCCCGGACCGCCTGTGTGCCGACCTCGAGTCCCTCGGAAGCGTCGTGGTGGCCTTCTCGGTGGAGTCGACTCGGCGTTCCTCGCCGGCGTCGCCCCCGGGACGCTCGGCCCTGATCGGGCCAGGGCCGTCACGGCCGTGTCGCCCTCGCTCGTCGCAGCCGAATGGGAGGCCGCTGCCGCCCCGGCAGACGAGTGGGGCCTGTGCCGGACCCCGGTCGAGACCGAAGAGATGGCCTCGGCCGCCTACCGGGCCGACGACCCCGACCGTTGCTTCCATTGCAGGGAAGCGCTCATGGATGCCGTCAGGCTGATGGCCGACGCCGAAGGGGCGACGGTGCTGCCCGGCATCACGCTCGACGACGTGGGTGACCACCGTCCCGGACAGCAGGCAGTCGCCGGTCGGGGTGCCCGGTTCCCCCTCCTCGATGCCGGCTTCACCAGGGCCGAGGTCCGGGAACAGTCCCGCCTGATGGGCCTGCGTACCTGGGACAAGCCGGCCGGGCCGTGCCCTGCCTCCCGCGTCCCCTGCGGCTCCCCGGTCAGCGTGTCCGTGCTCTCGACCGTGGAACGTGCCGAGGCGGGCCTGCATCGACCGGGATTCGACGAGATTCGGGTACGCCACTACGACGACACGGCCCGTATCGGGGTCCCCGGGCACCGTCTTTCTGAGGTCGTGGCAGCGGTGTCGGCCTCCGGCTACCGCTACGTCACCCCCGACCCGGCCGACCTGTGACCCGGCAACCTCGACGACGTCCTCCGGTCCGATCCGTGACCATGCGGGTACGGGCCTTCGTCCCCGACCTGATGGACCGTTCCAGATTGAGTGCGCCGGAGGTCTCCGTCGAGTTCGTCCCCGATCCGGCGACGCTCCTCGACGGTGAAGCCGACCTGTTCGTCGTCGACCTCGCCCGACCCGGTGCCCTGGAGGCCGTCTGCAGCGACTCCGCCGACCTGGGTCGGGTCGTGGGCTTCGCCCCTCATGTCGACGAGGCGGTCATCGGCGGTGCCCGGTCGGCAGGCCTTGCCGAGGTGCTGCCGCGGTCGGCCTTCTTCCGACGATTTCCCGAAGTGGGGAGTGGCGGATGACGGAGGGTTCGCCGGCCGGTCCGACATATGCGATCGACGACCTGCTCGCCGACGACTCGTTGACCGGCACCGCATGGTGCGAGGCACGGACAGATCGGGTCGACGGGTACCTGGCAGCGCTCTATTCGGCGATCGACACACCGGACGGCACCGCCCTCGTGGCCCTGGGTGGCTACGGGAGGCAGCGGTTGTGTCCGTGCAGCGACCTGGACGTTGCGCTGGTCCATGCACCCGGCGTGGAGATCGCCTCAGTCGCCGACGGCCTCTGGTATCCGGTGTGGGACTCCGGGCTGAAGTTGGGGCACCAGGTGGGCACGGTCGACCAGATCCTCGAAGTGGCCCGTGAGAGCCTCGACACGGCGACGAGCCTGTTGAGTGCGCGGTTCATCGCCGGCGACGACTCCCTGGCGACCGCCCTGGGGGACGGAGGGAGGGCACAGTGGTCATCACGCTGGCGGGGTCACCTCCGGGACCTCGGTGCAGCCGTGGCCGAGCGGCACGCCCGGTTCGGTGAGGTCGCCTTCCTGCTGGAGCCCGACCTCAAGGAGGGCCGTGGTGGTCTCCGCGATGTCCACACCCTCGGCTGGCTCGAGATGAACGAGCCGATTCTCCGCGAGGCAGAGTCGATTGCCCTGGCGGAGGCTTCTGAGACCCTGCTCGCAGCACGCGTGGAGATCCACCGTGTCACTGGTCGGCTCAGCGACCGCCTGCTGTTGGAACTCCAGGACGAGGTGGCTGCCCGGCTGGGATACAGGGACGCCGACCTGCTGATGGCTGACGTTGCCGGGGCGGGTCGCTCCATCGCCTGGACCGGTGAGGGTGCGTTGCGACGCATCAGCCGGGACCTGCGCAACAAGGGGCGCCGGAATCCCCTCGTCCGTCGTCGTCGCCGGGAGGTCGCCCCGGGGATGATCCTCGAGGATGGCCTGGTCCACCTCGCCGACTCGGAAACCTTCGGTGACCCGCTGGCGGTGCTGCGCTGCGCCCATGTTGCAGCAGGCCACTCGGCACTTCTGGCCCGCCGGTCGCTCGCGCGCCTGGCCGACGAGACACCCCCGCTGCCGGAGCCCTGGTCCGACGAGGCCCGGCAGGTCTTCGTGGACCTGCTGGCCACCGGTGAGCCGTCGGTGGAGGTGATCGAGGACCTCGACCAGGCGGGTCTCTTCGTCCCGATCCTTCCGGAATGGGAGCCCTGCAGGTCCCGCCCGCAACGCAACGCCTACCACAGGTTCACGGTGGACCGACACCTGCTCGTGGCCGTCGCCGAGGCATCTCTCCTGCTCGACCGGGTCGATCGGCCCGACCTGCTGCTCGTCGGAGCGCTGCTCCACGACATCGGCAAGGGCTACCCGGGCGACCACACCGAGGTGGGTCGGGAACTCGTGGCGACCATCGCCTCCCGGATGGGGTTTCCCGGGACGGACGTAGACCTTCTGGTCGCCATGGTCGAGCACCACCTGTTGCTGCCGGATGTTGCCATCCGACGCAACCTCGATGACGACGGAACAATCCGGTCGGTGGCGGAAGCGGTCGGGGGCCGCCAGTTGCTGGCCCTGCTGGGTGCCCTCACCGAGGCCGACTCGATCGCCACAGGTCCGTCGGCCTGGAGCACCTGGAAGGCGGAACTTGTACACGAACTGGTGCGGCGCGTCGACCACTTCCTTGCCGGAGGCGATCTGGCCGAGGTGATCGGTGACTCGTTCCCGGACGCGGGGCAACGCGAACTGATCCAGCGCAGCGGCCTGGTCGTCAGCGGTGACGGCTTGACGCTGACCGTTGTGGCCGATGACCGACCCGGCGTGTTCTCGAAGGTGGCCGGCGTCCTGGCCCTCAACGGCGCAGGCGTAGTGGCAGCCGCCGCACATTCGGAGAGAGGGCGGGCCCTGTCCGTGTTCCGGGTGAGGGCGGTATTCGGCAATGCCCCTGATTGGGAGCAGGTGGGAGGACAGATCGAGCAGGCGCTGGCAGGTCGCCTGGCGTTGTCCGCCCGACTCGGGGACCGCTCGCGGGTGTATCTGACGGCACCGACTTCGGCCCGGCCGGCCAAGCCGAGGGTCACCGTCGACAACCGGAGTTCCACCTCGGCCACGGTCCTCGAGGTCACCTGTCCGGACGGTGTGGGTGTCCTGTACCGGATAACCCGGGCGTTCGCCGAACTCGACCTCGACATCGTGAGTGCCCGCGTGCAGACGCTGGGTTCCGACGTGGTCGATGCCTTCTACATCCGGGACTCCTCCGGGTCCAAGATCATCGATGGGGAGCACCTGGCCGAGATCGAACTCGCCGTCCTGCGTTGGATCGACGTCGACTTCTGATCCGACGCCCGGGATCGCCTACGGTCGATGTCCGTGGATTCCAGGGCACCCTCCGAAGTCGACCTGATGCGCTGGTCCGAGGCCCTGGCTGCCATTGCCCGCACGGGGTTGGCCTTCTCCGACGTGGTCTACGAGCGGGAGCGCTTCGAGGAGGTGCTCAACATCGCTGCCGACATTCGGGAGCGGGCCGGTTCAGCCTTCGACAGCGAGACGCTCGTAGGTGGATGGCTGGAATCGGTGGGTTCGGGCGTCCCCGGCTATGTCACGCCGAAGGTCACCGTGGGAGCCGTAGTCGGCAACGACGATGGCGAGATCCTGCTGGTCCAGCGGGCCGAATCCGGGCTTTGGCTCTACCCGACGGGTTGGGCGGATGTCGGCTACTCACCGGCCGAGGTGGTGGTCAAGGAGGTTCGTGAGGAGACCGGCATCGACTGCGAGGTGCTCCGACCGATCGCCATACTCGACGGACTGCGCCTGGGCTTTACCGGCATTCCGCTCTATTCGCTGGTCTTCCACTGCCGGATGACGGGGGGTTCGCTCACACCCCACCCGATGGAGTGCCGGGACGTGGGCTTCTTCGCCGAGGGGGACCTGCCGGAGCACACGATCCTCGCCGACGAGTGGGCTGCCGAATCCTTTGCGGCGATTCGTGGCGAACCGGTGGAGGTCAGGTTCGATGCACCCCGTGACCCTCCGTGGGTCGGAGGCGACCCGCCGGTAGGCGCCTAGCTGCGGCCCGGGTTGTTGCGCAGGAAGTCCTCGACCTCGGCAACCAGCGACTCCGGGTCGTCGGAGATGCTTGCCACGTCGGTGCTGTCGGCCCCGATGTACGCGTCTTCGATGAATTCGTCCTGCGCATCCTGCGAGTCGTAGTGCGTCTCCAGTTCCTCGACGAACTCGGCGGTGCGCTCGTCCTCGGCGACCAGGTCGCTGATCTGGCGTTCGTAGGCGGCGCTGGCGATCTCGAGGTCGGTACTGGGCAGGGGTACGCCCAGGACCACGCTGACCTTCTCGACGAGTGCAAGGGCGGCCTTGGGGGATGGGGCGCTCGAGACGTAGGCGGGGACGCTGGCCCAGAGCGATGCCGTCGAGAGGCCCGATTCACGGAGGCGTGCGCCGAGTACCCCCACTATTCCGGTGGGGCCCTGGTATTCCGACGGCATGAGGCCCAGCCGGTCGGCGAGGTCGGTGTTGTCCGTGCTGCCGAAGACCTGGACCGGTCGGGTGTGCGGAACGTCGGCCAGCAGGGCCCCGAGGGTGACGACATGGTGGGCGCCGACCCGGCGGGCGACGCTGGCCACGTGGTCGGCGAACGTGCGCCACCGCAGTTGGGGCTCGTGTCCGACGAGCACGACCAGGTCGTGTGTGGCGTCGGGCAGGCTGGCGACGTAGACGGTCGTGGCGGGCCATTCGATGATGCGTTGGCCGTCGACCAGGCGCACGAACGGGCGGGCGACCGTGAAGTCGAAGAAGTCCTCGGCTTCGATCGTGCCGACCTCGTCGGCTACGAAGTGGTCGCGTACGTAGCGGGCTGCGGTGCTGGCTGCCTCGCCAGCATCGTTCCAGCCCTCGAAGGCCGCCAGCACGATCGGGTCCTCGAGGGTGGGCTCCTGGTCCCAGTGGAGGTGTGGTGCGGGAGGAGGAACGCTCATTGGCCGCGAGGGTATCGGTGACTCGGGCGATGCGCTCCCGCCACCCGTCGCACCGGGACGTACACTCGGCAACCGTGGTGGCGATTCGTGAGGTGACCGACGTCGATGACGACCTGACCGGGGCGATGGCCCGCCTGATCCCGCAGTTGTCGCGTTCAAACCCTGCACCCGATGCAGCGGCCCTCAGGGAGATCGTGTCCTCTGGGGCATCGGTGCTCCTGGTCGCAGAGGACGACGGTGTGATCGTCGGAAGCCTCACACTGGTCCTGTTTCGCATACCGACCGGTCTCCGTGCATGGATCGAGGACGTGGTCGTAGACGAATCGGTGAGGGGCAGGGGCGTGGGCGAGGCGTTGAACCTGGCGGCCCTGGACCGGGCCCGCGCTGCAGGTGCCTCGACCGTGGACCTGACTTCCCGTCCGTCGAGGGAGGCTGCCAACCGCCTCTACCAGCGCCTCGGCTTCGAGGAGCGCGCAACGAACGTCTACCGGTTCAAGCTCTAGGCGGAGCCCGCTCCACCGGGTGGGCCGGCGAGGCGGCGACAACGGTTCCGGAACGGGCCGTAGCGCCAGTGCATGACCTCGGCATCAGCGGTGTCGAGCCTGCGGGAGACCATGACCCGTCCGCCGTTCGGTCGGAGGTCGAGTCGGCCGTCGGTGAAATCGGCGGCCACGTGGATCTCGCCGGAGTTCGGGTCCACGTCGTGGACACCTCCCTCGAGGGTGCCGTCGGCACGCATGTCGTGGACCAGGGAACCGACCGTGATGACCACGCGGTCGCCGGCCTGTTCGATGCGCTGGACCATCCCACGCATCCTGCCGTGCTCGACGATCCAGACGCCGCGAAGGTCGGGTGCCCCCTCGGGAAGCGGGTCCCGGCAGCCGGCCAGGACCGCCGGCGCCCAGCCGTGGGCGTCGGGGCGGGTGTGCGCGACGGGGATCCCGTCCACGGTGGGCCCGGGACCACCGTCGAGGTCGGGGAGCAGGTAGTCCGCCGGCTCCGGCGGACAGGAGGCGCCCCAGTGGGGTCGACGCACGACCAGTCGAAGGATCCAGAGGAGTGGTGGGGGGCGCATGGTGGCGGATCGACGGGTGTCAGGTCCTCTGGCGCCGTGCGAGCCCGGCTTCGAAGCGTTCGGCCTGCTCGATGGGGGTGCCGGTGATGTCCATCAACTCGTCCCGGCCCTCCTCGGCGGTCCGGAGCCCCGACCATTCGGCCATGGCCGGCTCATCGGCGAATGCCCCGGAGATGCGGGCGTGGCGGTAGGGCAGGTTGTCCCCGGTCAGCAGGTTGAGAACGGGGGCGGTGCGGACCGGCCGGGAGACGGTGGCCTGGGATTCGCCCCGATGGTTGCGGCCCTGTTCCCATGGGACCACCTCGTGGGCGTACCAGCGTTCGCGGCGTTCCCTGTGGGTGTCGATGAGCGCCGGGATGTCCGGTTCGACGGTCCGGATCAACTCCGGCGATTCAATGGTGGCGGTCAAGGGCGCATTCCCGGGTCGAGGTTGACGTGGTCAGGCTAGGGCGCAGGCCGCCATGGTGTGGTGGGACGCCCGTATGCGGCAGCATGGGGGCATGGTGGATGCCGTGGACACACCGGATGCCGAAGATTTCGACTGGGACGCCCTGCGCTCGATAGCCGCCGAGGCGGCGGCCACCGCCTACTGCCCCTACTCGGACTTCCCGGTCGGGGCTGCCGGTCTGGCCGACGACGGCCGGATCGTGTCGGGTTGCAACGTCGAGAACGCCTCGTACGGGCTCACGCTGTGTGCCGAATGCGGGATGGTGTCCGACCTGCACCTCACGGGCGGAGGGAGGCTGGTGGCGGCCGTGGCGACGAACCCGGCCGGCGAGGCCATCTCCCCCTGTGGTCGCTGCCGTCAACTGCTGTTCGAGGCCGGCGGGGCCTCGCTGCTGGTCGACGGACCGGGTGGGCCGAGGCCACTGGGTGACCTCCTGCCCGATGCGTTCGGCCCCGACGACCTGCTGGACTGAAGTCGATGGACGCCGTCGAGGTCATCCGCACCAAGCGCGACGGTGGACGTCTCTCCGACGAGCAGATCGGCTGGTTCATCGGCCGCTACGCCGAGGGCGGGGTGATAGCCGACGAGCAGGCGGCGGCGCTGGCAATGGCGATCTTCTTCGAGGGCATGGAGCCCGACGAGCTGGCCACCTGGACGCGGGCGATGGTCGACTCGGGCCGCACGCTCGACCTGTCCGGTGTCGGTCGGCCGACGGTCGACAAGCACTCCACGGGCGGCGTCGGCGACAAGGTGTCGCTGGTGCTCGTGCCCCTCGTGGCGGCCTGCGGGGCGGCGGTGCCCCAGTTGTCGGGCCGGGGCCTGGGCCACACGGGTGGCACGCTCGACAAGATGGAGTCGATCCCGGGTTGGAGTGCCACTCTCGAGCCGGCTGCCATGGTCGAGGTGCTGCGCACCGTCGGTGGCGTGATCGCCGGCGCCACCGAGGACCTGGCCCCGGCCGACCGGCGGCTCTATGCGCTACGCGATGTGACTTCGACGGTCGACTCCATCCCGTTGATCGCCAGCTCGATCATGTCGAAGAAGATCGCCGAGGGGACCGAATCACTGGTGCTCGACGTGAAGGTCGGCTCCGGGGCGTTCCTGCCAGAGGTCGACCGGGCCCGCGAGTTGGCGCAGACGATGGTGGGCCTCGGGGAGCACAACGGGGTCCGCACTGTTGCACTGCTCACGGCGATGGACACGGTCCTGGGCCGAACGGCCGGCAACGCCCTCGAGGTGGCCGAGTCGGTCGAGGTGCTCGACGGTGGCGGGCCCCCCGACCTGGTCGAGGTGACCCTGGCGTTGGCCGGCGAGATGGTTGCGCTGGCGGGGCTGGATGCCGACCCGGCAGAGGTACTGGCGTCAGGCCGGGCCCGGGCGGTGTGGGACGACATGGTGCGCGCCCAGGGTGGTGACCCGTCTGCGACGCTGCCGGTCGCCCCACATGTCGAGACCGTCGTCGCCGATGCCTCCGGGGTGCTCGGGCGGCTGGACTGCTTGTCGGTCGGAATCGCCGCATGGCGCCTGGGCGCCGGGCGGGCCCGCAAGGAGGACCCGGTCAGCGCGGCTGCCGGAATCGTGTGCCTGGCCAAGCCGGGCGATCCGGTCGAGGTCGGCCAGCCGGTGCTCGAACTCCACGCCGACGACCCGGCCAGGTTTGCCACAGCCAGGGAGGCACTCGAGGGCGCCATCGAGGTATCCGACGAGCCGCCGACCCCGATGCCCCTGATCGTCGACCGAATCGCCCTCTGAGCCGCTGCGACCCCGGTGCTCAGCGCCCGATGGGGTGCCAGACGGTCTTCATCTCGAGGAATTGGGCGATCACCGATGGACTGGCGGCGGTGGCGTCGCCGTGCACGAGGCGCTTGACGTTCTCGGCGGCGTCGGCGAATGCCTCGTCGGAGAGGTCGTCAGGGGCGCCTGAGAGGTCGACGGCGTTGACGTCGAGGTGGCCGAGCGCCCAGGGCAGGAGCCCGACCCGGTCGCCGGTGAGGATGTTGACCACGCCCCCCGGGACGTCGGAGGTGGCCAGCACCTCGGCGAGGCTCATGGCAACCAGCGCCGCTGCCTCGCCGGCCAGCACGACCGACGTGTTGCCCGTGACGACCGCCGGAGCCAGGCGGGAGGTGAGGCCAAGCAGCGGAGGATGGTCGGGTACGGCCTGCACGACGACGCCGGTGGGCTCCGGGAACGTGAAGTTGAAGAAGGGGCCGGCGACCGGGTTCACGGTGCCGAGTACCTGGTCGACCTTGTCGGCCCAGCCTGCGTACCAGACCCACCGGTCGACGGCCTGCTCGACCTCGGCACGGGCCGACTCATCGGACAGGCCGCTGTCCCGGAGCAGGGCGGTGAACTCGTCGCTGCGGGCGTCGAGCATCTCGGCCACCCGGTAGAGCACCTGGCCCCGGTTGTAGGCGGTGCGCCCCGCCCAGCCGGCCTGTGCCGAACGGGCGGCACGGACTGCCTCGCGCAGGTCCTTGCGGGAGGCCTTCGCTGCGTTGGCCAGGAGTCGCCCGTCGTCGGTGCGGACCTGGAAGGTGTGGCCAGACTCGGAGCGGGGGAAGGCACCGCCGATGAACAACTTGAAGGTCTTGTCGACCGGCAGGTGCCCACTCACAGGGAGCCACCCCCCACTTCCAGCGCCTCGGCATCGCGGACATACGCACCGAGGCCCTGGAGGCCGCCTTCGCGGCCGAAGCCGCTCTCCTTGTAGCCGCCGAACGGGCTCGTGGCGTCGAACTTGTTGAACGTGTTGGCCCAGACGACACCCGCCCGCAGGCGTTCGGCCATCCAGAGGATCTTGGAGCCCTTCTCGGTCCAGATGCCCGCCGAGAGCCCGTAGGGCGAGTTGTTGGCCTTCTCGACGGCTTCGTCGGGGGTGCGGAAGGTCTGGACTGCCAGCACCGGTCCGAAGATCTCCTCACGGGCGATGCGCTGGCTCTGCTGGACGCCGGTGAACACCGAGGGGGCGAACCAGAATCCCCGGCCGGGCAGGTCGCAGGGTGCCTGGTGGAGCACAGCGCCCTCCTCGACCCCGGACTCGACGAGGGCTGTGATGCGGACCAACTGCTCAGCCGAGTTGATTGCGCCCACGTCGGTGTTCTTGTCGAGCGGGTCACCCACCCGGAGGCGGGTCATGCGCTCCTTGAGCCGTTCGATGAGGTCCTCGGCGATCGATTCCTGGACGAGCAGCCGGGAGCCGGCGCAGCACACGTGGCCCTGGTTGAAGAAGATGCCGTTGATCACGCCCTCGATGGCCTGGTCGATGGCGGCGTCCTCGAAGACCACGTTGGCGGCCTTGCCACCCAGCTCGAGGGTGAGGGGCAGGCGCCGGACGGCAGCGGAGCGCTGGATCTGCTTGCCGACACCGGTCGAGCCGGTGAACGCCAACTTGTCGACGTCGGGGTGTTCGACCAGCGCCGCTCCGGTGTCGCCGGCGCCGGTGACGATGTTGACCACCCCGGGGGGAAGGCCGACGTCCTGCAGCACCTCGGCCATCAACAGGGCCGTAAGGGGCGTGGTCTCGGCGGGCTTGAGGACGACGGTGTTGCCGCAGGCCAGCGCCGGTGCCAACTTCCAGGCGGCCATGAGCATCGGGAAGTTCCATGGAACGATCTGGCCGACGACACCGTGGGGGGCCACGTTCCGGTTCGGGAAGGCGTACTCGAGCTTGTCGGCCCAGCCGGCGTGGTGGAAGAAGTGGGCGGCGACCAGCGGCAGGTCCACGTCTCGGCTTTCGCGGATCGGCTTGCCGCCGTCCATGGTCTCGAGCACTGCGAACTCCCGGGAGCGTTCCTGGAGTTGGCGGGCGATGCGGTAGAGGTAGCGGGCCCGCACGGTGCCGGGGGTGTCGCGCCAGTGCTCCTCGAAGGCCTCCCGGGCGGAGGCGACCGCCAGGTCCACGTCGTCGGCGTCGCCCTCGGAGACGGTGGCTAGCCGCTCCTCGGTGGCCGGGTTGATGGTGTCGAACGTGCGGCCCGATCGTGGGGCCACGAACTCGCCGCCGATGAACAGGCCGTATTCATCGGCGAGGTGGACCACGGCGGTCGACTCGGGGGCCGGTGCGTAGTCGAGGTCGAAGTCGGGGGTCTGGTCAGCCATCAGTCGACGGTCACATAGTCGGGGCCGCCGTAGCGGCCACTGTCGAGCTTTCCGAGCTGGAGCAGGATGTCGTTGAGCAGGCTCGAGGCGCCCAGTCGGAAGAGGTCGGGCGTGAGCCAGTCGGTACCGAGGGTCTCGCCCATCAGGACCAGGTAGTGCCAGGCCTGCTTTGCGGTGCGAATGCCGCCGGCCACCTTGAACCCGACGGCCCGCCCGGTCTGGTGGGCGTGTTCGCGGATCGCCTCGGCCATGCAGAGCGCCATCGCCGGCGTGGCGGCCCTTGGGATCTTGCCGGTCGAGGTCTTGATGAAGTCGGCTCCGGCTGCCATGGCCAGCATCGATGCCCGCCGCACCGGCTCATACCCACCCAGTTCGCCGGCCTCGAGGATGACCTTGAGGTGGGCGTCGCCGCAGGCGTCCTTGGAGGCGGCGACCTCATCGTGGACCGTGGCCAGGTCGCCCGAGAGGAAGGCCGAACGGTTCAGGACGATGTCGATCTCGTCAGCACCTTCGGCGACGGCGCTGCGTATGTCGTCCGTGCGGACGTCGAGGTCCGAGAGCCCGCTCGGGAAGGCGCCGGCCACGCTTGCCACGGCCACGCCGGTGCCGGTCACCGCGGCAGCCGCATGGGCGACCATCTCCGGGTAGACGCACACGGCGGCGACGTGGGGGATCGCCGGGTTGGTGGCATCGGGGCGCACGGCCTTGCGGCAGAGGGAGGCAACCTTGCCGGGGGTGTCGGCGCCCTCGAGCGTCGTCAGGTCGATGCATCGGATCGCCAGGTGGAGGGCGGCCCGCTTGCTCGACGTCTTGATCGACCGGCTACCCAGTTCGGCGGCACGGGCCTCGAGTACCACCTCGTCGACCGAGGTGGTCGGAACCGGGGCGTAGGTGGGTGCGTTCACGACGCAGACCCTATGAGGGTTACTGCCGCATCCACGATGGCAGCCACGATGGTGTCGCCGGTTGCCTCCGATCCGACTACATCGTCACCGGTGACGGGGACGATGGCCTCGGCGTAGACCTTGAGCATCGGCTCGGTGCCGCTGGGTCGCAGCAGCAGGCGGCCGACGTCGAGGTCGAGCGCCAGCAGATCGGAGGAGGGCAGACCGGTCCCCGGCTGTGCGTAGTCGATGGTGGCGAGCACCCGGTGTCCGGCGACCTCGGTCGGGGGCGATGCCCGGAACTGCGCCAGCAGGGTCGCCATGCGCCCGTCACCGTCCGGACCGTCGAGGCGCACCGTCCGCAGGGCCGTCCGGTGCACACCGTGGCGGCGCCAGAGGTCGTGGAGCAGGTCGAGGACGGTCCGGCCGGCTGCCTTCGCCGTGGCGGCCAGTTCGGCGAACACGATGCCGGCCGTGATCCCGTCCTTGTCGCGGATCAGGTCGCCGACGAGGTAGCCGAGGGCCTCCTCGTAGCCGAACACGAAGCGGGCGGAGGGGTCGTCGAGGCCGGGGCGGACGATCCACTTGAAGCCCGTGAGGGTGTCGGCGTAGCGGACGCCGTGGTGGGCGGCCTGGGCCGACAGCAGTCGTGACGACACCAGTGTGGTGACGACGAGCCGGTCGCCCCCCGAACCGCCCGAGAGGACGTGCTCTGCCAGGAGGGAGCCGATCTCGTCACCGGTGAGGGGTCGCCATCCACTGCCGGTCGGGACGGCAACCGCCAGGCGGTCTGCGTCGGGGTCGTTGGCGATCACCAGGTCGGCGCCCACCTCGTCGGCGAGTGCCAGCACGAGGTCGAGGGCCCCGGGTTCCTCGGGGTTCGGGAACTCGACGGTGGGGAAGGCTCCGTCCGGCTCGCCCTGTTCTTCAACGACGTGCGGGGGGGCGAAACCTGCCAGGGTCAGGGTGTCGACCAGGACGTCGCGGCCGACGCCGTGAAGGGGCGTGTAGGCGACGACCAGGTCATGGGGCGCGTCAAGTCCCGACAGTGCCGCAGCTGCGGCGACATAGGACTCGACGTCGGCGGCGGTTCCCCGGGTGATCAGCGGATCGTCGTCGTCGGCCAGGTCGTCCTCTGCGGGCAGGCCGCCCCCGTCGAACTGCTCGTCGATCAGGGCCGATATTCGGCTGTCGATCGGCGGCACGATCTGCGCACCGTCCGACCAGTAGACCTTGATGCCGTTGTCCGGGCGGGGGTTGTGGCTGGCGGTCACCATGATCCCGGCCTCGGCGCCGGTCCGGAGCAGCGCGTGGGCCAGGACCGGTGTGGGGAGCGGGCCGGGCAGCAGCAGGCTCGCCACCCCGAGGCCGGCCAGCACCCGGGCCGAGTCCTCGGCGAACAGGTCGCTGTGCCGACGGGCGTCGTAGCCGATGACCACGGTCGGGGCGTCCTGGTCCGCCAGGAGTGCACGCCCGACCGCTGTGGCAGTCGCCCTGGCCAGCACACGGTTCATGCGCATCGGGCCGGCGCCCATGGCCCCGCGTATCCCTGCGGTGCCGAACTCGAGGCGCCCGGTGAAGCGTTCCTCTAGGGTCGATCCACCACCGTCGAGGAGTTGTACGGTCTCGGCCCGGGTCTCGGGATCGGGGTCGGCGTCGAGCCAACGGCGTGCCGTGGCGGCGGCGTCGCTCACAGGCGTTCCAGCACCCCGCGCAGCAGGGCCAGCATGCGGGGCCCGGCTTCGGCGGCGGCTTCCAGCACATCCTCGTGGTCGAGGTCGGTATCGCCCATTCCCGCCGCAGCGTTGGTGACGAGCGAGATGCCGAGCACCTCGACCCCCAGGTGCCGGGCGGCGATGGTCTCGAGTACGGTCGACATGCCGACCAGGTCGGCACCGAGGCCTGCCATCATGCGGATCTCGGCGGGTGTCTCGAAGGCGCCTCCCAACAGTCCGGCGTAGACGCCCTCGGGCAGCGTCGGGTCGACGTCGAGTGCCAGCGCCCGCAACCGCGACGAGTACGCCTCGGTCAGGTCCGTGAAGCGGATGGGTCGGTCGACCGGGGGTGCGGGACCGGCCATCGGCGAGGCGCCCGTGAGGTTGAGCTGGTCGGCGATGAGGACCGGTTGACCGACAGGCCAGTCGGGGTTCAGGCCCCCGGCGGCGTTGGTGAGCACGACTACTCCGCATCCGGCGGCGATGGCGGTGCGGACGCCGTGGACGACCGTTGCTGCCGGATGCCCCTCGTAGAGGTGGACGCGGCCTCCGAGCACGAGGGCGTTGGTGCCGCCGACCCGTATCGACAGGGCGCTGTTGCGGTGGCCCAGGACGGTGGGGGCGGGGAAACCCGGCAGTTCGTCCAACTGCACGTCGGCGACAACCTCGCCGAGTCCGTCGGCCGCAGCGGCCCATCCGGAGCCGAGGACCAGCACGACGTCGTGCGAGGGCACGCCGGTGCGCTCGGCCAGGACGACCGCTGCCGCGTCGGCGAGGGCGAAGGGTTCGGGGGCGTTCGACATGGTTTTTCGACGGCGCTGACGATCGGGCAGATCCCGCCTCGCGCCGCACCGAAACGCTAGCGGCCTACGTGCCGGTACGCCGCGGCGGGATGATCTGTCGGAGGGACCTCGGTACTCGTCCATGGAGAACGGAGTCGACGACCCCGACTACGGCGAGTTCCCCTTGAAGGCGTTTCTGGGGCTCGAGATCGAAGATGGTGATCCCGGGCAGGCGGAGGCCTGGCTGGACGTCGGTGTCGACCACCTGAACCCGAACGACTTCGTGCATGGCGGCGTGGTCCTCACCCTGGTCGATACGGCGATGGGTCGGGCGACCATGCCGGTGCTCGACGAGGGCCTCTTCCGTACCTCGATCGAGGTGTCGGTCCGGTTCCTGCGGGCCGTGCCGGCGGGACGACTGCGGGCACGGGTGCAGGTACTCCACGCTGGCCGCCGGATCGTCCACCTCGAAGGTCGCGTGTCCGTCGACGTCGAGGAGAAGCCGGTGGCGGCCGTGTCGGGTTCGTTCGCCGTGCTGGGCGGCTGACGGGTTCCGGATCTCAGCGATCGACGACGAGCCGGACCACGGGGAGCGAACGGGCGGCTGCCTGAGGGTTGTCGACGAGGTCCAGCCCGAGGAGTCGGTCGATGTTGCGGGCGGAGCGGGGATGACGCCGGACGTAGTCGGTCAGCACGGCGGCGGCAGCGTCCTCGTCGAGGATTCGTGCCGTGGCCGTACCGGATGTCCGCCCCCACGACACCGAGGCCGACGGATCTGCAAGGAGGTTGCGGTACCAGTCGCACCGGGGGGCGAAGGCGGCGACGACCATCGGATCACCGTCGAGATCTGCAACCACCTCGAGGACAGCGTGTCGCAATCTCCCCGAGGTCCGTCCGGTGTGCCCGAGTCGCAGGAAGCGTCGGCCCATGAGGCGACCCAGTCGGAACCGGTAGGCGATCAGCGGCAACCTGTAGAGCAGGCGCTGAAGTTGACCGGGTGGCGGCGGCATGGGTCCATCCCACCACGTCGCGGCTACCGTCCGCGAGGTGGGTGAGCAGACGGACGGTGCACGCGAAGGCATTGGCGATGCACGACGGGCCGCGAACCGGGCGGTCCTCGAACGGGCGATTTCGTTGATCGGCACCGGCGAGTACGCGGCGCTCGGCGGTCTCTACGCCGATGACTACGTTCTCGAACTCCCGTACAGCGACCCGCCCAAGCGCCTCGAGGGGCGCAGGGAGATCGCCGAGTACGTGGGACCGCAGTTGGGCACGTTCGTGTTCACCCTGATGCTCACAGCCGTCCACGACTGCGTCGACCCTGACCTCTTGATTGCCGAGTACACGTCGGACGGCCACGTTTCGACCACCGGCAAGACGTACCGCAACACCTACATCGCCCTCTGGCGGTTCCGGGACGGCAAGGTCTGTGGGGTGAAGGAGTTTTCGAATCCGATGGTCGCCGCCGAGGCGCTCGACACCGACTGAGGCTCGTCAGCCTTCCCGTAGGCGGCGCTTTTCCTCCAGCCGTTCCGCCATGCGGCGGTCGTTGCGCTGCACGACGGCCCGGGCGGTCAGCATCATCACCTGGACAGCGACGAAGATCGCTGACAGGGCGACGAGGACCGGCCAGTCGATGAGCAGCCCGACCACGAGCGAGGCCAGACCGACGAGCGTCGTGACGATCATGGAGCGACCCTAGGGCGACGCTGGGCCGCTCAGCGTTGTTCTGCCGTGCAGGGCCCGTCGCAGGTGCGAACGACGGTGCCGGTGGCGAGGAAGGTGCCCCGCTGTTCGACCGAGGCTGGCTCGGTGCGCGGATCGTCGTGGGGGTCGTCGCCCTCCCGCGGCGGCAGGTTCGTCGTGGGCGGCAGGGAGATCCCGGAGTCCCAGACCACGAGCGCCGATCCCTCGTATTCGTCGTCCGTCCATCGCTCGAGGCCCCAGTAGGGCTCGATGTCGTTGCTACGTCCGTCGGCGACCGCCGGCCACTGGACTGCCGCACCCATGGTGCGGGCCATGACCTCGGTGGCGATGTTGGCAACCTGGTGGTCACCGACGGCGAGGTGGAGCAGGACCCGCTTTTGGTTCACACCCGGGAGCGGGTCGTCGCCGAAGTGGTTGGCGTAGCCGTTGCCCTCGCCGCGGTCCCAGAGCATCTGGAGGAGCAGGATGCCCATGCCCTGGTCGTAGGTGGACGGGTAGGAGACCCGGAGCCCGAGGAAGAACGGGTCGAAGTCGATGCTGCGGTGCAGCAACGTCGAGTAGTTGATGGCCGGCACCCCGAGCATCGCCAGGTCCCAGTCGGTGGACACTGCGGTGGAGACGGCACCCATGATCCCACCCTGGCTGATCCCGTAGTAGGCGAGCCCGTGGTCGGCCCCGGCGCGGATCAGCGACTGGCCGTCGGCGTCCTGGAAGGCGGGGTCGGTGGCGAGCCCGTCGGGGTGGATCATCAGGCGGCCGAGGAAGAGAGTGTTGAGTTGGCCCTGGAGGAGGCGGTCGCCGAGGGTGTGGAAGCGGGAGAAGTCCTGGATCACGGCGACGGCGTTGACGGTGTCCTCGTCGGCCATGCCGATGAGGTCGGTGCCGCAAACGACCCGGCTGAAGTCGGCGGCGATGGCACGGGGCCCCGACGAGGTGGCCTGGTTTGCAGTGCCGAGCAGGCCGTGGCCGTAGATGAGGGGGGCACCGGGTTCCCCACCGCTGGCCGAGACGGGAATCCCGCAGGTGAAGGGGGCGGTCAGGTCGATGCCACGGGCCGGAGCGCCGTCTTCGTCGAACAGCAGGCTCTCGCCGGTGCTTCCGTCACCGGTCAGGAAGCCCGGGACGGTGTAGGTGCCGGTCACCTTGCGCATCAGCTGGCCGTCGTCGAGGTCCTCGACGGAGGCCACCTCGAACGTTGGTGCTGCGTCGCCGAGTTCGGCGAAGGCGTCGTCCCGCATGGAGAGCAGGGGTCCGGTCAGGTTCCGGGTGCTGATGACGGTGAAGTCCCAGGCCACGACGAGGTCGGCCCGGTCGACCCCTGCCTCACCCAGGACGTCGAACACCTCGTCCATCGACCCGCGTCGGCCCTCGAGGCCCGGGTTGCCGGTGTCGAGGCGGTCGCGGTAGGCGCGGAAAACGTCAGTAGGTGCGATCGTGTCGCCGGATTCGTCGACGAGGCCGCGGATGCCGACGACGATTCGATGGCCTTCGGGGAAGTTGCGGGCAGGGCGCAGGTAGAGGATCGGGACTTCGTCGCCGGCGTTGGCATCGAGTTCGGTCCAGTGCGGCCAGCGCTCGCCGGTGTCGGCGTCGATGACGACCGTGGCCGACTCGGGGTCGAGGGAGTGGGCGATGTCGGTGATCGGGGCCAGGCCCGATGCGTCGACGTCGAGGTCGGGGAACCGGACGGCCATGGCCGAGCCGGGGCTGAAGCCGTCGTTGTGGTTCCAGGGGGTGGGATCAATCCATGTGCCTTCGTTGTTGATCGGCAGGGCGGACGCAGCGAAGGCCACGAGTCGACCGGTGGGTGTGTCGGGGTCGGCGACCGTGAGGTGGTTGCTGGGGAACGGCAGCAGGCAGTCGGCAAGCAGCGGCTCGCAGCCGGCGACGACCTCGGCCGGGTCGATCGAAATGGGCGCCATCGTGGTCGTGGTGGTGGGCGCGGACGTGGTCGTGGTTGTGGGCGCGGTGGTGGTCGTGGTGGTGGTGGGCGCGGTGGTGGTTGTGGTGGTGGTGGGCGCGGACGTGGTGGTGGGCGCGGTGGTGGTTGTGGTGGTGGTGGTGGGCGCGGACGTGGTTGTGGGCGCGGTGGTGGTCGTGGCCGTAGTGGTGGTGGGTGCGGGCGTTTCGTCGCCGTCGCCGCAGGCCAGCAGGACAAGCGGAGCGAAGAGCATCACAAGCGGCACCAACCATCGGCGCATCGTTCATACCTCCTGGCCGGGACGGTAGTTCCCCATTGGCGGCTAGTAGGCGTCCGGGTCGTCCCGATGGACGACAAGGGGTGCCATGTTGCATCCTTTCCCGTGGTGTGGTGACGGGTGCCGTCGTCAGGACAAGGAGTATCTCAATGAAAGACCCACAACATCCATTGACCGGGGTCCGGGTGCTCGAGATGGGCAGCCGGGTGGCCGCTCCCTATGTCGGCAAGTTGCTCGCTGATGCCGGCGCCGACGTGTGCAAGGTGGAGTCGCCTGCCGGTGACCCCTTCCGCCGTTGGAGCGCCTCGGGGGCGACGATCCCCACAGGTGGGGACGCCGCCTGGTTCCGGTTCCTGAACGGCGGGAAGCGCAGCGCCGTTGTGGACCTCGGGGTGGATGGCGGCCGCGACGAACTCCTGCACCTCGTCGCCGGCGCCGACCTCGTTATCGACGACCACGATCCGGCCGACGCCCGTGCCCTCGGCATCACCGCCGACGACCTGCGTGCCGTCAACCCGGCCGTGGTCGTCGCCACGCTCACGCCGTTCGGGACGACGGGACCCTGGGCCGACCGGCCGGCCAACGACTTCGTCCTCCAGGCCCTCGTCGGCTCGACAGAGGTCCGCGGCGTACCCGGCGAGGAGCCCGTGTCGGTCGGAGGGGACCTCGGCGACTTCACCGCAGCGGCCTTCGCGGCACCGGCCGCCCTCTCAGCGACGCTCGCCGCCAGGGCATCCGGACACGGCGCCCACGTCGACTGCTCGCAGTACGAGGCAATGATGCACTCGTTCCAGGTGTTCCGGCCGATGTACGAGTCGATGGCCCCGGACTACGAGTTCCCCCGGCAGTTCATGATCCCGTCCATCGAACCGGCGTCGGACGGGATGGTCGCCTTGTGCTGTGTCACCGGCCAGCAGTGGCAGGACTTCTGCGCCATGATCGGCGCCCCCGAGTTCGGCGACGACCCCATGTTCCTCAGCTTCGTCGGTCGCCTGGAACGCAAGGAGGAGGTCTGGGAGAGGATCCACGCCTTCACGAAGGCCCACACGGTCGACGAGATCGTCGAGGTGGCCTCGGCGTTCCGCATCCCCTGCGGCCCGGTGGGCGACGGACTGACGCTGCCCGGCTACGACCACTTCGTCGAGCGGGGCGTCTTCGTCGACCACCCGCAGGGGTTCATCGGGCCCCGCCCGAGCATCGGCTTCTCCGAGTCCACGTTGGCCCCGCGACGCCCGGCACCCGCCCTGGGTGATGCAGGCGACGAGCCCGACGACGGCCCCGGTCCGGTGCTCGGTACCGATCCGGCACGACCCCTGGCCGGGGTGCGCATCCTCGACCTGGGGACCTTCTGGGCCGGTCCGGTCACCGCCAGCTTCCTGCGCGTCCTCGGTGCCGACCTCGTCAAGGTCGAGTCGCACGTCCGCCTGGACGGCATGCGCTGGGCCGCCGGCTACCAGCGGGACCACCTCTGGGAATGGTCTCCGGGCTACCACGGTGCCAATCCGGGTAAGACCCTGGTGACGCTCGACCTCACGACCGATGCCGGGCAGGAGGTGCTCGGGACCCTCCTCGACACCGCCGATGTGGTCATCGAGAACTTCAGCCCTCGCGTGATGGACTCCTGGGGGGTGACCTGGGACGCCGTTCGCCGGCGCAACCCCCGTGCCGTGTACCTGCGGGCGCCGGCGTTCGGGCTGGACGGGCCCTGGAGGGACCGCGTCGGCTTCGCCATGACCATGGAGCAGGTGGGGGGCCTTGCCAACCGGACCGGCCATGTCGACGGGCCGCGGCTGCTCCCACAGGGGCCCGTCGACATGTTCGCGGCGATGCACGCGGCCGTGGCGGTCCTGCTCGCCCTCGCCGACCGCGAGCGCACCGGTACCGGACAGTTGATCGAGGCCCCGTTGATCGAAGCGGCGCTCCAGGCCTCGGCGGAGCAGGTCGTCGAGGCCTCGGCATACGGCAACGTGCTGGGATGCCTCGGCAACCGGTCGGCGGCGGCGACGCCCCAGGGCCTGTACCGGACAGCCGAGGACGACCGCTGGTTGGCGGTCAGCATCGAGACCGATGCACAGTGGGTGAACCTTCAGGGCCTGGTCGACGACCTGGACGGCCTCGACCGCCACGGCGATGCCGACCGTATCGACGAGGTGCTCGGCGCCTGGTCACGGGGGCAGGCCGGTCGGGAGTCCGAGGAGCGCCTATGGCAGGCAGGTGTCCCGGCGGCCTTCTGCGTGCATCCGAACCATTCCGGTGGGACCGCACAGCACGAGTTCCGCGGCTTCCTCCAGTGGTATGAGCATCCTGTGACCGGGTCGACCCCCTACTTCTCGTACCCGTTCCTCGTGGACGGTGCCCACCTGTCGCTGGGCGGTCCTGCGCCGACGTTGGGCCAGCACACGGACCAGGTGCTGGAATCCCTGGGCCTGGACGAGGCGGCCATCGCACGGTTGCGGGAGCAGGGTGTCACCGACGACTGGCCGGTGGGGATTCCACGCCCCTGACCATGACATGCTCCTGACATGAGCGACGCTGACGCCGCCCTCGAGACCGCCCTGCAGTCCCTGGTGGGCGGGCAGGGTTCGGTCCAGGTCGCCACCGAACCGGTCGGTGCCTCCGAGGTCAGTGCCTGGTGTGCCGTCATGTCCGAGGCAAACCCGCTCTTCGTAGATGAGGCGGTTGCCGCCTCGGGGCCGTATGGGGGGATCGTGGCACCCCCGGCCACGCTCAACATGTGGACGATGCCCGTCAGGATCGGGAGCGACTCCGTCGGGCGCGACACCGACCAGCCTCAGCAGACCGCCTACCAACTGCTCGACGACGCCGGGTTCACCGGCGTCGTCGCCACCAACTCGGACCAGGCCTACGAAGGCCACCTCCGACCCGGCGACATCGTGTCCACCCGGACGACGCTCACCGGCGTCTCCCCCCAGAAGCAGACGGCACTCGGCACCGGCCACTTCGTGACGACCGAGGTCGCCTACGCGAACCAGCACGGTGATCCGGTCGGAACGCTCACCTTCCGGATCTTCAAGTTCCGGCCGGGCACCGGCCGGCAGCGTGGCGACGAACCGGTGGACGACTCGCCCCGGCCCGAACGTCCCCGTCCCCGCTGGAACCAGGACCAGGCATGGCACTGGGAGGGGCTGCGGCAGCACGAGTTGCGCATCCAGCGCTTCACCGGCAGCGGACGCCTCGTGCACCCCCCGGTCGTCGCCGATCCGACGACCCATGACATGGCGTACGACTGGGTTGTCGCCTCCGGTCGGGGCTTCCTCTACAGCTGGACCGCCCCGGAACATCCGAAGGTCCCCGCCTTCGACTATCCGCTCGTGGTCGGCCTGGTGGAGCTCGAGGAGGGTGTCCGAGTGGTCTCCAACATCGTCGGTGTACGCCCCGACCAACTCGAGATCGGCATGCCGCTCGAGGTCTGCTGGCTGGACAGCCACGATGACGTGACCCTCCACCAGTTCCGTCCGGTCCGACCCGATCGACGCACGGACACGTTGGTCCGGGACGACGTGTCCGTCGGCGACCGGTTGCCGCCCTGTCCGATTGACATCACCACCGAACTCGTGACGTCCGGGGCGCTGGCCACCTTCGACCACCAGGACGTCCACCACGACAGCGATGCAGCACGTGCCAAGGGCCTGCCGGACATCATCATGAACATCCTCACCTCGAGTGGGTTGGCCGCCCGGTGGCTGGGGGACTGGGCCGGAGACCGGGCGGTGTTCCGGAACCTCAGGATCGGACTCGGGGCGTCGAACCACCCGGGCGACACGATGACCATGGCTGGTTCGGTGACTGATGTCGGGGAGGGAGGCGCCATCACCGTGGCGTTCGTCGGCACCAACTCCCTCGGCAACCACATCCATGGCAGCGCCGAACTGGCCCTGCCGGAAGGTTCGCAGGGCGCCGAGGGGAGCGCCTGACATGTGGACCCCTGCCCGCCGGACCGCCATCGTCGGCATCGGCGCCACCGAGTTCTCGAAGGACTCCGGCCGGACGCCCATGCAGTTGGCGACCGAGGCCTGCCTGGCCGCATGTGGTGACGCCGGCCTCGACCCGACGTTGGTCGACGGCATGTCGTTGTTCAGCATGGAGTGCAACTACGAGATCGAGGTGGCCCGGAACCTGGGCATACCGCGCCTGCGGTTCTTCACCATGGTCAACCACGGCGGTGGTGGGGGTTGCGCCACCGTCGGCCTGGCCGCAATGGCCGTACACACCGGTGCCGCCGACTACGTGCTGGCCTACCGGGCGTTCAACGAGCGCTCGTGGCACCGGTTCGGCAGCGGAGTACAGGCCCACCACCAGAGCCCCGAGGCGAACGACGTCTCGTTCAGTTGGACCTCGCCGTTCGGGCTGCTCACACCGGCGCAGTGGGCCGGCATGTTCGCCACCCGCTACATGCACCAGCACGGCGCGACCTCGGAGGACTTCGGTCGGATCGCCGTCGCCGACCGCCGCCACGCTGCCAACAACCCGGCCGCCTTCTTCCACGGCCGGCCCATCACGCTCGAGGAGCACCAGGCCAGCAGGATCATCTCCGACCCACTGCGACTCCTCGACTGCTGTCAGGAGAGCGACGGCGGCGTGGCACTGGTCATCACCAGCGCAGAGCGGGCAGAAGGCCTGGACCGGGAGCCTGCCTGGATTGCCGCCGCTGCCCAGGGAGTGGCCGAGGACCAGTGGATGATGCGCTCGTACTACAGGGACGACATCACCGGCATCCCCGAGATGGGGGTCGTGGCCGGGCAACTCTGGGAGTCGTCGGGCCTTGGTCCCGCCGACATCCAGACGGCGATGCTCTACGACCACTTCACGCCGCTGGTCCTGCCCCAGTTCGAGGAGTTCGGATTCTGCGGCGCCGGCGAGGCGAAGGACTTCATCGCCGACGGGAACATCGAGGTCGGCGGTGCCCTGCCGGTCAACACCAACGGCGGCCAGTTGGGTGAGGCGTACATCCACGGCATGAACGGCATCGCCGAGGGGGTCCGCCAGGTTCGGGGAACCTCGGTCAACCAGGTCCACGGGGCCGTGAACGTGCTGGTGACCTCGGGCAGCGGCGTTCCGACGAGTGGCCTGATCCTGACCAGCGAGGGCGGCTGAGCCCGCTCAGTCGAGGGGCAGGACCACCTCGGGCAGGGGGTGCCGGTAGAGGCGGGCTGCGTTTTCGCAGCAGAGCATCCGGAGTTCGTCGGGCGGCAGGTGACCCCAGGCGTCGGCGATGACCTGTTGGGTGTGCGGCCAGGTGCTGTCACCGTGGGGGTAGTCGGCCTCGACGCAGATGTTGTCGATGCCGATGGTGTGGCGGGTGTCGATGGTGGAGGGGTCGTCGAGCGTACAGAACCAGAAGTTGCGGCGCAGGACGTCGGCGGGGTGCTCTTCCCAGCCATGCCCGTAGCCCGAGCGCTCGATGAGGTTGTCGAGGCGGTCGATGAGCATGGCGACCCAGCCGATGCCGCCCTCGGACATGGCGACCTTGAGTCGGGGGTATCGGACCGGGTATTCCGACCAGAGCCACTCGGCGCAGGCCTGGAGGGAGAGTTGCCCGAAGAGGGTGGCGCCGATCTGGAGCGCAGGACCCCCCGGCGGCGTCGGGTGCATTCCGGAACTGGCCACGTGGAGGGAGACCACCGTGTCGGTTTCGACACAGGCGGCGATGACCGGGTCCCAGTGGTCGCGGTCCCAGAGGCTCGGGAGCCCGATGGCATGGGGGCGCTCGGGCAGGGTGACCGAGACGAAGCCCCGCTCGGCGTTGCGGTGGATCTCCCGGGCCGCCTCCGTCGGGTCGGAGAGGAAGGTGATGCCGCACGGGACGATCCGGTCCGGATGGGGTGCATACCATTCGGTGTACAGCCAGTCGTTCCACGCCCGCATGGCGTCAATGCCCAGAGCGGCGTCGTCGGCGTCGGCGAACACCCGTCCGCAGAATCCGGTCACCTGGGAGGGGAAGTTGAGCATCGCCCAGATGCCGGCCAGGTCCATGTCGGCTATCCGGGCGTCGACGTCGTAGCAGCCGGGGCGCATCTGGTCGAAGCGGAACGGCTCGAGCCGCACGGTCTCGGGACGGCGTCCGGCCACGGCGTTCATTCCGACCTGGGAGTACGTGTTGCCTTCGAACTCCCAGACCTGGTGCCCTTCGGGCGTCTCGACCAGTTGCGGACCGTGCCTGCGCAGCGCCGGGGACATGTACTCGGTGAACAGGTGGGGTGGCTCGACGACGTGGTCGTCGACCGAGATGATCGTGCAGTGGACCTCGGCAGGCTCTGGTTCCGGAAGGAACAGTGCCGGGTCGAGTACCTGATCCACAGCTGCCACCGACTCAGCGCAGGTTGCGGGGGCCGCCCCGGCGGCCGGGCCAGCGGGAGCCGCCGATGGTGTCTGCGTGGGGCCAGAAGGCGACCGGGTCGAGCGGGCCGGCGTTGGTGATCTCGCGTGCCTTGTGGGCTGAGGTGATGAGCCGGGCCGAGAGCTGCTCACGCACCGGCAGGAGCTCGGTGTGGGGATCCCACGGGCTGTCCCGGAGGGTCAGGATGCCGTCGAGTTCCTCGACATGAACCTGTTCGCTGACCTGCCGTACCCTGACGACGTGTGGCGGGTAGTCCCACTCGCCCTCGGCACCGCCGACTGCCCGCGAGTACTTGAGCCACCACTCGTTCTCCTCGCGGTCGCCCGGTTCGGGATCGACGGTCCCGGTGGATCGACCCCTGAACTCGAGGAACGTGTAGCCCTGGTGCGTGGCAGTGGCCTCGACGGCGTCGCCGAACCGGAAGTAGCGGGTGGTGCACGGGAACTTCGGTTGCCCGTTGATCTCCTTCGAGTTGAAGATGGCCGCCTCCTGGTCGATGCCGATGCCGAGCGAGAACTGTCCGGCGACGCCGTCGAAGTCGGCCTGCACCCTCGTGCTGGTGCCGAACTCGGGCTCATCGAGGATCGGTACGCAGTAGACGCCGATGGTGACGATGGGTTCGGCACCCGGTTCGATGCCGGGGGGGAGTAGGGCGGCCACCTTGTCGGGGTCGGTGCGGTATGTGATCACCAACTTGGGCCAACCGGCGATCTCGGCAGGTTGGCTGTCTTCGCCCATGGGGGTCTCCTCGGTCTCGCCGCGGCAATCCGGCGGCACTGCGTCTCTGTGGCAGTGTGACACGGCCGTGGATCGGTGGCCGCACCCGCTTTCCCGCGCCGAAGGTCGCCGGTCAGAAGTCGCCGGCGCCCTGACGGAGGCCGGTGAGCGCCGCTGTCACCGCGGACAGGTCGTCGCGGCCCATGCCGTCGAGTCCGAACCTGATGTCGGCGAGGGCGCCCGCCGCCTGTTCGACGGTGGTGCGTCCCCGACGGGTGATCTCGGCGAGCGTGGTACGTCGGTCGGTGGGGTGGGGCGTGCGACGGACGAGACCGTCCGCCTCGAGCCGGTCGATGGTGTTGGTCACCGAGGTGGGGTGCACCTGGAGGCGGTCACCGACCTTGCCGAGGGGCAGCGATCCGTGCCGCGAGAAGTGCAGGAGGGCGAGGGCCTCGAATCGGCTGAAGTTGAGGTCGAAGGGGGCGAGGGCGGCGTCGATGCGGTGCAGGAGGACCTGGTGGGCCCGCGTGATGGAGGTGGCCGCGGCCATCGGGTCGGCGGCGCCCCAGTCGTTGGAGCGCCAGTTGCGGTGCGCCTCGTCGATCGGGTCGAAGGGCAACGGCATGGGTCCAGTCTAGGCATCTGGAACCGACAATGCTTGGGTGGCAAATAGTTGGACATCCAACTATCCTTCGACCCATGCACCCGGACCGTCGGACCCTCTCCGGCATTCCCGTCGATCCCGTCTACGGCGAAGGCCCGCTCCCCGGCGAGTACCCCTACACCCGTGGCATCCATGCCGGGATGTACCGGGACCGGCACTGGACCATGCGCATGTTCGCCGGGTTCGGCACCGCCGAGGACACCAACGGCCGCTTCAAGGAGCTGCTCCGGTCCGGCGGCACCGGACTCTCCACCGCCTTCGACATGCCCACGCTCATGGGCCGCGATTCCGACCACCCGCTCGCAATCGGCGAGGTCGGCCGGGCGGGCGTCGCCGTCGACACGGTCGACGACATGGCCGACCTCTTCGCCGACATCGACCTCGCCGCGGTCACCACCTCGATGACCATCAACGGACCGGCGCCGATCCTGTTGGCCATGTACGTCGCCGTCGCCGAGGAGGGCGGCGTCGAGCGGAGGCTTCTGGCCGGCACACTCCAGAACGACATCCTCAAGGAGTACCAGGCGCAGAAGGAGTACCTGTTCCCACCCCGCCCGTCGGTGCGCCTGGTCACCGACGTCATCCGGTTCACCGCTGCCGAGATGCCCCGCTGGAACCCCGTGTCGGTCTCCGGCTACCACATCCGCGAGGCCGGTTCGACGGCCGCCCAGGAACTGGCCTTCACCCTCGCCAACGGGTTCGCCTATGTGGAGGCGGCGGCGGCGGTCGGCCTCGACGTCGACGAGTTCGCTCCCCGGCTGTCCTTCTTCTTCAACAGCCACAGCGACTTTTTCGAGGAGATCGGCAAGTTCCGGGCCGCTCGACGCATCTGGGCCCGCTGGATGCGCGAGCGCTACGGCGCCAGGGACGAGCGCAGCCTGAAATTGCGGTTCCATACACAGACAGCGGGCGTCTCGCTCACCGCCCAGCAGCCCGAGGTCAACATCGCCAGGGTCGCCCTACAGGCGTTGGCCGGCGTGCTCGGCGGCACCCAGAGCCTCCACACGGACTCGTACGACGAGGCCCTGGCCCTCCCTTCCAAGGAGGCGGCGCGCATCGCGTTGCGCACCCAGCAGGTCATCGCCCACGAGACCGGGGTCGCCGACGTGGCCGATCCCCTCGGCGGCTCCGCCTACGTCGAGTGGATGACCGACGAACTCGAGCGCCGTGCCGGGGAGGTCTTCGACCGGCTCGACGACGAGGGAGGGGGCTCGATCCTCGAGGGCGTCTATGCGGGAATCGAGAGCGGCTGGTTCATGGGCGAGATCGCCGAATCGGCCTACCGGTTCGAGCGCGAGGTGAACGCCGGCGACCGGGTCGTGGTCGGGGTCAACGCCTTCACCGAGGGCGACGAAGGGGGTTCGAGCAGGCTGATGCGCATCGGCCAGGACACCGAGGACCTGCAGCGCAAACGCCTGGCCGAGGTCCGGCTGGCACGCGACGGGTCCGCGGTACGAACGGCGCTCGCCCGGGTCGCCGATGAAGCCGGGCGACCGGAGGCCAACCTGATGCCCGCACTGCTCGACGCGGTCCGGACCCGGGCCACCGTCGGCGAGGTCGTCGAAGTCCTCGAGGACGTCTTCGGCACGTACGTCGAGACGACGGTCGTCTGATGGAGGTCCGGAACATGGGCGCAGCGCCGATCCGGGTCGTGCTCGCCAAGCTGGGCCTCGACGGGCACGACCGGGGGCTCAAGGTCGTCGCCCGGATGCTCCGGGACGCCGGCATGGAGGTCGTCTACCTCGGGCTCCGCCAGACCACCGGGACGATCGTCGATGCGGTCGAGCAGGAGGACGCCGACGTGGTCGGCATCTCGATGCACAATGCCGGACATCTCACCCTGGCACCCCTGATCGTCGCTGCCCTCGCCGACGCAGGACTCGGAGACGTACCCGTCGTGATCGGCGGCGTCGTCCCCGACGAGGACCTCGACGAGCTCGCTGCGGCCGGAGTCGGCGCAGTCCTCGGCCCGGGGGCCTCGGCCGTCGAGGTCGTGGCGTCCGTGCGCGGCGTCGTCGACGCGGGTGTCCGTGCAACCGGCGACTGAAGGCCGGACGCCGGCCGAGCTCCTCGCCGCAGCCCGGGATGGCGAGCGCCGGGCGATCGCCCGCCTGCTGACCCTCGTGGAACGCGGTGGTGGGGCCGCTGACGCCATCGCCGGGGCCACGCACCGGTTGGCCGGCACAGCACACGTCGTGGGAATCACCGGGGCACCGGGCTCCGGGAAGTCGACGTTGACCAGCGCGCTGACCACCCTGCTCGTCGCAGGGGGTCGCCGACCGGCGGTGGTGGCGGTCGACCCCTCGTCCCCACTGACCGGTGGCGCCATCCTCGGTGACCGCGTGCGCATGGAGGCGGCCACTGTCGCAGGGGTCTTCGTCCGCTCCATGGCGACCCGCGGCCACGGTGGAGGCCTCGCCCTCGCCGTTCCGGGGGCGGTTCGCGTGCTCGACGCCTGCGGATTCGACCCGGTCGTGATCGAAACGGTCGGAGTCGGCCAGGTCGAGGTCGATGTGGTCGCTGCGGCGGACACCGCCGTCGTCGTGGTGACCCCGGGTTGGGGAGACGCCGTGCAGGCCAACAAGGCGGGCCTGCTCGAGGTCGCCGACCTGTTCGTCGTCAACAAGGCCGATCGTCCCGGCGCATCCGACGCCCGCCGCGACCTCGACCTGATGTTGGACCTGACCGAGGTGTCGGGTGCCTGCCCCAAAAGGCGCCCCGTGATCGTCGAGACGACGGCGACGAAGGGTGAGGGGGTCGAGGACCTGCTCGCCGCCATCGACGCCCACCATGCGGTCCTCGTCGGGGGTACGGGCCTCGAGGTCCGGCGGGCCCGCCGCCTTGCCGCAGAGGTGCGCGCCCGCCTCGACCACCTCCTGGGCGAGGCCGCCGGACAGGCGCTCGTCGAGGCCGGACCCGTAGCCGGGGAGACGACGGTCGAGACGGCCCGCCGGCTGGCCGGACGTATTCTGGGGACCGGGGACACCGGGTGACGGGAGGCACGACTCGCCGGAAATGGTGGGGATAGGCTCTCGCGCCATGGCCCGGAACCTGCTCGCCCTTTCTACGCGCCTCTGGCGGGACTACGGGCAGAAGCTGATCCGATTCGCCGGTGTGTCGATCATCAACGTGTGCACCGGCCAGACGCTGCTGTACATCTGTTACGCCCGCCTGGGCTGGAACGGCATGCTCGCCAACGTGGTCGCCGTGGCTGCGGGCAGCATCCCCGCCTACCTGCTCAGCCGTCACTACGTCTGGGAGCGGGAGAAGGGCGACCACAACTTCGGCGCAGAGATCCTGCCATTCTGGGGCCTCGCCTTCGTCGGCCTGGTGCTGTCGACCGCCCTCGTCGGTGTCGCCGACTCCTTCTCGGATCACACGCTCGCCGTGCAGGGCGCAAACGCCGCAGCATTCGGTGCGCTCTGGATCGTCCGATTCGTGGTACTGGAGCACCTGTTGTGGGGCGAGCGGACCGAACACGAGTTGGTGCGCAAGCACAACTGAGCCGTGGAAGACCGCCGCCGACAACTGTTCGACCTGGCCGAGGGCACCCGCGGCTTCATGCCTCCCGACGAGGGATGCGCCCTCCACGATCACGCACTCGATGTCGCTGTCGACGGACCGTTCCTCGAGGTGGGGAGCTACTGCGGCAGGTCCAGCGTCTACCTGGGCGCAGCTGCTGAGGCCGGCGGCCGTCTGCTGTTCGCACTCGACCACCACCGCGGCTCCGAGGAGAACCAGCCCGGCTGGGAATGGCACGAGCCCGACCTCGTCGACCCGGAGGCCGGCCGCATCGACACCCTGCCGCACTTCCGCCGGACCATCAGCGAAGCCGGCCTCGAGGAGACCGTGGTCGCCCTGGTGGGCGACTCACCCCGTGTCGCCGCTGCCTGGTCGACGCCTCTTTCGCTGCTGTTCATCGACGGTGGACACGGGGTCGGGCCTGCGCACCGTGACTACGAGGGTTGGGTGCCGCAGTTGGCCGTTGGAGGCACGCTCCTGATCCACGACGTCTTCCCGGATCCGGCCGACGGGGGGCGGCCGCCCTACGAGATCTGGTGCCGGGCGGTCGGGTCTGGGTCGTTCCACGAGGTCGACACCGTGGGTTCGCTACGTGTCCTGCGCCGCGTTGCCGTGGGGATCTGACCACCCGGTCGTCGGCACCCTCGGTGGGCGGGGTCGATCAGTCGAGGTCGCGGATTCGAACGTCGACCTCCGAGTCGATCCCCGAGACAATCTCGACGTCGATGATCTCGGGCAGGTCCCGGTGGTCGACGAACAGGCCGGAGGCGGGACTCGCTCCGCTGAGAGCGTCGGCTGCGAGGATGACGGCCGCCGCCGTGTAGGTCGTGTGCTCGTCATCCGGGAAGCTGACCTCCTGCGGGTAGGCGATGCCGGTGAGGTAGCGGCCATCGGGGCTGCGCATCGTCTGCGCCCATGCGAACAGCCGCTCGGCCATCGGCCGGTTGCCGACCAGCAGGTAGGCCATGGCGCATTCGCAGGTCTCGGCGGCGGTGATCCAGTCCTTGTCACCGACGCAGCGGACACCCCGGGCGGGTAGGACGAAGTCGTCGAAGCGGGAGGCGAGTTGTCGCACGGCCTCTTCGCCGGTGACGGCGCCGGAGAGCACCGGGTAGTACCAGTCCATCGCCCACCGGTCCTTCGGAGCGAATGCACCCCCGGGTCGAGTCCTGACGACATGGGCGAGGTGGGCCAGCGAGAGCTCCCAGTCGGGGCGCTCGTGGCCCAACTCCTCGGCGACGGCGATACCGCACCGGAGGCTGTGGCACACGCTCGACGATCCGGTGAGCAGTGCGTAGGACCAGGGTGTGCCGCCGGCGTGGCGCGCCCAGAGGATCTCGCCCCGGGGAGTCTGGAGGTCGAGTACGTAGTCGAGGGCCCGCTCGACGACTGGCCACAGCGACTCGAGGAAGCCCCGGTCGTGGGTGAGGAGCCAGTGGTGCCAGGCGCCGGTGGAGACGTAGGCGATCACGTTGGTGTCGAACTTGGGGTCCTCGACGTCGCCGTCCACGTAGTAGGCGTGCCAGGCACCGTCATCGTGCTGGCTGGCGGCCAGCCACCCGTAGGCGGCCTCGGCCTCATCGAGGTGGCCGGAGACTGCCAGCGCCATGGCGGCTTCGACATGGTTCCACGGGTCGGCATGGCCGCCGGTGAACCAGGGGATCATGCCGTCGGGGAGTTGGACCTCGGCGATCGAATCGGCGGTGCGGCGCAGGTCGTCGGCCGACAACAGGCCGGGAATCTCAGGTAGGGACATGCACCAGCTCCCTGTCAGGATCGACTGTCGGATGGGTCGCCTGAGCGGGCTTGGTGGCGTATACGACGAGGCTCTTTCCCAGGACCGGGTTGAGGATCCTGTCAAGGGTCCGGGTCGTGCGGGGCGCCTTCACGATGTCCCAGGTGAGGAAGCGATGGTAGATGCGGACCAGTCGGTTGCCCTCGATCGGCCGGTTGGGGCCAACGGCACAGCGCAGCCACCAGTAGGGGCTGTGGAGGGCATGGGACCGGTGGTCACCGTCGACGACCAGGCCGGCGGCGGCCATGCGGTCGCGGAGCGTGTGTCGTCCATAGATGCGGACGTGGCCCCCGACCGCTGCCGGTGCGTGGTAGTCGGACGAGATCTTCCAGCAGATGCGTTCAGGGAGGGTGGCCGGAACGGTGATGGCGATCGTGCCACCTGGACGCAGCACCCGGGTCAGCTCGGTGAGGGCGGCGTCGTCGTCGTGGATGTGTTCCATCACCTCGCTGGCGATTACCCGGTCGAAGGAGTCGTCGGCGAACGGGAGCCGCGTGGCATCGCCGTTTGCGGTCTCGAGTACCACGTCGGGGCCGATCTCGTCCGCCTCCGCCATGGCTGCCACGGTCGCCCTGACCCGGTGCAGCTCGTCGATACCGAGGTCGCAGGCGACGACGTGGGCACCCCGGCGCAGGGCCTCGAAGGCGTGTCGGCCGAAACCGCAGCCCAGGTCCAGCAGGCGGTCGCCGGATCGGAGCCCGAGTCGGTGGTAGTCGGCGGTGAGCACTAGCGCCGGGGGCCTGACAGAAGATCGGAGCGAGAACCGGGCAGAGACCGGGAGCGAGCGTCGGAACGAGGTCCGGTGAGGAGCTTCCTGTACTGCTCGACGGTCCGCTCGGCCGTGTGGTGCCAACTCCAGTGGTCCATCACCCGCCGGCGGCCGTTGGCGCCGATCCGGTCCCGGGCGTCGGGGGTGTCGAGGACGGTGCGGATCATGGCGGCAAGGGCGCCGCTGTCACCCGGGGGCACCTGGAAGCAGGTGTCGTCGTGGGTTCCGGTCACCTCCGGCAGGGCACCGCCTGTGGTGGCCACCAACGGCACGCCGCACGACATGGCTTCGATGGCGGGCAACGAGAAGCCCTCGTAGAGCGACGGCACGACCGCCACCTCGGCCTCGCTGTAGAGCTCGACGATCCGCTGGTCGGGCACGTCGTGGATGTACGACACGCAGTCGGTCAGCCCGAGGCGCTTGAACGTGTCGCTGGCGGCGCTCGAGGTCTTCGGCCTGCCGATGATGACCAACTCGACGTCGCGTTCCGTGCGCAGCTTGGCGACCGCCTCGAGCAGGAACCGGAGGCCCTTCATGGCCACGTCGGCGCTGGCGGTCGTGACGATGCGGCCCGGGATCCGGGTGATGCCCTCGACGGGTCGGAACAGGTCGGGGTCGACGCCGACGGGTACGACGTGTATCCGGTCGGCGGGGACCATGTGGTCGGCGATGATGTCGGATCGGGACGACTCGGAGACGGTCATGACCCGGTGCATCCGCTTCGCCACCTGGGTCTGCATCCTCGTGAACGAGTACCAGCGGCGCTTGCCGATCTCCTCCCAGAGGGTGCGGGCATGTTCGATCTCGAGCTTCCTGTCGATCGTGATGGGATGGTGGATGGTGGCGAGGACAGGCATCCCGAGGTGCTCCTGCATCAGGAGCAGGCCCCAGCCGAGGCACTGGTTGTCGTGGACCAGGTCGAAGTCCCGGGTGCGCTTCCGCAGGTGGTCCCAGGCGCGCATGCTGAATGCCATGGGCTCCGAGAAGTTCCCGGTGTTGAACGACATCGCCTCGGCGACGTCCCACACGCTCTTGAACTCCCAGAAGCGGGCCTTTCGCATCGGAAAGTGGTCGTTGTAGAGGTCGAGGCTGGGCAACTCGACCAACGGGACCCGGTCGTCGAGGACCGGGTACGGCTGGCCGGACAGGACCTCGACGTGGTGGCCCAGGTCGACAAGTGCCCGGGTGAGGTGGTGCGTGTAGACGCCCTGGCCGCCGCAGTGCGGCTTGCCACGGTAGGCGAGGTAGGCGATGCGCAGTGGAGCGTCGTCGAGCGGTCCGGGGCTGGTTCCTGGACTGCTTCCGGGGGAGGGCATCCGGCAAGTCTGGCGGGAGCGAGCGCGAAAGGCTCCACCGGGACGGGTACCTTCGGTCACGTGCGAGCGCTGGTGCAACGGGTCGGGCGAGCCTCCGTGACCGTGGATGGGGAGGTGGTCGGCGCAATCGGGGCTGGCCTCTGCGTGTTCGTCGGCGTCACCCATGACGATGGTGTGGCGCAGGCCGACCGGCTGGCCGGCAAGCTGGCCGGCCTGAGGATCATGGACGACGATGACGGGGCGATGAACCGTTCGGTTGTCGATTCCGGTGGTGAGGTGCTGGTGGTCAGCCAGTTCACCCTCTACGGCGACACGTCACGGGGGCGGCGCCCCACCTGGATTGCGGCGGCGCCACCCGAGCAGGCCGAGCCGCTGGTCGAACGCGTGGCGGAGGGCTTGGCCGACATGGGAATCAGGGTGGCAACCGGACGTTTCCGGGCGCTCATGCAGGTAGAGCTCGTGAACGACGGCCCGGCGACGCTGGCGATCGAGGTCTGAGCGTGCCGGCAGTCGACGGCGACCGCTTCGGCTCCCGGGCGGCCGACTACGCCCACCACCGTGCCGAGTTCCCGGCGGACGCGGTTGACCGCCTGGTCGGGCACGGCGTGGGCCGACCCGGCCAGAGGCTGCTCGACATCGGTTGCGGGACGGGGACGCTGGCGCGCCAGTTCGCGGCCAGGGGATGTCTGGTGACCGGGCTGGACGTCGACGGGCGGATGCTGGAAGCGGCAGGTTCCCTTGCCGCAGCCGAGGGTGCCGAGGTGGTCTGGGTGGAGGCTCCTGCCGAGCGGACCGGACTGCCGGACGGGTCCTTCGAGGCGGTCGCCGCTGCACAGTGCTGGCACTGGTTCGACGGTTTGGCGGCTGCCGTGGAGGTCCGTCGCCTGTTGGTGCCGGGTGGCCTGCTGGCGATCGGGAACTTCGACTGGTTGCCGGTCCCCGGTTCGGTGTCCGGGGAGTCCGAGTCCCTGATCCAGGCCCACCACCCGGCCTGGGACCTGGGAGGTGTACGCGAGCCTCTCCCGGAGGCGATCGAACAGGTCGAGAAGGCAGGATTCACGGTCTTCGAGACCTGGGTCGAGGACGTCGACGTGCCCTATGCGACCGAGTCGTGGCGTCGTCGGATCGGCGGCAGCGCTGCCATCGTCAACCTCGAGCCGGCGGCGGCAGAGGCCTTCGACCGTGAACTGAAGGCGTTGCTCGACGAGCGCTTTCCCGGTGACGAGGTCGAGGCCCCCCACCGGGTCTCGGTGTTGGTGGCCCGGGCGCCGGGCTAGACGGGCTCCGGGGAGGGCCTGCGCCGTTCCGGAATCCAGGCTACTGCCAACAGGCCCAGGCCCAGGGCCAGCATCGGCCACGGTCCGAACCGGGTGGCCCAGGTGTTTCCGCCCCGGAGTTCGACGGTGGCATGCAGCACGGCCTGTTCCGACACGCCGGTGCGGTCGAGGACCCGGCCCTGTGCGTCGATGACGGCGCTGAACCCGGTGGGTGCCGCCTGGAGAAGCCACCTTCCGGTCTCGAGCGCACGGAGGCGACTTGAGGCCACCTGCTGCGACTGGAGGATCGCCAACCAGTAGCTGGCCCCGTTGGTCGGGTTGAGGAGGACCTCGGCGCCGTCGGCGGCGGCGTCGCGGGTGCGGTGCTCGAAGAACACCTCCCACGAGATGGCCACGCCGAGGCGACCGATGCTGGAGTCGAGGACGGCGGGACCGGTGCCGGGCAGGACGTCGCGGGCAGGCAGGTCGGTCCCCGAGACCGCCTCGAGGAGGCCGCGGAACGGGACGAACTCCCCGAAGGGGACGGTTCGGACCTTGTCGTAGCGGTCGACGACCCGTCCGTCCGGCTCCATCGCCGTCGAGTAGTTGAGGTTCGCCGTGGCGATCGTGGGGTGGCGGTGGAACCAGCCCGGTACGAGGACGGCGTCGAGTCGACGGGCCTCGGCTTCGAGGGCGTCGGCGGCATCGTCGGCGTAGAGGCGGTCCGGCGACCGCACGCCGTCGGCAGGTTCGGGTGCCGGGTTGACGACGTTCTCGGGCCACACCACGAGGTCGACCGGTGTCTCGACGAGTCGATTGGCCTCGAGTTGGTTTGCGAACACGACTGCTGCACCGGTCGGGGTGGCCCGCGTTCCCTGCGGTCCACCACCTTGGACGAGCGCCACGTCGATCTCACCGACCACGTGTCCGGAGGGAGCCAGGGCGGCGAGCACACCGCACAGGACGACGGCGCCGAGGGCACCGGCAACGGTGACGACCGAACCGGTGCCGGCTCGGCGACCGTCGGCGAGGGCGCTCAGGCCGACACCGATCACGACGACGAGGGCGACGAGCAGGAGGGGGCCACCGACCCGGACCACGGGAGCGAGCGGGCCACCTGCCTGGCCCATCGGAAGTGTTGCAAGCGGAACGCCACCGAAGGGCACACTCCAGCGCACGAACTCAGCCAGGGTGACGGCGCCCACCAACCCGACCCGTCGACCGCGACCTGCGGGGACGACCATGGCCGCCAGACCGAAGAAGGCGCCGTGGAGGAGCAGGACGACCGGCCAGCCGGGTGGGGTGAGGTCCCACATCCAGAGGGTGCCGGGGGCCAGCCACACGGCGGTGACGAGCATCGTCCGGGCGAAGCGGCGTCCGCGCCGCTGTTCGGCGAGCAGTCGATCGAGGAGGGCGACCCCGGGGAAGGCCGCCGGCCACCAACCCCACGGCGGGATCGATGCGGCCAGCAGCAGACCGGCCGTCATTGCCAGGGCGATGGTGCGCCTTGGGGAGGCCATGGGGCTCAGCCGATCCGGGGGCCGGGCTGCCGGTTCCCCCTGGTGGGGCAGGCGCCCCGAACCTCGACCCCTGACTCCCCGGAGGGGGAGATCACCTGGTCGACCCACTTGCAGGGCGGTGTCGTTTCAGGAGCCACGCCCACCATCGAACCACGTTGCCGACCGGTTTCCTGTGTCGCCAGCGTTGCCCCGGGCGGAATCTGCACGAGATCCCGACAGGGACCCGCTCAGACCGTGTGAACCACCGCCGCAGCGGCCTCGGTGCCTGAGCGGATGCAGGCGGGGATGCCGACACCGTGCCGGAAGGCACCTGTGACCCGGAGGCCGGGGGCGGCTTCGGCAAGGCGATCGTCGATGGCGGCCATGCGATCGGCGTGGCCGGGAGCGAACTGTGGCAGCGATCGCGGCCAACGGGACACGCGCACAGCGTCGGGAGGTGCCTCGACACCGAGGGTCACGGCCAGGTCCCCGGCGAGGGCACGTTGGAGGGTGTCGTCGTCCATCCCGGCATGACGGAAGTCGTCGTTGCGTCCGGCCGAGACGCGGAGCAGGACCCGGTCGCCGGTGCCGAGATGGGCCCACTTGCTGCCGGCGTAGGAGCAGGCGGTCATGAACAGCCCTGCGTCCCGGGGGACCAGGAAGCCGCTCTGGTCCCCCGTCACATCGAGGTCGTTGCGTTGGAAGGCGAAGGCGGCGAGCGATACGGAGGCGTAGGGAACCTGCGCCAGGTGCTCGGCGGCCTCGGCCTGGATGGGGCCGAGGAGGTCGGCGGCCACGAAGGCGGGGACGGCCAGCACGACGGCGTCCGCCAACTCGACGCCACCGGTGGTTCCCACCAGCCATCCGGCGTCGTTGCGTTCCAGCCCGGTGACCGGGGAGTGCAGGCGGAGGCGGTTGCCCAGGCGCCCGACGAGCGTGTCGACGAGGTGGCCCATTCCGGACGGGTGGGCGTTGAAAACCGGCGCCGAAGGGTCGGCTTGTGCATGGAGGGAACGGAGGGCTGCCAGCAGGCCCTCGGGGCTGCGGGCCGCTGCGAGAAGTTGTGGCGCCATCACCTCGCAGCTCAGGTCGTCGGCCCGGCCGGCGTTGACGCCACCCAGCAGCACATCGACCAGGCGCTCGAAGACGGCGTCGCCAGCGCAGGAGCGGACCACCTGGCCTACGGAAAGATCGCCGCCGGCCAGGGGGGAATCAGGTAGCCCGGCGCCTGCGAGCCGTTCGATGTCCTCTGTCGGGAGCAGGCCCTTCTCGACAGAGTTCGGGTCCAGGGGGATACCGAGAACGTTCGGCGACGGAAGGGGACGATGGATCCCGTCCAGCCAGACGGATGCCGCCCGTGCGTGTGGGGCCACGAGCTCGTCGTCCAGGCCCAGTTCCGTGCACAGGTCGAGAGCCCACGGGACCCGGACGAGGAACGAGTCGGCCGCCTCGTCGACGGGAAGCCCGGCGAAGGGGCTGGTACGGATCAGGCCTCCCGGGGAGGCACATGCCTCGAGGACGACAACGTCGGTATCAGGATTGTCGGTCAGGAGACGATGGGCGGCTGCCAGCCCGGTGATCCCGGCACCTACGACGATGATGCGGCGATCAGCCACGCTCAGCCCCCGGGCCGGTGGGCGTGGACGAGGTCGACAACGTGTTCGAGCACCGCAGGGTCCGTCTCGGGGAGTACCCCGTGGCCGAGGTTGAAGACGTGCCCCGGGTGGTCGCCATTGCGTCGCAGCACATCGGCAACCGCTGCGTCGACGGCCTCGATCGGGGCGAGGCAGACGGCGGGGTCGAGGTTGCCCTGGAGAACCGTGTCCGGGCCTGCCCGTCGACGGGCTTCGTCCAGGGGGACCCGCCAGTCGACACCGAGCACGTCGGAGCCGGCGGCAGCCATCAGGTGGAGTATCTCGCCGGTGCCTACTCCGAAGTGAATTCCGGGAACGCCCAGGTCGGCGACCCGGTCGAAGACCGTTCGGCTGGCGGGAAGCACGTACTTCTCGTAGACGGGGGGTGCCAGCGCACCGGCCCAACTGTCGAACAGTTGAAGTGCCTTGGCTCCGGCGTCGACCTGCGAGCGCAACGAGGCGACGGCGAGGTCGACCAGGCGGTCGAGCAGGGCGAACCAGAGGTCGGGGTCACCGAGCATCAGCGCCTTGGTGCGGGCGTATGTGCGGGACGGACCGCCCTCGATCAGGTAGGACGCGACGGTGAATGGCGCACCGGCGAAGCCGATCAGCGGGACTGTCAACTCGGTGGCCAGGGTCCTGACCGTCTCGAGCACGTATGGGGTGTCCGCTTCGGGATCGAGGGGCCGGAGCCGCTCGAGGTCGGCGGCCTGCTCGAAGGGCCGTTCGATCACCGGTCCGACACCCGGCTCCACGTCGACTCCGAAGCCGATGGCATGTACGGGGACGACGATGTCCGAGAACAGGATCGCAGCATCCGTGTCGTAGCGGCGGACGGGTTGCAGCGTGATCTCGGTGGCCAACCCGGGGTCGGCGATGGCGTCGAGGATGCTTCCGGTGCCCCGGATGGACCGGTATTCCGGCAGCGAGCGTCCCGCCTGGCGCATGAACCACACCGGCGTACGTTCGTGGGGCAGCCCCTGGCAGGCGGCCAGGAACGGATCTACTGGGGCCTCCGACTGCATCACGGTGCGACGCTAGCGAACGGGTACCCGGAAGCCGTCAGGGCACGAGGTCCCGATCCTGGGCGGCGGCCGTGGCGAGCAGTCCCCGTGCACGTACCGATGCGGGGTGGGCCAGCCTCGCCAGGGTCGATATCCGTGTCGTTTCGCAGACCTCGCCGTTGGATGACGGGTCCAGATTGTCGGTGCCCCGCAGGGCGAGGTCGGCGGCGGTTGGTTCGAGGACCAGGATCGCTGTTCCACGGCGGCGTATCGCCTCGACCTCGCGTACCAGGGTGCGGCTGTGCCATGCCCGGCCGAGCGGGCCGCCGGGCCAGGTGTCGAGGCCGCGCACGGCCGTCATCGAGGACGAGACGACTACCAGGTCGAGGCCGAGCGTGGTGAGCAGGTCGGCGTTGGTCGTCGAGTGGATTCCCCCGTCCACGTACCGATGGCCGACCGACTCGACCGGTCGGAGGAAACCCGGCACAGCACAGGAGGCCTGAACGGCCGTACCGATGTCGGCGTCGACGTCGTCGCGACCAAAGACGACCCGTCTTCCGGAGTCGAGGTCGACGGCGCAGATCCAGGTCGGCCGGTCGGGCCAGCGTGCGGGATGGAATTGTTCTGCCCGTTCCCGGAACAGGGTCCCGTCGAGCGTTCCTTCTGGAAGCAGGCCGGCGAGGGCGACGACCGGGCGGGGGCGTCCCCGGCCGAACATCCCACGGGCGACCAGCAGCGGGTTGGCCGGTCGAAGGGACTCCGGCCGGGGCGGCGTCGCCGGCAGGTCGTACGGGGTGGTCACCCGGTCGACGAGGGCCTGACCGTCGGGGGAGAGTGGGCGGCCGATGTAGTAGTTGGCCTGGTCGGCGGCGCCGAAGCCGGCGCGCAGGGTGATGGCCGAGGTCGCCCCGGCGCTGGTGCCGACGATCACGTCGGCCGTGCGGGGATCCCAACCGGTGGCCTCTGTGAGGGCCGAGAGCACGCCGGCGTGGTGGGCGGCTGCGTGCATGCCGCCGGCGCTGAGCACGAGTCCCACGGTGATCATGGCGCCATCGTCGCACGCTGCGGCATGCAACGGGTGCCCGGGGTGTGGGCCCGCGATGTGGGCCCGGGGTGTGTGCCCGAAAGTGGGGGCGGCCTGAGGTTCAGTTGGCCGAAACGTGCTGTCCTGTAGAATCGTTTTCCGGCCAAAACGCGTGGTTGGCCCTCGGAACCATCCTCGAGCACCCAGGAGAACCGGTCGAGATGCATCCCGAACTCGTTTCGGAACAGGAGTACCTGAACCACGCGTTCTCCTGCCTGGAGGATGCAAGGGAGCGGGCGCTCCAGCTCACGGACATGGTCCAGGTGGGTCGAGGTGGTACCAACCAGGCGCGGTTCGAGCGGGAGGCCATCTGGGATGCCGTGGCCACGCGGCTGGCCCAACTCGAGATGGGCGATGCGGCGCTGGTCTTCGGGCGGATCGACCAGGAGGATGGTGGCGGCGAAGGGGTCGGCGAGCCCCATGGCCGCTACTACATCGGCCGGGTCGGAGTCTGGGACGACGATCAGGAGCCTGTGGTAGTCGACTGGCGCGCTCCGATCGCCGAGGCCTTCTACCGTGCGACGGGCCGGATGCCGATGGGGCTCGAGCGTCGTCGCCACTTCGTGAGCCGGGGCCGCGAACTGCTGGCCATCGAGGACGAGTTGTTCGGCGACGTCGAACGGTTCCGCGAAAATGGGAGCCTACGTGGAGAGGGCGCCCTCATCGCCGCCCTCGAGACGGCCCGCACCGGCCGCCTCGGCGACATCGTCGGCACCATCCAGACCGAGCAGGACCTGGTCATCCGGGCACCACTCCCCGGCGTGCTGGCCGTGCAGGGCGGACCGGGCACCGGCAAGACCGTCGTGGCGCTCCACCGGGCGGCCTACCTGCTCTACACGAACCGGTTCCCGCTCGAGGGCCAGGGTGTGCTCGTGGTGGGCCCGAACCGACTGTTCCTCGCCTACATCGAACAGGTCCTGCCGTCGCTCGGCGAGGCGGGTGTCGAGTTGGCGACCCTCTCCGACGTCGTGGCCGGGGCCAGCATCAGCGACCGTCACGATCCGGAAGAGGTCTCGAGGATCAAGGGCGACCTGTGCATGGTCCGGTTCCTGGCTCGTGGGGTACGCACCCGGCAGCGCCCCCTGCGTGACGACCTCCGGGTCGGCTATGGAGTGCGGTGGCTACGCATCACCGTCGAGCAGACGCAGCGGATCGTCGCAGAGGCCCGCCGCCGGTTCCGGACCCACAATGCCGCCCGGCGCTTCGTCGAGGAGGAGTTCTTCGGCGTTCTGGCCGAGAGCGCAGGATCCGATCTCGATGTCGAGGATGTCCGCGAGGGCCTGAAGGGAGAGTTGCCCGTGCGTCAGGCCTTGGACTGGATGTGGCCGGTCCTGAGCCCTTCGGAGATGCTCAACGACCTGTTCGGGTCACGGGCCCTGATTCGGGCCGCCGACCCTTCGCTCGCCGAAGACGAGGTCGATGCCCTCCACCGACCACGCTCGACGGAACCGGAGAGCATCCGCTGGTCCGCTTCCGACGCCCCACTGCTCGACGAGGTCCGCGCTGTGCTCGGGGCCCGACCGGGAAGCGGTGGGGTCGACGCCGTCAGGACCTATGGCCACATCGTCGTGGACGAGGTCCAGGACCTCTCACCGATGGAGTTGCGGATGCTCGAGCGCCGTTCCCTGAACGGATCGATGACCGTGGTCGGCGACATCGCCCAGGCCACCGGAGCCTGGGTTCACGACGGTTGGGGGAGCATCCTCGACCACCTGCCGGACAAGCGTCCGCCACAGCACCATGAATTGACGGTCGGCTACCGGATTCCTGGACCGCTCATGGGCCTGGCCTCCCGTGTGCTGGCCGTGGCCGTCCCGGGCCTCAAGCCCCCGGTCGCCGTGCGGGGAGACGGTGGTGAACCGCGTTTCGTTGCCACGGACAGTGTCGCGGCATCGGTGGTGGCGGTGGTGGCCGAGGAGTCGACTGCGGTCGAGCCCGGCAATGTGGCCGTCATCGTCGCCGCATCGCAGGTCGAGGAGGTCGAGGCCGCTCTCGAGTCGGCCGGCATCGAGTTCGGACGGCCGAACCGGCACGGGTTGGACGCGTCGGTGGCCGTGGTGCCGGTGACGCTTGTCAAGGGCCTCGAGGTGGATGCAGCCGTCGTCGTCGAGCCCTCCCGGATCGTGGCTGAGCAGGCGCAGGGCCTGCGGGCCCTCTATGTGGCGCTCACCCGTGCCACACAGCGCGTCTCGATCGTCCACGCGGAGCCGTTGCCGGAAATGCTCGTTTCCTGATCAGGGGTTCCCTGGCCGCCTGCACCCCCGGGGCAGCGCCCCAACCGTCACGTCCACGCCGTACCTTCATCATGAGCACCTCCCCCTGACCTGACCCGGGCCCCTGCCGGGTGAATTCCGTGTTGGGTCAAGGAAGGTGCAGGGACGCAGGTGGATGAACAGGATCGCCACCGCCATGAGCAGCTGGGGGCTGCTCTTCGGTGCCATGGTGCCTGCCTGACCGCTGATCTCCGATTCCCTATAGCGGGTCCAACGAATCGGGACTGATCGGCGGGATGCGGCTTCCCCCGGAGGCCGAACCTGAGCGCTACTCGTACGAGATCGCCTCGAGGATGTCGAGGCGTGCGGCGCGTCGTGCCGGGAAGATGGCGGCGACCACTCCGAACAGCCCGGCCACCAGCAGGTAGAGCGACAGTTGCATCACCGGCACCGAGGTCACGTCGATGAACGTCTCGGGCAGGGCGGCGGTCGCCGCCAGTCCGAACAGCACGCCCATGGCCACCCCCAGGATGCCGCCGAACAGGGCGATGATCACGGCCTCCCAGCGCACCATCCGGCGCATCTGCCGGCGGGTCATGCCGACCGCCCGAAGGAGGCCGAGTTCGCGGGTCCGTTCGTAGACGGACAGTGCCAGCGTGTTGGTGATGCCCAGCACGGCGATGAAGAGCGACAGCCCGAGGAACACGGTGATGATCGAGAGCAACTGGTCGAGACGGCCCTCCATCTGCTCACGGAGTTCGTGGGCGTTGTTGACGCTGGCCTGCGGGTAGTCGTCGGTGATCGTTTCGACCAGTTCACGGGCTTCGACCGGGTCGGCACCCTCCGTGTAGGCAATCGATATCGAGTTGTCGGGTGCCCGTGGCAGGAAGCGGTCGAAGGCGCCGTTGTCGATCACCCAGTTGCCCATCATGGTCGAGTCGTCGAACACGGCACCCACGCTGAACGCCTCCTGGCGGCCGCCGGGGAAGCCGACGTTGACCAGCGAGCCGACGCCGATACCGAGGTCCGCAGCGGGATCGACGTGCAGCAGCAGTGAGTACCTGGCGCCACCGGTCGGCGGGTTCGCCGGGTCGCCGTCGACGATCCCGAGCTTCATGTGGGAGTCGACGAGAGCGAGGTCGACACCGCCCACGTCCTTGTCGTCGCCGTCGACGGTCATCCCCCCGAGGGCGAACCGGTAGAGGGCGGTGGACGCCACCAGGTCCGGGTGCCCGACCCCGACCTCGGCCAGCCGCTCGGACAGCTCGTCCGGCAGTCCATCGGTCGGGCTGAACGAGCCCGTGTAGACGAAGAGGTCTGCTTGGACGCCGTCCTCTAGGGCGTGCACGATGGTGGCCTTCATCGAGTCGCTGACCACGGCGGCCATGGACACGAGGGCGAGCCCCACCGTGAGGGCGGCGGCGGTAGCCGCCGTGCGTCGCGGTGACCGGCGGGCGTTTTCGCCGGCCAGGTGCCCCGGTGTTCCGAAGAGGCGCCCGATCGGGCGACCCAACATGGCGGCCGCGGGTCGGGCCACCACCGGGCTGAGCAGGTATACGCCCAGGAAGGTTCCGAGGGCGCCGAGGCCGAGGCTGAACAGCAGCGGCCGGGTTTCGAGTTCGACGGTCATGCCGATGGCGAGGAGGGCCAGGCCGATCAGGGCGACCACGCCGCCGGTCTGAAGCCTCCGCTTCAGACCGGTGGGGGTGAGGCGCACGTCGTCGCGCAGGGAGGCGACGGGAGAAATGGACCGCACCCGTCTTGACGGTCCGATCGAGGATGCCACCGTCGTGCCGATGCCGACCAGAGCGGCGATCAGCAGCGTGCGGGGTCGGATCGGAATGCTGCCCGGTAGCTCTCCGAAGCCCGTCGAGACGAGGAGCAGGCGTAGTAGCAGGGCCAGCAGGTAGCCGCCTACGAGGCCGATGGCGGTGGCAACCGTGCCGATCACCAACGCCTCGAACCGGATCGAGCGGCTGACCTGGCGACCGGTGGCCCCGAGTGCCCGGAGCAGCGCCAACTCGCGCACGCGTTGACCCAGCACGATCGAGAACGTGTTGTTGATGATGAACGTGCTCACCACCACGGCGATGATTGCGAAGGCCAGCAGGACCGATGAGATCACGGTGATGAACAGGTCGAAGTCGGTGGTCGACTCCTCTATCTGTTGTTCGCTGGTGATGACCTCGAGCTCCGGCTCCAGAAGGCCGACCAGCATCTCCGCGATGGCCTGGAGGTCCTCGGGCATCTCAGGCAACTCGGCCAGGAATGCGTCCTGTGCTGCATCGAGTTCAACCTGGATGGCCGCCTGGACGGTGTCCCGGTCGGCATCCGGTTGGATCGTCACGTCGATCTGGTCGAACAGTCCCTCCATGTCGAGGAACTCCTGAGCGGTGTGGTGGTCGAAGGCCGACATGTTCGCGGCGACGGTCTTGTTCTCGTCGGGGTCGCCGAAGTTGAAGATGCCGACCAGGAGGAATTCCCGCAGCCCGGTGGGACCGCTGACCCGGTAGGTCTCGCCGATGGCGAACCCGTGGTCGGCGGCGGTTCGGGCGTCCATGGCGAACTCGGCTACGAGGTCGGGATCGTCGTGGAGCGATCCGACCCTTTCGGGTGCCCGGCCCTCGATCAGGAACATATTCTGGAGTCCCGATACCTCGGGGGAATAGATCAGGCCAAGCTGTGGAGCGGCCCTCGAGGGGACTGCACGGGCCTTCTCGTCGCCGTCGGCGGGGATGATGGGGACGACGTTCCACATGGCGATCCGGGGGGCGACCTCGGCCACGCCCGGGACCTTGGCCACGATCGCCTCGAGCTCTTCGGGAATGGGGGGCCTGTTCAGGCGTTCGCCCTCGCCGATCGATGTGCGGACCACGAGGTCGAGGTTCCCGGTGATGTCGGTGGCGAGCTCGTCGAAGGTGTCGCGGATCTTGTCGGTCAGGAAGAACGACGTGGACAGGAAGGCGACGCCGAGGACCACGGCCAGCGTGGTCAGGGCATAGCGCAGCTTGCGCCTGGCGATGTTGCGGAGCGTCAGGCGGAGCATGGGGAGCGACCTGCGTGCTCGGTGTTCGGGTGGTGCATCGGAATCCCGGTCTCAGCCGCCGAGTTCCTTGATGCGGTCGAAGACGGCGTCGGCGGTCGGCTGGTAGATCTCGTCCACGATTCGGCCATCGCCCAGGAACAGGACCCTGTCGGCCCTTGCCGCTGCAGCAGCGTCGTGCGTGACGAGCACGAGTGTCTGGCCCAGGTCGTTGACCGCGTCTCGTAGGAAGTCGAGCACCTCGGAGCCGGTCACCGAGTCGAGGTTGCCGGTCGGTTCGTCGGCAAACACGATCGAGGGCTTTGACGCCAGGGCACGGGCGATGGCGACGCGCTGCTGTTGGCCGCCCGAGAGCTCGTTGGGTCGGTGGTCGAGGCGGTCGCCGATGCCGATGGAGGTGACGACCTGGTCCAGCCACTCGGGGTCGGCGGAGCGGCCGGCGAGGGTCAGGGGCAGGTTCAGGTTCTCGATCGCCGTCAGCGTGGGGAGCAGGTTGAACGCCTGGAACACGAAGCCGACCCGGTCGCGGCGCAGCAGGGTGAGGTCCCGTTCGGAGAGGCCGCCCAGTTCCGTGTCGCCGATGAAGGCCGATCCGGAGGTCAGGTCGTCGAGACCGGCGGCGCAGTGCATCAGGGTCGACTTGCCGGATCCGGAAGGGCCCATGATGGCCGTGAAGCGTCCCGCGCCGAAGTCGACGGTGACGCCGTCGAGGGCCCGGACTTCTGTGTCGCCACTGCCGTAGTGCTTGTGGCCGTCGGCTATCCGTGCTGCCGCCGTCACCTCGTTCTCGACCTGGTGTGTGGGTGAGTCGATGCTCATGGCTGGCAGGCTAGGCGCGGGTTTCCGTATGTACCCATCGAATCAGACCTGAAGGGGGCGAGAGTGACCAAGGACCCGAAGGTGCTCCTGCGGCGGGTCGGGGCGGCCGACCTGTCGGCGGTCCGGCATCTCAACACGGCGGCTGTACCAGCGGTCAACGGCCTTCTGGTCGAGGAGGTGGCCTGGTTCGCCGAGGTTGCCCACACGTTTCTGGTGGCGGTTCCCTCGGATCGCCCGGACGGCACCCCGGTCGGATTCCTGGTCGGGTTGGAGGGCCCGGGCCTCGACTACGACAGCCTCAACTACCGGTGGTTCAGTGAACGGTACGAGCACTTCCTATACGTGGACCGGGTGGTGGTCGACCCGTCCGAACAGGGTCGTGGCATCGGCCGGTCCCTCTACGAGGCGTTCGTCGAACGGGCCGATGGGCACACGTTCCTCTGTGCCGAGGTCAATGTCCGTCCCCGCAACGAGGGCTCGCTGGCCTTCCACGATGCCTTCGGGTTCGCGGCGGTCGGCGAGCAGGACACCGAGGCCGGCGTCAAGAGGGTGCGGATGTTTGCGAAGGAACTCTGAGTTCCCGGAGGCCGGTCGGTGGGGTGCGCCTACTCGGCGACCAGGACCGTGCCGCTGGGCCGGCGCCCTTCTGCGCCGCACGACCAGCAGGGTGCGGCCGGTCGGCCCCGCCATGTGACCTCGCAGCGCCCGCATGTGAGCGTCATGGTGTCGGGTGGCTCGAGGACGGCTGTACGAAGTGTGGGCGCTTCGTCGGCGAGGAGGAATCGCATCGTCTCGACTGGCGCTGGTACCGGCACTGGGGCCATGCGCGGCACCCTAACCACACGGCATGGACGGCCCGGTGGACCCTCTGGCCGGGGAGCAGGTGGTTGAGCCGACCGGTAGCAGGTGGTCCGGGCGCCCGTAGCCTGTGTTTCCGATCCCGTCACGTCGGCGGGCCACCGATGAGGCAACGAGGATCCCGTTCATGCAGTTCGACAACCCGCCAGAAATGGAAATCGACACGGACAGGTCCTATTCGGCGGAAATGGTGACCAGCCTCGGGTCGATGACCATCCACCTCGACCCGGTACGCGCCCCCAGGACGGTGAACAGCTTTGTATTCCTCGCCCGGCAGGGCTTCTTCGACGGCGTGATCTTCCACCGGGTGATCAACGGCTTCGTCGTCCAGGGCGGCGATCCGACGGGCACCGGCCGCGGCGGTCCCGGATACCGCTTCGATGACGAACTCCCACAGCCGGGTCGCTACGAGTTGGGCTCCCTGGTGATGGCGAACGCCGGGCCGGACACCAACGGAAGCCAGTTCTTCATCATCACCGGACCCAACGGTGTGGGACTGCCCCCGCAGTACTCACTGTTCGGAAAGGTCGTGAAGGGCTTCGAGGTAGCCGAGGCCATGCAGCAGGTCCCCACCGGATCCGGCGACCGGCCCATCGACGATGTGGTGATCGAGAGCGTGGTCATCGCCGAAGGTGACTGAATCGTTTCCTGGCGCCAGACAGACAACTCGAGGAGTGGGCAAGTGGGCATTCAACAGGTAGGCATCGTGGGCGGAGGACAGATGGGCGGCGGCGTGGCCGAGGTCATGGCCAAGGCCGGGTTGGCGACGGTCGTGCGCGAAATCGACGCTGCTGCCGCTGAGCGCAGCCGGTCGGGGATCGAGCGCTCGTTGGGTCGGGCGCTCGAGCGGGGCAAGCTCGACGAGGATGGGCATTCGGCCGCACTCGGCAACCTGTCGTTCACCACCGATCTCGCCGATCTCGCCGACTGCGACCTGGTCGTCGAGGCCATCGTCGAGGACTTTGGACTCAAGGCCGAGGTGTTCGCCGAGTTGGACCGGGTGGTCACGTCCCCCGAGGCCATCCTGGCCACCAACACGTCTTCGATTCCCATCATCGACATAGCGATGCGTACGGGTCGACCCGAGCAGGTTGTCGGCCTCCATTTCTTCAATCCGGCTCCGGTCATGAAGTTGGTCGAGGTCATCCCCTCGGTACGCACCCTGCCGACAGTTGTCGACCGGGTCACCGGCTTCGCCACCGATGTCATCGGCAAGACGGTCGTCGCGGCGAAGGACCGGGCTGGTTTCGTCGTCAACATGCTGCTCGTGCCCTACCTGTTGGGCGCCATGCGGATGCTCGAGGGTGGCCACGCCACCGCCGAAGACATCGACACCGGCATGAAGTTGGGTGCGGCCCACCCGATGGGCCCGCTCGAGTTGAGCGACCTGATCGGCCTCGACACCATGTTGCTGGTGGGAGAGACGCTGTATGCGGAGTACGGGGAGCCGTCGTACGCCCCGCCGCCGCTGCTCAAGCGAATGGTCGCAGCCGGCCAGTTGGGCCGCAAGACCGGCAAGGGCTTCTACGAGCATTCCTGAGGGGAGCGAGGTCCGGGTGCCGTACCCTCGCGCCCGATCTGGCTCGCGAAGCCGGCGGCAACGAGTGCCGGCCCGGCGGCCGGCAGGTGGAGGGCCAGGAACCGGTCGCCGCTGACGCTGTCGGCGATGAGAGCGGTGGTTCTCGTCGCCGGCTGCCCGGGTAGCGGCGTTGGCGACCGTGGCACGTATGTAGCCGCTCCCGGCACCTGTGAGCGCTGCGCCGGCGATGAACATCGGCAGGCAACGGCGTTCCG
>DCXR01000078.1:0-211 GCA_002329075.1 Candidatus Neomicrothrix sp. UBA2131
CCATTCGGTGACCTCGCCATCGAGGCCGACGTGGGTGTTGGTCGCCGTCCCGTCGGGGTTCGGGCACCGCGTGCCATTGGACCCGTCGTCGTACTCGAAGATCTCGCACCCGGTCTCCTGATCGAACTTCACGTCCACGGGTAGCAGGTTGCGTACTTCAGCGGGCACGTTGTCGGGCATGCCACCGCCGGGCATCCCGCCGCCTTGCATC
>DCXR01000078.1:281-17232 GCA_002329075.1 Candidatus Neomicrothrix sp. UBA2131
CATGCCGTCGCCGGGTTGGAAGCCACCGGTTCCCCCCTCCGGCGGAGGCTCGTCCCATTCGGTGACCGACCCGTCGGTGTCGATGTGGGTGTTCGAGAGCGAGCCGTCCTCGTTCACACAACTCTCGACCGTCGTGCCGTCGTCGAGGGTGATGATGTCGCAGCCGGTGACCGGGTCCCTTTGGAAGTCGACGGGTTCCAGGTCCTTGAGGTTGTCTGGAAGGTTCTCCGGTTGGTCCGCGCCTGGATCGAAGCTACCCATGTCGCCTCCGGGCATCCCTCCGCCGCCTTGCCCCATCGCTGGTTCGTCCCATTCGGTGACCTCGCCATCGAGACCGACGTGGGTGCTGGTCATCGAACCATCGGGATTCGGACACGTCGTACCCTCGGACCCGTCGTCGAAGGTGACGATCTCGCACCCGGTCTCCTGATCGAACTCCATCTCGACGGGCTGGAGGTCGCGCAACTCCTCAGGCACGTTGTCGGGCATCATGCCGCCGCCGCCCATGTCTCCGCCCATGCCGCCGCCGCCCATGTCTCCGCCCATGCCCATACCACCCATGTCCGTGGGCATGCGGCGCTGCATCATGGGTGGAGGCTCCTCCTCCCACTCCTGGACCTCGCCCGACTCATCGGTGAACGTGTTGGTGAAGGTCCCGTCCTGCTTCATGCAGCGGGAACTGGTGGTCCCGTCCTCGAAGATGACCTCCTCACAGCCGGTCTCCGGGTCGAACATCACGATCGCTGGGATCTTGCCGCGCATCTCGTCGGGCAGTTCGGCGCCACCCGGCATCATCTCGTCCATGAAGTCCCCGGGGCCCATGCCCTCCTCGAAATTGCCGAAGCGGGCGGCGTCCCGGGCACTCATCGGTTCGTCGGGCGATCCCCGTGGGGCCATCATCGGATCCACGAAACCGGGTTCCTCCCATTCCTGGATCTCACCGTCCGTGCCCGTGAACGAGTTGGTGAACGAACCGTCTGCGTTCTCGCAGCGCGTTCCGGTCGAGCCGTCCTCGAATGTGAGCGACTCGCAGCCGGTCGCCTCGTCGAACTCGAACGACGTCGGCCGGAGGTCGCGCATCTCCTCGGGCATGTCGTCCGGGAACTGCTCGCCCGGTCCACCCATTCCGAAGCCCTCGTCGGGCGAAGTCATGCCCGAGAAGAGGTCGGTCGAATCCGGCGTCCGGCCGGGACCCCATCTCTGGACACCGCCGCGGCCGTCGACCCATTCGCCGCTGCCGTCAGGGCAGAGTTGGCCGCGGGTGCCGTTGGCATACACGACCCTCGAGCAGCCACCGTTCGGGTCGACGAACTGGTCGACCGGGTTCCCCCCGAAGAAGTCGGCGGCAATGGTCTGCTCGGTGGTCCGGTCGCGGTTCGGGTCGAAGTCCTCGAACCCGAGGTCGACCACCTGTGCCCTGAACTCCCAGGTTTCGAGTTCATTGGCGTCGACCCTGTCGAGCACGTCGTAGAACGAATCGCCTTCGTCACTGACCACCACCTGGACGAAGTCGCCGAGGAACAGGTCCTTGGTCTCGGTCTCGAGCTCGAGCTCCTCCGCACGAATCTGTTCGGGAAGTTCGATCGGCTCGCTGAAGGCGACCTCGAAGGTTGTGTCGATCTGCACGTCCTGCTGCTCGGTGCCGCGTTCCACCTCGACCTGCTGGGTGATGCTGCCCGCCTCGTCCACGTAGTCGAGTTGCGTCGATTCCTCCGTGACGGCCACCTCGATCTGGAGGTCGGCCGCCTTTTCGACGACAATGTGCTCTGTCGCTGTGGCGATCGAAACGATGGCATCCGTACCGGTGGCGACATCAAGTGCCAGGTCCTGGGTCTCCTCCGAGATCTCGAAGCCGACCGAACCGGCCGCGTCCATCTCGACGGACGCGACGCCTGTCTCTGTCTGAACGGCAACGAACGCCTCGGAATCCGTTTCGATGTCGATCTCGGAAGCGTCGACCCGGACAATGGCCGTCGAGACACCGAACGATCCACGGATGGAGGCGACGACGCCGCCTTCGCCGGGTACGGCCTCGCTGCCCTGCAACGAGGTGCCGTCGGCTTGCGTGATCGTCCAGTTCCGGTCGGGGCTGGTGATGGCGAGAAGGAGCCCGCCCGTGCCGGTTCCTGCACCGCTGAACGGCTCGGGGAACGGCGCAGCACGGGAACTGATGGGGGTCAGGTCGATGGTGCCCTGCCCACCGGCCCAGGCGTCGGCGGCCTCGTCGGGGTTGGTCGCAGCAAAGGCGAAGACCCAGGTGCCCTCCTTGACGTCCATGTCGATCCAGCGCAGCTCCCCCGGCCAGTTGGGGTCGTAGATGTAGACCCGGACGTTGGTCTGGTCGACCCACTCGAGTCGGTAGGGGAGGACGCTGTGCCCTCCATGCGACGAGTAGATGCCGATCGTGTACTGCTCGTTGCGTGGATCGGACAGGGAGCGGCCCAACTCGGCGACGATCGCCTTGATCGGCTGTTCCCGCCACTGGGCCGTGGCATCGATGACATCGCCGAGGAACTGGGTGGCGAAGAGGCGGGAAAGGGAACGCTCGACCACACGGTCCCTGCGTATGTCGAAGGCAACGGGTTCCGTGCGGACCAGGAAGCGGTCGAGGAGTGCGACGGTCATGCCCTCGCAGACACCGCCGGACATGGCCTGGGCGACCATGTTGATCCATTCCGTGGCGGCCGGGGTCGGCGTGCAGGATCCTTCGGCCGAGCCACAGACGGCCTCAGCGCCGAACAGGGCGATTGCGTCGGCGGTGCTGAACTGCTGTCCGGTGTCGGCGGCGTAGTTGACGAACGACCAGCCGTGCTCCTCGATCTCGAATCCGAGGGAACGCCCGCCGTCGTCGGTCTCGGCGTTGGACTCGGTCTCAACCCAGAGTTCCTCGAGGAACTTGTCGGCCTCCTCCTCGTCCATGACTTCGATCGTGGAGTGTCGGGCCAGGTCGCCTCCGCCCCCGCCACAAGCGGCAGCCACGAGGGCGCACGCGACCAGCACATGCCGTGTCGGGCCCCACGCTCCGCCCCTGTGCACCTTCGCCTCCCCTGGATGTCCGGAGGGAGCATCTTTGCAGAAAGAGATGGTCGTTGCCAGCGGTGCGGATCGGGCGGAGTCTCGCCGAAAACACAGCGGCTGTGACGGCATTCACCGCCACTTCGTGGGAAAGATCCGAGCCGGGCGTGTACATGGGTAGGATGATGGAGACGTTCACGAGACGGTCGTGACAGATCGCTGCAGTGTGCAGCCACCGATGTCAACCGAGTGAACCTCATGCCCCTGATGACCCTTCTTCGCCCAGTCGCCGCGCTGACTGCCGTGCTGGTCCTCGCGACCGGTTGCCGGTCGACGGACCTCGGCGCCCCGGTTTCCGGCGAGTTCGCAGCGCCCACCACGACGACGGTCGTGCCCGCCACCACGACCGCGGCACCCACCACGACGACGGTCGTGCCCGCCACCACGACCGCGGCACCCACCACGACGCTTTCTCCGACCACGACGACGCTTCCCATGATGGAGTTCATCGCACATCCACGGGTGGAGGATCCCGTCGAGGCCGACACGGACACGGGACCCCCCACGCTGCGCGAGTTGATCGAGACCTACCTCAAGCCCGAGGACCACGCCTGGGCCGAAGAGGTGGCGTTCTGCGAGTCCAGCGCCCAGCCCGACGATGTGTTCAGCTTCGCCGTCAACCGGTCGAGTCGTGCCGCCGGCTGGTTCCAGCACCTTCCCAAGTTCTGGGAGGAAAGGACCGAAGCGGCGGGCATCGCCGGTGCCTCGATCGCCGACCCGGTCGCCCAGGTGCAGGTGGCCGCCTATCTCCTCTACGAGACCTCCGGCGGCAGGTACCACTGGGTCCAGTCGAAGGCCTGCTGGGGCTGAGTCCCTCCACCGGCTCGGGGCCCTGATCCGACCTGAGCCGTCGAGCGTCGGACGTTAGGGTGCCCGCCGTGACCGTGTTCGAACTGACGGGGCTCCGCAAGGAGTTAGGCGAGTGAATGCAGGAGCACAGCCGCTGGTTCGGTTGTCGTCACTCACCAAGCAGTACCCGGAAGTGGCGGCGTTGCGTGGGATAACACTCGAAGTTCCGCATGGCGTGGTGGGTTTGGTGGGACCAAACGGTGCCGGCAAGAGCACCTTGATGAAGATCCTCCTGGGTTTGGTCGAGGCGACGAGCGGAACCGCTGAGGTGCTCGGGTTTGACGCAAATACCGAGGGGCTGCGCATTCGTGAGCAGGTCGGCTACATGCCCGAACACGACTGCCTGCCCACCGATCTGTCCGCCACCCAGTTCGTCATCCACCTGGCTCGCATGAGCGGCCTCCCGGCGACAGTGGCACGGGAACGGGCGGCGGAGACGCTGCGCCACGTCGGCCTGTTCGAGGAGCGCTATCGCCACATCGGTGGCTACTCCACTGGCATGAAGCAGCGGGTGAAGTTGGCCCAGGCTTTGGTGCACGATCCAAAGCTGTTGTTTCTCGACGAGCCGACCAATGGTCTCGACCCGGATGGGCGGGACGACATGTTGGGCCTGATCGAGCGCACCGGCACGGACTTTGGCATTTCGGTGATCATGTCGTCGCATCTACTCGGAGAAATCGAGAGTGTGTGTGACTCGCTGGTTCTCATCGAAGAAGGCAGGTTGGATCGCGCCGGAGCGGTAGCCAAGTTCACCGGATTGGGCAATGTCCTGGCCGTGGAGGTCGATCGAGATCCGGAACTTCTTGTCAATCGAATGATCGCCCACGACGTGAAGGCCCGGGTTGACGGGCGAATCATCGAAGTTGAGTTGCCGGATGGGAGCGCCACGGCTGAGGTCGCGCTCATGCGACTGGTGGTCGACTCGGTGGTCGATCTGGGCCTGCCCCTGGTGCGGTTGGCTCGGCAACGTCACACGCTCCGTGACATGTTCCGCAACGATGATCCCTCCGCAAGCGGCAACGTGGAGGCGGTCTGATGGCGAACCTAGGTGAGGCACCTCAGTCGCGAGGCGTGGTCTACGACCTGGGTTACCGCAACTACGACGGACCCCGTCTGGGGCGCCGCTACGCGATCCGTTCCCTCTACGTGTTGAGCCTGCGCAACACATTCGGACTCGGACGCGGCACCTTGCCAAAGGTCCTCGCGTTCGGACTCGCCCTCATCGCCCTCCTGCCTGCCATCTTCACGGTGGCCTTCGGTGCGCTGGCCGGAGAGGACTTCGAGCTTGTCGAACACCACGAATACTTCGGGTTCATCGGGATCGTCATCGTGTTGTTCGTAGCCGCCATGGCGTCAGATCTGGTTGGAAACGATCGCAGGAACAACACCCTTCCCCTCTACTTCTCACGCCCCATCGAACGCGACGACTACCTGCTGGCCAAGATCGCCGCTCTGGCAACGGCCCTGATGTCGCTCACGCTGGTTCCCCAACTCCTTGTATTCGTAGGCAATTGGCTCGGTGCCACCGACGGCACCGAATGGTTGGGTGACAACATCTCGGACATATGGCGTATCGGGGCAAGTTCGACGCTTGCGAGTGTGCAACTCGCGGTAATCGGTCTGGCCATCGCGATGTTCACGACTCGACGGGCATTCGCTCTCACCAGCGTGCTCGCCGCCCTGTGGTTCTCGGTCGTCTTCACTGGCGTTCTGGTGGCGGTTCTGGGTCCCGGATGGGCCGCAGTCGCCATGCTCGCCACTCCGGGCTATGCAATGAACGCCACCACATATGTCATCTTCGACGCTGTCCCGGCGCGTGCGGATCGGCTGGGCGAAATGGCCGATCAGGTCGCCTACGCCGACCTTCCCGGCTGGACGTGGATCGTGGCGCTGGTCGCTCAGACCGCCGTTGCGCTGTTCTTTGCCATCCGCCGCTATCGCAAGGTCACGCTGTGAACTCCGCTGCTGCTCCGCCATCGCCGGAACCGCATGCAGCGATCTCGGTACGATCGGCATCTCGTTGGTACGGAGACCTGGTGGCCGTCAACGACATCTCGTTCGAACTCGAGCCCGGGATCACGGGCCTGCTCGGCCCCAACGGTGCCGGCAAGTCGACACTGCTGCACATGATGGCGGGCCTTCTCGAGCCTTCCTCGGGCGAGGTCCTGGTGAATGGCGAGCCATCCTGGAAGAACGCCACCATGTACAGCAACATCGGTCTCGTTCCCGAACGCGAGGTCACCTACCCGTTCCTTTCGGCCTGGGAGTACGCCCTGGCCAGCGCCCGGCTCCACCAGCTTCCCCAACCTGAAGTTGCAGCCCAGGCGGCGATCGACATGGTTGAGCTCGGCGACGCCATGCATCGCAAGATGAGCGGCTACTCGAAGGGCATGCGTCAACGAGCCAAGATCGCCGCCGCTCTCGTCCACGATCCCGACATCCTGATCCTCGACGAACCGTTCAACGGTACTGATCCCCGTCAGCGGCTCCAGATGAACACGATGCTCAAGGAACTGGGGGACTCTGGCCGAACCATCGTCTTCTCCTCCCACATCCTCGAAGATGTCGAAGACCTCGCCGAAGACGTCCTCGTCGTCATCGGTGGCCGCCTGGGCGCTGCCGGCAACTTCCGTCAGATCCGTCGCCTCATGACCAGCCGGCCCCATGCCTTCACCATCAGGTCCAGTGACAATCGCGCCCTTGCCGCCGCACTGGTTGATCGGCCCCATGTGGCTCTTGTTTCGTTTGACAGCGACGCCATGGAAGTCCAGACGACCGACTTCGGTGCCTTCACCGAAACCATCGCACCCCTCGTCCAATCAAGTGGCGTTGCGCTCCATGAACTTCAACCCGCAGATGATTCCCTCGAGAACGTCTTCGCCTACCTGGTGGCCCGATGAACAGCGTCCTGATCTCGCTCACCGCACGCCAACTTCTGGGAAGGCGCCGCACCCTGGTGATCGGACTGTTGCTCGCGCTCCCGATCCTGATTGCAGTGATCTACCGGTTCTCCGAAGAAGCAGGCTCAGGGGATGCCACCGAGGAGGTCGCACTCGGCTTGGTCAGCGTAATGATCTTCACCCTGTTGCTTCCCCTGGTGGCCCTTGTATTCGGAACCGCCTCACTGGGTGCCGAGATAGAGGATGGCACTGCCGTCTTCCTGCTCACCAAACCGATCGAACGATGGCGCATCGTCGCCATCAAGGTCGGAGTCGCCTCGGTGGCTGCAGCCCTTTTGGTCGTGCCGGTCACCATGGCCACCACCTGGATCGTCCACGAGAGCCCCACCGCTGACGGCCTCATGGCCGGGCTCGGGCTCGGTGCCCTGGTCGCGTCTGTCCTGTACTGCGCGGCCTTCGTCGCCCTCAGCGCCGTCACCAGTCGAGCCCTGATCTTCGGCCTCATCTACGTCTTCGTCTGGGAGACGTTCGCCACCCGTATTTTCGACTCCCTGCGCTGGGTCTCCATCCGTGAGTACGCCTATGGATGGAGTGACGCCATCATCTCCATCAACGACAATGGCTCCTTCTACGACCCCCACCTCGGTGTCACCACCGCGATCATCGGCACCATGGTCGTCCTCGCCGCAGCCTGTGCCGGTGGTACCCGGGCCCTGACCAGATTCGAGATCGGCGAACGAACCTGAGGCTGGTTGGCGGACCGTAAAGAGGCACAGTGCAAGGGCCGTTGAGGTCCCGGCGGACCGCGCCCCACCGCCTTCCGACTCGAATGGGTCGACGCCGATGCCCTGGCCGGTCAGGCCAGGCGCTCGACCAGGGCGGGGAGCGCCTCGCGCCAGTCGGCCACGAGGCCGATGTCGCAACCCTCCCAGAACTCGCAGTCGGGGTCGGTGTTGACGCCCACGATCGTCCCTGCCTGGCGGACGCCGATCGTGTGGTTGAATCGACCCGAGATGCCGATCGCGATGTAGAGGCGCGGCGCGATCGAGTGGCCGGTGATGCCGACCTGTCGGGCCCTCGGCATCCAACCCGCGTCGGTGACCTTACGGGTGGCGCACAGTTCGGCACCGAGGTCCTCGGCGCACTGCCGCACGAGCGGGAGGTCTTCGGGGTCCACGCCCACCCCGACGCCGACCACGACATCGGCATTGGCGAGCAGGTCGGCGTCGTCGTCCCGCCAGCGCTCGAGCACACGGACCTGGCCTCGGACGTCGCTGTGGAGGTGTTCGACCTCGATCCGGCGGGGCCCACGTGGCTCCGGGAGCGGAAGGACGCCGGGTCGCACCGTCGCCATCTGGATCGGTGACGAGCAGGTGATCTCGGCGACGAGGCGTCCGCCGAAGGCGGGCTTGAGGGCCACCAGTCGGTCGTCGCGTCGCTCGATGCCGACGGCGTCGCCGATGAGGCCGGCGCCTAGGCGGACCGCCAGACGTGAGGTGACGTGTCGACCCCAGGCGGTGCCGGGGGCGAGCAGCGCCCAGGGCGGGTCGACGGCCAGGTGGTCGGCGAGCAGGGCCGCCAAGTCGTCCTCGTGGGGAGTCCCGTCCACGCCCAGCACCCGGTCGGCGCCCCGTTCCGACAGTTCGCCTGTGGCACCGATCCCGATGGCGGTCACCCGGCTGCCCAGCCCAGCGGCGGAGCCGAGGAGTTCGGCCGTCACCCGTTCACGGTCGGGCTCGACCAGCACGACGACCTCGGGGCCGCCCGCTGAGGGTTCGGGGACACGACCAGGTGGACGGTCGTCAGCGACGAGTGCGCCACGGTCCCGCAGCACCTCGACGACCCGGTCGACCTGTTCGGTTCCGGCACCCTCGAGACGCTCTCCGGTGCGGGGTACCTCCAGGACCCGGACCTCGCCCACCGAGGTCGGACTGCCCGCCTGCCCCCAAGGGCCCGGCCCGATCTCGGTGGCCGTGATCGTCGTGAGCAGTCGGGCATCGACGGTGGCCCACGCCTCGGGTTCCTTGACCTTGCATGGGTCGCACAGTCGCTCGGCGCACGACAGCACCGCCGGCAGGGCCACCTCGGCGCGCACCCACTCGTCGTCGTGTTCGAGGAGCACGTGCACGGTCCCGTCGACGAGGTCCAGTTCCCGGACGCCCGACAGGAAGGGCAGGCCCAGAAGTTCCGCCACCTGGGCGGGCACCTGGCCGGTGTCCGCATCGACCGAGTTGCGACCGCAGAGCACCAGGTCCCAGGGGCCGTGGACCTCGAGGGCGCCGGCCAGTGCCCGGGCCGTGGCCAACGTGTCGCTCCCGGCGAACGCCGGGTCGGACACGTGCAGGCCGGCAGCGCAGCCGCACAGGATCGCCTCGCGTAACACGGTGTGGGCCCCGGGCGGCCCGAGGGTGATCGCCGTGCAGGTGCCTCCCGAGGCCTCGGCCAGGTTGCAGCCGGCGCGCACGGCGCGCCGGCAGTAGTCGTTCATGTGGAGTTCGACGCCGCTGCGCACCAGGCGTCCGTCGTCGCCCAGGCGCATCTCCTCGAACTTGGGGATCTGCTTTACCAGTGCGGTGATTCGAAGGGGCCTGTCGGCGGCAGGGGAAGGCACGGCGTCAACGTACCGGCACCGCGTAGGCGCACACCGGCCGGGGATAGCGTCGCCCCGTGGCCCGCCACGAGATCGAGATCCTGCACATAGACGACGACCACGGACCCCTCGTCGAGGCGGTCGCCGTGCTTGCCACGAAGGCCGAAGGCTGGATGAACGTCGAACCGGCAGTCGACGACGAGGATCGCGTCGAACCCCCCGGGATGTTCACCTGGTTCACCGCCCGTGGCCCGAAGGTCCCCGTCGGGACGTTCGTGCCCGGTTCAGGCCGCGATCCCGCCTCGGTGGGCCTGTCCCACGGTGCCGGCAGGGACGCCGTCGAGCACCTGGTCGCTGCAGGGGTCGCCCCGCCCACCGACTGGACCGCCCGACAGAATCATCCCAAGCGTGGCTTCGTGTGGGAGGTCCACCCGGACCGCATCGACGCCGGAGCGGTGGTGCGCCTGCTGCTCGAGGGCACCGTCGTGCTCGCCACGGTTCCGACCGCCGGCGGCTGGGTGGCCACCATCCACCGACCCCGCTGAACGGCTCTCAGGCGTTCGGCGCCTCGCGGACTGCCTGGAGGATGAGTTCAAGCGCACGGTCGGCATCGGCCTCGTAGGCGACCCGGCAGTTCGGGTCACGGGACATCCGGCCGCGCTCGTCGACCAGTGTCTGGCCGCGGGTGTACCTGCCTTCGACCTCGACGACCACGTGTCGGTGCTCCGAGCGGATCACCTCGGGATGGGAGACCGCCAGCACGGCACACGGGTCGTGCATCGCCCCGCTACCAGGAAGCCCGCCGAGCGCATGGACGTCGACGTTGTGGTCGATCAACTGCGCTGCGATGTCGCCCACCCTGTGGCCGAAGCCGCGACAGGCATCGGCGTGGCCGGCGTCCATCCGAACCTGGTGGGTGAGGTTCAGGCCGACCATGGTGAGCGGCGCACCGGCCCGGAAGACCTCGTCGGCTGCTTCCGGGTCGACGTAGATGTTGAACTCGGCGGCGGCGGTCACGTTGCCGCCGCTTGCGCCACCTCCCATGATCGTGATCGAGGCCACCCGTTGGGCGATTCCCGGGTCCGCACGAAGAGCGAGGGCGATGTTGGTGAGCGGCCCGATGGGAACGAGGTGGAGCCCCTCCTCCTTCCGGGTCGTCTCCACAATGACCTCGACGGCGTCATCGGAGTCAGGAGACACGCTCGGGGGCGGAAGGTCGATGTCGCCGAGGCCGCTCATGCCGTGCACGTACCTGGCATGGAACGGCTCGCCGGCGAACGGTCGGGCAGCACCGCGGTGAACGGGCACGTCGAGGCCCATGAGGTCGCGTATCCGGAGCGCATTGGCGGTGGTCTTGTCCAGGTCGACGTTTCCCGAGACCGTGGTCATTGCGACCAGATCGGTCCAGCGGGCAGCCGTGATGATGGCGATGGCGTCGTCGACGCCGGGATCGCAGTCGAGGATGATCCGCGGGCGGTCGGCCATGGGACGTGTTCTACCCGACGACCCGCGCAGCGTCATCACCGGTGCAGGGCCGGATCACGTGCTCGGCGACGAGCGCCGACGCCGTCGCCCGGAGGTCGATGAAAGCCCGCACGTCTTCGCGCAAGACTCCGGCTGAGTCCGCCAGAAGGTAGAAGTCGTCGATCCAGGACTGCTCCGAGGCGAAGCAGAGCTCTGAGACGGCGTCCAGCCCGGGCGGTCCTTCGGCAACGGAGTTCTGCACATACCGGTCCATTCCGTGGTGGGCCTCGGCGATCGTGGCGTGGTTTCGGTAGCGGCTGGCGAACAAGTCGGCGTCGAGTCCTTCGAGTCGTACGACGAGCGAGACCTGCTTCACTGCGGGCGGTCCCACCCCGCTCCAGGCGACGAACGTGTCGACCAGCCAGGATCGATCGCCGCCGGGGGACGGGTCGTCGGGGTCTGTCCAGGCGATGGCCGCCCAGCCGGGCGCCTGTACGGGGCCGCCGCGGATGCCGAGCAGTGCCTGGTCCGGGAGCACCTCGTCCACGCTCACCGGTCCGGATCCCGGGAACTCTTCGGGCGCCGGCACCCGATCGCTGTACAGGGTGCAGCGGCGGCGCATCCAGCCACGGTAGCGGGGAAGGGGATTGGCATCTGGAACAGGTGGCGGGCATGCTCCGGGGATGCTTGCGGCCGAGGACCATGACCGGGTCCGACTGATCACCTTCGACCGGCCGGAGGCCCTCAACGCCTTCGGCGAGGACCTCTACGACGCCGCCACCGATGCACTGCTGGATGCCGACGGCGACCCCGGAATCTCGGTCGTCGTGCTGACGGGCAGGGGACGGGCCTTCTGCGCAGGCCAGGACCTCGGAGAACTGCGCCAGCGCACCACGGATCCGGACGGCTTCACGCCGGGTCGGCACGGCTTCGTCGGGTTCATAGAGGCCCTGACGAACTTTTCGAAGCCGTTGGTCTGTGCCGTCAACGGCCTCGGGGTCGGGCTCGGGGCGACGATGCTCGGCTACGCCGACCTCGTGTTCATGTCATCGGAGGCGCGTCTCAGGTGCCCGTTCACCAGTCTCGGTGTCGCACCGGAGGCGGGGTCGTCGTTCCTGTTCCCCCGCATGATGGGTCGTCAGGAGGCGTCCTGGCTGCTGCTCTCGAGCGAATGGATCGACGCCGAACGATGCTGTGAGGTGGGCCTGGCCTGGAAGGTGTGCGAACCGGGGGAGTTGCTCGACGTGGCGCTCGATCACGCCGGCCATCTCGCCGGGTTCGCCCTCGAGTCGCTGGTCGAGGGCAAGCGCCTCATAGTCGAGCCGCTACTGGCCGGACTGGCCGACGCCCGTGCCCGGGAGGGGGCGGCGTTCGGGCGGCTGCTGGGGTCACCGGCCAGTTCCGGAGCCCTGGAGGACTTTGCCGGGGGCTGACCCCCGGGGTGTCAGTCCGCCGGGCCGTGGTCCACGGAGTGCAGGCGGTGGATGGCGCTGATCATGAACTCGCGTCCCGTCTCACATTCGTTGGTGAGGTTGCGACCGGCTCGGACCCGGACGGGGGTCATGAGGCGTTGGACGGCAAGCAACTCGGACTGCGAGAGGTCGACGAACCCGAGGTCTGCGAGGGGCGTGGTGGCAGCGTTCGTGGGCATGTGGTTCTCAGCGTCGGTCGGTTGCTGCCTCGGGCGTGAGGGCGTCCAAGGAACCTGCCCCTGCCGGGTGGCGGCCTTCACCGGTGCCCCGTGTCACCGCGGATCCGCCGCCGCGGCTGCGCCTACTTGATGGCGACCGGAGCCACCGGTGAACCGACGCTCCCGACGAACGGCTCAGGGGTGGCGGCGAGGAAGAACTCGTAGATCCCGTCACCTGCACAGTCCGCGGACAGCGCTTCGAGGTCCCAGTTCTGGCCCTGGGTGAGACCCATGTCCACGACGTGGAGCATGTGGACCGCAAGGTTGACGTCTTCGGACGGGTACACCTCGAACGTGAGCGTGTCGTTGGCTACGGCGGCGACGTCCCGTTCGTGGAACCACGGCACGGTCGACAACGAGAGTCCGGCGTTGGAGCCGTCCTGGCCGGGGCCCAGGCAGTAGGCCATGCCGCCCGACTCGTGGTAGATGCCCATGCGGCCCGTGCGGACCAGGACGATGTCGCCGGCCCTGACCTCGACACCGCCCATGGCAGCCGCCTCGTCCAGGTCCTCGGCGGTGATGGCGTAGGGGCAGTCGAGCAGGTCGACCCCCTTGGACCGGGCCACGTCGAGCAGTACCCCACGGGAACACAGCGAACCGACCTTCTCGATGCCGTTCCGGGTGGCGCCGTCCTCGGCCGTGATCGTGGAGGCGTCGAAGCCGTTGTAGACCCGGCCCGAGTAGGAGACGTGACAGAGTCCGTCCCAGTGGGTTCCCGCCTGGAGGCCGAACTGGACGGCGTCGTCGCTGGTGTGGAACAGGTCCGGGTCGCCCTCGGGGTCCATGCCCTGGTCGACCATCAGCATGGTCCGGGTCGGATTGTCGCGTCCCGGTATGAACCCGACCTGGATCCCGTCGCTTTGAAGTGGAACGGCCAACGGGAACATGCGGCCCGTTCGGATGCAGTCCCGGGCGGCCAGTACCACGTCGGGCGTGATCAGGTTGAGCGTGCCGAGTTCGTCGTCGTCGCCCCATCGCCCCCAGTTGCGCACCCGGCGCTGTAGGTCGAGGAAACGTTGGCTCAGCGGCATGGTGGTTGTTCCCGGGTCGTCTGAATGGCGAACCTAGCCCCGGACCACCTCAGTAGCCGGTGTCGTGGTCGACAATGTCGTTGAGGGGCCGGCCTTCCAACCAGCGCTCGAGGTTGGCGGCGAAGTTGGCGCCCATCTGCTCGAGCGAGGTCGGGCTGCACCAGGAGATGTGGGGGCTCAACCGCACCCCCGGATGGGTGTAGAGCCAGTGTCCCTCAGGCAGGGGCTCCGGATCGCACACGTCGAGTGAGGCCAGGCCGACCTGTCCCGAGTCGAGTGCCGAACGGAGGGCACTCTGGTCGACCACCGGTCCACGTGCGATGTTGACGAGGTGGGTGCCGGTCCGGCAGGCGGCCAGGAGGTCGGCGTCCACGAGGTTTTCGGTCTCGGTCGTGGACGGGACGCCGATCACCACGTGGTCGGCCTCGGCGACAGCGGTTGCGACGTCGCCCACGACCTCGACACCGGGGTCGTCGATCGGGGCATCCGACCGGCGCACAGCGAGGATTCGGCAGCCGAACGGGGCCAGGCGGGCGGCTACCGCCCGGTTGATGGACCCGTAGCCGACCAGTGCGATGGTCGCGTCCTCGATCGTGTCGAGGCGGGCGAGGAACCAGTGCCTCGGCGGCTCGTCGACCCAACTCCCCGGGAGTCGCTTGGCAGCGGTGAGCAGCATCGCCACCACCCATTCGGCGATGGGCACGGCGGTTGCCCCCCTGGCGCACGTCAGGGTCCTGTCTCCGACCACGTCGAGCGGTACCTCGTCTACGCCATGGCCGGTGCAGTGCACCCAACGGACACCCCGCTCGAGTACTTCGGCGAAGTTGGCCGAGTCCGTTCCCCGGGTCACCATCACCTCGCCGTGCAGGTCGGGATCCACCGGACCGTCGGGATCGACGTGGACGAACCGCACGCCGGGGAAGTGATCGGCCATCCGGTCCGTACCGAGGAAGTCGAAATCGAGGTGGACGAGCACCGTGGTCAACGGGTGCGTTCCCTGATCAGGACGTCCTGGGCGACGGTCGCTACGTGGGTGCCGTCGGAGGCGAAGATCTCGCCGATCGTCAGGCCCCGGCCCCCGGTGAGGCCGTGTGAGCGGAACTCGTGCAGTTGCCACTCGTCGGCGGGTGCCGAACGGTGGAACCAGATGGAGTGATCGAGGCTGGCGCCGATGAAGATGTCGCCGAAGGTGCTGTTGCCGAGGGCCACCTCGGCGATGCGCGGATGCGAGGTGCCGACCGCGGTCGTGGCGAGATCGTCGGATGCATAGGCCACGGCGCACGCATGGAGGATCGGATCGTCGCCGAGCGGCCCGGCAACCTTCATCCAGCTGGAAGCCCGGCGGTCACCCCTGTGGACTACGCGTCGGGCGAGCAGGCCCCAGTCCTCGTTCGTGCCCGAGCCGGGCTTGCCGACGTCGGTGGGCAGCGACGACTCCTGGACGTCGATCTGGTCCTCGACGACCTGGAAGGAACAGGAGAGGTTGAGGATGGCGCCTTCGGACTGGCGGGCGACCACCCGGCGGGTGATGAACGAGCGGCCGTTGCGGATCCGGTCGACCTCGAACCGGATCGGCTCGTCGCTGTTGCCTCCACGGATGAAGTAGGCGTGGACCGAGTGGACCAGGTGGTCGGGGTCCACGGTTGCCATCGCCGCCCGGAGTCCCTGGGCGATCACCTGGCCGCCGTAGACGCGTCCCCACGAGTAGTCGGGGCTGAGGCCGACGAAGACGTCCGATCCGTGTGGTTCGAGCTTCATCAGGGTGGCGAAGTCTTCGACGGGAGATCCCATGCCGGTCCGCTAGCGGTCGAGCGCCATGGCGGCGTGGAGGGCGATGCCGTGGCGCAGGCCGGCCTCGTCGATGCGCATGCGGTTCGAGTGGCACGGTGGCGCCTCGCGTGCGTCGGCGATGTCGGCCGGGCACACGCCCAGCAGCGCCATGGCGCCGGGTACCCGTTGGAGCAGCATCGAGAAGTCTTCGCCGCCCATGACCGGCGACGGGAGCGGCACGAACGACTGCGCTCCGAGGGTGGCCTCGCAGATCCCGGCGAACCGGGCGGCCTCGCCGGCATCGTTCACCGTGACCGGATAGCCCTCGACAAGGTCCACCTCGGCGGTGCAGTCGTGTGCGGCGGCGACCTGCGTGCAGACCCGTTCGACCGCCTCGCGTATCCGTCGACGGGTCTGCTCGGACACGCAACGGATGGTGCCCTCGAAGAAGGCAGTTTCGGGGATCACGTTGGTGGTCGTGCCGGCTTCGACGTGTGCCACGGTGACGAGCGCCGGATCGAAGGGGTCGATCTCGCGGGTCACTGCCGTCTGGATCGTCGTGATCATGGTGGCCATCGCCGGTACCGGGTCGGTGCAGAGGTAGGGCATCGAGGCGTGGCCGCCGCGGCCCCTGACCGTCACGTGCATCTCGTCGGTCGAGGCCATCAGGGGGCCGGGGCGACAGGCCGCCCACCCCACCGGGAGGTTCGGGGTGATGTGGATGGCGAAGGCCCGGTCGACACCGTCGAGGACGCCTTCGTCGAGCATGACGCCCGCGCCGCCCTTTCCTTCCTCGCCCGGCTGGAACATGAATCGCACCCGTCCGTGGATGTCGGAGCGTCGATCCGCCAGCAGTCGTGCAGCGCCGACGAGCATCGCCGTGTGGGCGTCGTGGCCGCAGGCGTGGGCGCGCCCATCGACCTGCGAGCAGAATGGTTCGCCGCTGTCCTCGGACATCGGAAGGGCGTCGGTGTCGGCACGCAGCAGGATCGTGGGTCCGTCCGATGCCCCATCCAGGTCGGCGACAACCGAGGTGAGGCCGATGCCCGTGCGGATCTCGAGCGGGAGGCCGTCGAGGGCGTCGAGGATTCGCTGCTGGGTTGCGGGGTTGTCGAGGCCGAGTTCGGGGTGCTGGTGCAGGTCGCGTCGCAACTCCAGTACGCCGTCGGCTACCGCTGAGGCAGTTGCCAGGAGGTCGTGCATGGCGACATCATGGCCGAGTCGGGGTGGGTTGTCGGAACCGGCCCGCCAGGGGCCACAATGCGGCCATGGCGCTCACCGACGATCAGATCCACGAGGCGCTCTCGTCGATCCTGGATCGACGAGATGCCGATGCTCCCGGAACCGTGCTCGGTGCCGGCAGCGACGACCTCGATGTCGGCCTCCGGTACCTGGAGGCGCTCGTGGAGGGCGGTTGGATGGTGCCCACCTGGTCGGTCGAACACGGTGGCCGCGGCGCCACCGACGACGAGGCCAGGCGTATCTCCGCTGCGCTGGGCGAATACGAGTCGGCCGACCTGTACCCCTACGGCGTGGGGCTCAGCCTCGTGGGTCCGGTCCTCCGGGATCGAGGTACCTCCGA
>DCXR01000078.1:17608-33635 GCA_002329075.1 Candidatus Neomicrothrix sp. UBA2131
CAGATGTTCAGCGAGCCCGACGCCGGCTCCGACCTCGCCAACGCCGGTACGAAAGCGGTGCGTGACGGCGATGAGTGGATCCTCACGGGATCCAAGGTCTGGACTTCCAGGGGTGCCTATTCGAAGTGGGGCATGTGCCTCACCCGCACCGACCCCGGGCAACCCAAGCACCGCGGGCTCACGATGTTCGCCGTCGACATGCACGATCCCGGGATCGAGGTCCGGCCGCTGGTGCAGGTGAACGGCGACCGGCACTTCACCGAGGTGTTCGTGTCGGAGGTCCGGGTACCCGACGCCCACCGGATCGGCGACCTCGGAGGGGGATGGGGCATCACGATCGAGACGCTCGCCCACGAACGGGAGTCGCTCGGAGGCCGGGTCTTCGGGGGTTCCGACGGAGAAGAAGGAGCGCTCCCCGGGTGGCTGGCCACATTGGCCGACTCCGGTCGTCTCGACGACCCCGTGGCGCGTGATAGCGCCATGCGGGCATTCGTCCTCGGCCGGGTCAACAGGCTCACCACCGTCCGTGCGGCGGCTGCGGCGCTGGGCGGCCGCCCCGGCCCGGAGGGATCCGGGACCAAGTTGCGCAGCGTCGCCGCCTTCAAGGCCAGGGCCTACCTGGTCAAGGACCTCTCCGGGGCGGCCGGGATGCTCGACGGGTCGTCGGGCCACCTGGCCTTCCTGACCGCACCGTCGATGTCGATCCGCGGCGGTACCGACGAGGTCCAGCGCAACATCGTGGGGGAGCGGGTGCTGGGCCTGCCGCCTGAGCCCCGGGTCGACAAGGATGTCCCGTACTCCGACCTGAAGAGGGGTCGCTGAGGACGGTCAGCCGCCGTTTGCGGTGGAGACCGGCTGGTCCGGATCACCCGACGCCTCGCGTGGAGGATCCGGTTGGACGTATTCGACGGTGATGGTTCCCCCACGGGCAGAGGTCAGCGTGGCCGTCGAGCCCTCGACGACAACTGAGACTTCACCGCTCAGGACCTCGAACAGGGCGAACCAGTCGGCACGGTCGGCGCAGGCCATTTCGGTGATACCGATCGGGCCGATGTCGACGAGGTCGTCGCCGATGTCCAGGTCGCCGAAGAAGCCGTTGCAGCCGGCGTTTCCCGTGATCCGGCCATCGCTGCGAAAAGTCACCGACGCCTCGTGCGGACGGTCGGGTTCGACAGCATCGACGCCGGTGAGGCCGACGACACGCCACTCGACGTCGATCAACGGATCGATCCCACCGGTCGCGCCGGACGAGGAGCAGGTGGTGGCGAGCAACAGGACGGATAGGGCCAGGTGGCGCATCAGGGTCTCCAACGTAGGGGTCCACGGGTTCCGACGATGCGGACAACGGTCCCGGTTCCCGCCTGGGGCATGATTTCTCCATGCGTGCCGTGGTGATCGAGTCGTACGGCGGACCGGAGGTGTTGGCGATCCGCGAGGTGCCGGCGCCGGATCCCGGGCCCGGGGAGGTGCTCGTCGACGTGGTCGCCAGCGCCCTGAACCGTGCAGACCTGCTCCAGCGCCAGGGCCTCTACCCGGGGCCACCCATGGAGCACGAGGTTCCGGGCCTCGAGTTCGCCGGACGGGTCGTCGCCGTGGGAGGGGCGGTCGGCCGGTGGTCGGTCGGTGACGAGGTCATGTCGATCACCAGCGGCGCAGCGCATGCAGAACAGGCCGTCGTCCATGCCGATCAGGCCATGGGCGTACCCGCCGGGATGCCCCTGGCGACCGCCGGCGCCCTGCCCGAGGTGTTCATCACCGCCTGGGACGCCCTGGTGTTCCAGGGGGGTCTCCAGCCGGGAGGGACGGCCCTCGTCCATGCCGGCGCCTCAGGGGTGGGCACCGCCGCCATACAACTCTGCCGGTCGATGGGCGCCGAGGTCGTAGTGACGGCATCGGGGGCCAAGTGCGCCGCCTGCGCCGATCTCGGGGCCTCGCTCGCAGTCGACTACACGTCCGACGACTGGCTGGCCGCCGTGGACGACCACACCGGTGGTCGGGGGGTCGACGTGGTCCTCGACGTGGTGGGCGGCGACTACCTGGACCGGAACGTCGATGCCCTGGCCGTGGGAGGCACGATCGTGCAGGTCGGGGCCATGGGCGGCGGCAGGGCCACGTTCGGGCTCGGCAAGTTGCTGCCGAAGCGGGCGACGATCGTGGGGACCGTGCTGAGGGCCCGCTCGCTCGACGAGAAGGTGGCGCTCAGTCGGGCCTTTGCCGACGAGATCGTTCCCCGCTTCGAGGACGGGACGCTGAGCGTGGTCGTGGATCGACGCTTCGACCTGGCCGAGATCGCTGCTGCACACCTCCACATGGAGGGCAATGCCAACGTCGGGAAGATCGCCCTCGACGTGCGGGCCGGCTGAGCCGGCAGGGCTTCAGCGCTGGTCGATCGGGACGACGTCGCGGGTGGCCTCGCCCGTGTAGAGCTGGCGGGGGCGGGCGATACGCGAGTTCTGGGTGAGCATCTCGTCCCAGTGGGCCAGCCATCCAGGGACGCGACCTATGGCGAACAGCACTGTGAACATGTCGACCGGGAAGCCCATCGACTGGTAGATGAGACCCGAATAGAAGTCGACGTTCGGGTAGAGCTTGCGGCTGACGAAGTAGTCGTCGGCCAGAGCCACCTCTTCGAGCTTGAGGGCCACGTCGAGTAGCGGGTTCTTGCCCGTCACCTCGAACACCCGGTGGGCGGTGTCCTTGAGGATCTGGGCCCGCGGGTCGTAGTTCTTGTAGACGCGGTGGCCGAAGCCCATGAGCCGTCGTTCGCCGGCCTTGACCCTGGCGACGAAGTCATCGACCTGGTCGTAGGAGACGATCTCCTCGAGCATCCGCAGGACGGCTTCGTTGGCGCCACCGTGACGGGGGCCGTAGAGGGCGCAGCATGCCGCCGAGACCGAGACATATGGGTCGGCGTGCGAGCTGCCGACCGTGCGGGCGGTCGTGGTCGAGCAGTTCTGGCTGTGGTCGGCGTGGAGCAGGAACAGCAGGTCGAGGGCCCTGCTCAGGACCGGGTCGACCTCGTAGCCGCCTTCGACCGGCCGGAACATCATGGTCAGGAAGTTCGTGGTGTAGTCGAGGTCCGGGTCGGGCTGGACATACGGGGTGCCGACGAGGCGACGGTAGGCGCTTGCTGCGAGCGTCGGCATCTTGGCGATGAGGCGGATCATCTGGGTGCGGCGGACGGCTGGATCCCCGACGTCCTTGCCCTCCGGGTAGAAGGTGGACAGTGCTGCGACGCTCGAGGCCAGGACTCCCATTGCGTGGGCGTCGTCCCGGAAGCCTTCCAGGATCCGCTTGTGGAAGTTCTCGTGGATCGATGCCGATTCGGCGATCTCGTCTGCGAAGGCGTCGAGTTGGGGCCGGGTGGGGAGCTCTCCGAACAGCAGCAGGTGGGCGACCTCCAGGAAGTTGGCCTGCTCGGCTAGTTGTTCGATCGGGTGGCCGCGGTAGCGCAGGTAGCCGGCCTCGCCGTCGAGTTCGCAGATGGCGCTGGCTGCGCCGGAGGTGGTGCCGAAGGAGGGGTCGTGGAAGTACACGCCGGGGAGCAGGTTGGTCCACTCCCCGGAGTCGACTGTGCCGTCGATGATCGGGATATCGACGCTTGCACCGGTCCGGTTGTCGGTGAGGGTGATGCTCTCTTTCACAACTGGCGGCCTCTGGTCAGACAGGGACGGAATGGGCGTCTTCCTTGACTTTTCGACCCTATCGGACGTCGATGGGTCGGGAACAGTCGGGCTACGGTCGAAAAACAGGAATTTTTCACGGCCACCCTCAATCCACCCGATTTGAGCCGCTTCGAACCCCGCCGGAGCCGGGATGATCCGGGGTTGTCAGAGCGGCGTGTTGTCGTGGCGCCGTCGCGGGAGGCGCTCGCGCTTGCCGATCAGCGCATCGAGTGCGGCGACCAGTGCGGCCCGGGTGTCGGCGGGCTCGATCACCTTGTCGACCGACCCGCGCTCCGCGGCGACGTAGGGGTTGAGGAATCGCTCTTCGTAGGCCGCCACGAGCGCCACCCGCTCCTCTTCGGAGGCCTCCCGGTGGAGGATCTCGATGGCCCCCTTGGCGCCCATGACTGCGATCTCGGCGGACGGCCAGGCGAGCATCAGGTCGTTGCCGATGTACCGGGAGTCCATGACGATGTACGCCCCGCCGTACGACTTGCGCAGGATGACGCAGACCCTCGGCACGGTGGCCCGGGCGTAGGCGAACGCCATCTGGGCCCCGTAGCGGATCATGCCCCGCCACTCGAGGTCCTTGCCGGGGTAGAAGCCCGAGGTGTCGACGAAGGTGATGAGGGGCAGGTTGAAAGCGTCGCAGAAGGCCACGAATCGGCCTCCCTTCTGGGAGGAGGGGATGTCGAGGGTGCCGGCCACCGACTGGGGTTGGTTGGCGACGATGCCGACGGGCCGGCCACCGATCGTCGCGAAGGCGGTGACCAGGTTCGTGGCGAATGCGGCCCGGGGCTCGAGCAGGTGCCCATCGTCAACGATGCACTCGATCACGTGCCGGACGTCGTAGCTGCCCGTGGCGGTGTCGGGGAGGAGGTCGCCGGCCTCGGGGGTCGGGCGGTTGACGGGATCGACGCATGGAACCGGTGCGGGGAGCGAGTCTGCATGGTCGGGAAGGAAGTTGAGGAGTTCGGTGACCAGCTCGACGGCCTCGTCACGGTCGGTGACGGTGAAGTGGGCGACACCAGACGTGCGCGTGTGCATCGAAGCTCCGCCGAGGCCCTCGTTGCTCAACTCCTCGCCAGTGAACCGCTGGACCATTTGCGGGCCGCTCACGAAGGCGTAGGTCTCTTCGACCATCACCACCAGGTCGGCGAGGCCGAGGAGGAGCGCCGGGCCGGACACGGCGAGCCCGTCCACGCAGAAGACCATCGGGATGACGCCCGAGCAGGCTACGAACTCGCGGGCGGCAGTGCCCCACCCGTGGATGGCGGCCACGCCCTCGGACAGGTCGGCCCCGCTCGACGCCACGAAGCAGACCAGCGGGACACGAAGCTGGCGTGCCGTTCGGGCGGCGACCGCCAGGTTCTCGCCGTCCTCGGAACGCAGGGCGCCGCGGTTCTCCCCACTGACCTCGACCACCATCACCCGGCGGCCGCCAAGTTCATCGAGGCGGAAGGCGACGGTGCCTCCCGTGCGGGCCCGCAGGTCCAGGGGCGTCCTCGGGGCATTGACTGCGGTCACTTTTTCCCTCCGGGATGGGGGGTCGGGTCATCGGTCATCGTGACATGGATTCCGGGCTGATGGGGTCCCATGTCACGGATGATCTCGCGCAGTTGGTCGCGTGTTGCCTGCACGGGGAGCGATGGCGTGGTGCGTCGATTGTGGGCCAGCACCACCGTGCGCCGGTCGAGCCCTTCGATGCGGACGATCGCCCAGTCGCCGGCGGGGAAGCCGGACGCCGCGCTGGCCGGGAGCAGGGCGGGGGCGTATCCCTGATAGGCGAGCGAGGTGAGGAGGTGGAGGCTGTCGATCTCCACCTTCGGCCGGAGGCGGATGCCTGCGGCGGCGAGTTCGGCGTCGAGCGTGTCGCGGAACGTGGTGCCGGTCGGTGTGAGCATCACCTCGTGTTCGGCGAGTTCCTCGATGGTCACCGTCTGGTGGTCGGCCAGTGCATGGTCCTTGGTCGTGACCACGATCAACTCCTCGTCGAAGAGCGGCTCCATGACGAAGTCGGGGTCCAGGACCGGGCCGTTGAGGATGGCGAAGTCGACCTCACCGGAGCGGAGGAGGGGGTACAGCGAGTTCGAGGTCGCATCGACGAGGATCGGGTGGAGGCCCGGGTATCGGGCTCCCAGTCGCTCAAGCAGGGGCGTGGCCATCCAGCGGGCGGTGGTTCCGATGCAGCCAATCCGAACCGTTCCTCCTATCTCCTCGCGCATGGACGAGATGTCGTCCTCGAGGGCCTGCAGTTCGGTGCGGATGCGCTGTGCCCGTTCGATGACCGCCTCACCCTCGGCGGTGGGGAGCATGGAGCGTCGGTCGATGAGCACGGCGTCCAACTCCTTTTCGAGTCGTGCGACGTGTGTGGACACGTTGGACTGCACCGTGTGGAGCGAGCGGGCGGCCGCGGAGAAGCTCCCGTGCTCGGCCACGGCCAGCAGGTGGGTGAGTTGGCGGAGGTCCATCACTGTTGAGGATGCCACGAGGATCTCCATCAGCGTCGCGGATAGGTGTCCTGTTCCGCATCCCGGTGGATCCGATCCCCGCGGGCGTCGACCCGAACGGGGCGGCGAGGCTCTAGGGTCGCCCGCGAGAACTGCTCGCCCATTCCCGATCGCCCCGCCCGAGGCCCATGACCGACGTTCCCAGCGCCCCGAGCATCCTGGCCCTGCACCTCGGTCTGCTCGAGGCCCACGCCGCCGTTGACCGGGCAGGCCGGATCGACCTGGTCGCCCTCGGCGGAGACCGGGCAGGCATGCCGATGGTGCTCCACGTCTCGACCCGTGGGGACGTTGCCGTCGGCGAGGATGCCATCCGCCGGGCCGTCGACGATCCCGATGGCTTCGTCGACGATGTGATGGGACGCCTCCTCGATGACGGGGTCGTTGAGGCGTCCGGCCGCACGCTCACGGCTGAGGCCGTCCTCGCCCACCTCATGGCCCAGTCCTACGCTGCTTGTCTCCGGATTCTGGACGGGGCACCCGAGCAGGTCGTCGTCGTGCGTGCAGCCGGTGGGCCGGACGAGGCGACGTACGAGGCGGCTGCCGGTCGGGGCCTCGTCGGCGACATCCGGGTCCTCGACGAGACAAGGGCCCGGTCGGCGTTCAGCGGCCATGCCCCTCCGGCAACCAGGGGGATGGAACCGGAACACACGGGGGTGCTGGGAGCGCTGTTGTGGCTCCGCCACGGTGACGCACCGACCGGTCCGAAGCCGATCGTCACCCGGGAGGACATCGAGGGCTCAGCGCCTGAACCCCTGCGACAGCCGTCGGCACCGAGCGTCGTGTCGGTGGGACCCCGCTCCGTTTTCGACGCGCCACCATCGAAGCCGCCCGATCCGTCGGATCCGGCGCCTGTACGCCATCGACCACGACGGACACCGGTACCCCTGCTGGTCTTCCTGCTGATCGTCGTGCTGGCGGTGCTCGGGTACCAGCGCTTCTTGGCCGACGAGGTGCCGACCACGACCGAGGCGACCACCACGACGGAGGTGCCGACCACGACCGAGCCACCACCCACCACCACGAGGCCACCGCTTGGCCCCGTGAGCATCTCCGGCCAGGGCCTTCTCCTTTTCGCCGCCAGCGACGACTCCACGTTCCTGGAGTTGGGCGGACCGGTCGATACCACCCTCGACGCCGTGTCCGCAGTGCTCGGTGATCCCGATCGGGACAGCGGTTGGGTGTCGGACCCGAGTTGCGCTGGTTCCTCCGTCCGACGGGTCGGCTTCGGCAGCCTCGAACTGGTGCTCGTCGACCGGGACCCGACCGATGCCCCACCCGCCGAGGATGTTCCAGAAGGTGGCGATACGGCAGAAGGCGCCGAGACGACAACGACCGTGGCACCGCCGGGCGAGCCCGGGTTCGGCGCCGAGTTCGGGCGGTGGTTCCTGAGCGGCGCCGATTCCGTCGATTCCGGTTTCTGGACCCTCGAGCGCATCGGGGTCGGGTCGACGGTCGCCGACGTGCGCCTCGCCTACCCCGACGGATTCTCAGTCGTCCAGACCGACCAGGCCGATCCAGCCGGGTTCTTCGACCTCGATCCGGTCGGCCTCGCCGGGCCGATCTCCGGGGCCACGAGCAACACCACCGACGAGGGCCGCGTCCTCCAACTGTGGGCAGGTAGCGCCTGCTAGGTGAGATCCGGTCGATCCAGCAGGCCGCCCGGCTATCGGCCGGTGATCAGGTGGTCCAGGGCGCCACCGAGTTCAGGGTCCTCGAATGAGAAGCCCGTGTCCTCGAGCACCCGAGGTCGGACCCTGGAGCTGGCCAGCATGAGCTCACGGACCAGGTCCCGGCCGAACAACAGCATCGGCATCAGCGACGGGACAGGAAGCCGTGCAGGACGACCGAGTGTGCACCCGAGGGTTCGGGCGAACTCGGCATTCGTGACCGGTCCCGGTGCGACCAGGTTGACGGGCCCCTCGACCTCCCGGTCGAGCAGCCAGAGAAGCGCCGCCACCTCGTCCCGTAGCGAGATCCAACTCAGGTACTGGCGGCCGCTACCGAGGCGGCCACCGACGCCGAGCCGGAAGAGGGGAAGTTGCTTCGCCAGCAGGCCGCCTTCCGTGGAGAGCACTACGCCCGTCCTGGCGTGGGCGACCCGGATGCCGGCGTTCTCTGCAGCCGCTGTGGCCTGTTCCCATTCGGCGCAGACATCGGCGAGGAATCCAGTGCCCCGGGGAGCGTCCTCGTCGAGGGGTCGGTCACCGGCATCACCGTAGATGCCGATGGCGGAACCGCTGACGAGGACAGATGGCCCACCGTCCTCGTGGATTGCGGCCAGTGCACCGGCCAACAACGTCGTCCCGAGGGTGCGGCTCTCCCGGATTCGGCCACGTTGGGTCCTGGTCCAGCGACGGTCTGCGATGCCGGCGCCGGCCAGGTGGACGACGGCGTCGATGCCCTTCAGGTCGGCGGGTTCGAGTTCGGAGCCGGTCGGATCCCAGCGAACCTCGTCGGGTTCGTTCGGGACCCGCCGCATGATGCACACCACCCGGTCACCGCGTGCCCGGAGGGCTGCGCACAGGGCCGAGCCGATCAGTCCTGTCGATCCTGTGACCGCTACGTCCACCGCCTGAGCATTACAGAAGTCCCCGTCGGTACCGGGGAGTGGGACGAACCGGACCGGCGGGGCCCTCAGACTTCTATGGAGATGATCGATGCCTTCAGGGTTCCCCCGGGTGCCTCGAACGAGACCTCGTCGCCGGGGGCACCGCCGAGCAGTGCTTCGCCAAGTGGCGAACCCGGTGATACCACCAGCAGGTCGTCGCGGTGTTCCTCTATCGATCCGAGCAACAGGCGCTCGGGCTCGTCGTCGCCCGCGTAGAGCACGGTGACCACGACCCCGGTGGTGACGGTCTCGCCGTCGCCGGTGGGGCCTTCGACGATCACGGCGTCGAGGAGGAGGGCCTCGAGGTGCAGGATCCGGCCCTCCATCTTGCCCTGCTCCTCCTTGGCGGCGTGGTAGTCGCCGTTCTCGGAGAGGTCGCCGAGTTCCCGGGCCGTTTCGATCTTGCGGGCGATGTCGATCCGTCCGCGGGTGGTGAGGTCCTCGAGTTCGGCGGCGAGGCGGCCGTGCGCGTCGGGGGAGAACTGCTGCGGTTCAGGCATGTCAGGAGCGTAGCGACGGTCCGGCGTCGTGAGGCTGCTGGGCCGATTGACCGGCCCCCGAAGGGTCTTGGTACACTTCCGCCCGTGAGTACTACCCGCCCCGTGATCCTCATTTCCTAGCGCACGCCCTCCCGGCGTGCGCCCCGACCGTCCACCTAGGTGGACGGTTTTTCCGTTCCGGGCACACACCTACTCTCCACTACACAGCGACACAGCAGGACCAGGAGCACTCCAGTGGCACATCGAATCGGCGTCATCGGTGGCGACGGCATCGGACCCGAGGTCGTCGCAGAGGGCCTCAAGGTCGCCACTGCGGCAGGGGTCGAGTTCGAAGCCGTCGACTACGACCTCGGTGGCGACCGTTACCTCCGCGACGGAACCGTCCTGCCCGACGAGGTCATCGAGGAATGGCGTGGACTGGATGCCCTGTTCCTGGGCGCGGTCGGCACCCCCGAGGTCCCACCGGGGCTCATCGAGCGTGGCCTGCTGCTCAAGATGCGCTTCGAACTCGACCTCTACATCAACCTCCGCCCCTTCGTGTTCCCCGACAACGACATCGACTTCTGCGTCGTGCGCGAGAACACCGAGGGCGCATATGCCGGCGAGGGTGGCTTCCTGCGCAGGGGCACCCCGTACGAGGTGGCCACCCAGGGTTCCGTCAACACCCGGATGGGTGTCGAACGCTGCATCCGGTACGCCTTCGACCTGGCGCGGGCCCGGCGCGGGCACCTCACGCTCGTCCACAAGACGAACGTGCTCACGTTCGCCGGCAACCTCTGGGAGCGCACCTTCCACGAGGTGGCCGATGGGTACCCCGACGTCGAGACCGCCTACAGCCACGTCGATGCAGCCTGTATCCACTTCGTGGAGGGTCCGCAGCGCTATGACGTCATAGTCACGGACAACCTCTTCGGCGACATCCTCACCGACCTCGGGGGTGCCGTCTCCGGAGGCATCGGCTTCGCAGCGTCAGCGAACCTCAACCCGGAACGCACCGGAGCATCGATGTTCGAGCCGGTCCACGGCTCGGCGCCCGACATCACCGGCCAGGGCATCGCCAACCCGACCGCAGCCATACTCTCGGCGGCGATGATGCTCGACTTCCTGGGCGAGGAGGATGCTGCCCGACGCATCACCGCTGCCTGCGCCGATCCGGCTACCCAGGTCGAGGGCACGGTCGCCATCGGCGACGCCATCGCCACACTGGTCTAGGCACGGTCACGACAACACGCACCCACGACAGGAAATCAGGAGCAGACACAATGCCGATCGAGAAGGTTGACAAGATCTGGATGAACGGCGACCTCGTCGACTGGGACGACGCCACGATCCACGTGCTGACGCACACCCTCCACTATGGCAACGGCGTGTTCGAGGGCATCCGCGCCTACGAAACCGATCGCGGGCCGGCTGTGTTCCGGCTCACGCCCCACATCGAGCGCCTGTTCCGCTCGGCCAAGATCCTCTACATCGACATCCCGTGGTCGGTCGACGACCTGGTTGCGGCCGTCCTCGACACCGTGCGCGTCAACGGCATACCGTCCTGCTACATCCGGCCGCTGGCGTACCTCGGCTACGGCGAGATGGGACTCAACCCGATCCCGTGCAAGGTCGACGTCTCGGTCGCCTGCTGGCCGTGGGGCTCCTACCTCGGCGACGAGGGCATCGCCAAGGGCGTACGCACGATGATCTCGTCGTGGCAGCGCCACGACCCCAACGCCATGCCGCCGGCTGCCAAGGGCTGCGGCCACTACGTCAACTCGCAGATGGCCAAGGTCCAGGCGCTCAAGTCGGGCTACGACGAGGCGATCCTGCTCTCCCCACAGGGCCACGTGTCCGAGTGCAGCGGCGAGAACATCTTCGTGGTCATCGACGGCACCATCGTCACCCCGCCGAGCAGCGCCGGTGCCCTCGAGGGCATCACGCAGAACGCCGTCCGGCGCATCGCCGAGGACCTCGGCTATGACTACGTCCGCGGCAACATCCTGCGCAGCGACCTCTACACGGCCGACGAGGCCTTCCTGTCGGGCACCGCCGCCGAGGTGGTGCCGATCCGGTCGGTCGACGACCGCGAGATCGGCGACCCCGGTCCGATCACCCGCGCCGTCCAGGAGGTCTTCTACGAGGCGGTTCGCGGCAGGCGCCCCGAATACGCGGAGTGGAACGAGTATGTCGACTGACCCTGCCCCATCATCGGGCAGCCTGCCGGTTGCCGTCGAGATCTATGACACGACGCTGCGCGACGGGGCGCAGCTGGAGGGCATTTCGCTCACGGTCGACGACAAGCTGCGCATAGCCGAGCAACTCGACCGCCTCGGCGTCCACTACATCGAGGGTGGCTGGCCGGGCTCCAACCCGAAGGACGAGGAGTTCTTCAAGCGCGCCCGAACCGAACTCGACCTGACCACCTCGGAGTTGGTCGCCTTCGGCTCGACCCGCCGGGTCAAGGGCCGGGTCGACGACGATCCGACGCTCGCCAACCTGGTTGCCGCCGGCACGGGAGTGGTGTGCATCGTCGGCAAGGCGTGGGACTACCACGTCACCGAGGCGCTGCGCACCACGCTCGAAGAGGGCGTGGCGATGGTGGCCGACTCGGTGCGCTTCCTGAAGGACCAGGGGCTCAAGGTCTTCTTCGACGCCGAGCACTTCTTCGACGGCTATGACGCCAACCCCGAATTTTCGCTCGCCGTCCTCGAGGGCGCCGCCATCGCCGGAGCGGACTGTCTGGTGCTCTGCGACACCAACGGGGGTTCTCTGCCGGCCCGGGTCGAACAGACGGTTCGTGCGGTCGTAGCCCACCTCGACACACCCGTCGGCGTGCACCTGCACAACGACACCGGATGTGGGGTCGCCAATGCCCTCGTTGGTGTCGCCGCCGGCGCCACCCAGGTCCAGGGCACGATCAACGGCTACGGCGAGCGCGTCGGCAACTGCGACCTGGTGCCGATCATCGCCAACCTGAGCCTCAAGTTGGGCGTCGAGACCATCCCCGAGGACAGGCTGGCCCGTCTCACGTCGGTGGCACACCACGTGGCCGAGTTGGTCAACTTCGTAGCCGACCCGCAGCAGCCCTACGTCGGCACCAAGGCCTTCGCCCACAAGGCCGGCCTTCACACCAGCGCCATCGCCCGTCGTTCCGACGCCTACGAGCACGTTGCTCCGGAACTCGTCGGCAACGGCACCCACTTCGTGGTATCAGAGATGGCCGGCAGGTCCACGATCGCCCTCAAGGCCACCGAACTCGGGCTCGACCTCGATGCCCCCACCATGGGCGACATCGTCGAAACCCTCAAGGAACTCGAGTTCGCCGGCTACCACTTCGAGGCGGCAGACGCCTCCCTCGAGCTACTCATGCGTGCTGCTACCGGCTGGGAGCAGGACTATTTCCGCCTCGAGTCGTTCTCGGTCGAGGTCGGCCACCGGTCGGGAAGCGGTAGCCGGGCCTGGAACGAGGTTGCAGTCGACGTCGAGACCGAGGCAACGGTCAGGCTCTGGATCGACGGTGAACTGGTCGAGGCCACAGGCGAGGGCAACGGCCCTGTCAACGCCCTCGACGCGGCACTGCGCCAGGCCTTGGACGAACGTCATCCGAGCCTGGGGCGCCTGCGCCTCACCGACTACAAGGTGCGTGTCCTCGGGACCGGTCAGGGCACCGGTGCGGTCACCAGAGTGCTGATCGACTCGACGAACGGCGAGCACACCTGGTCGACCATCGGCGTGTCGGAGAACATCATCGAAGCCTCCTGGCAGGCCCTCGTCGACGCCGTCGTATACAGCCTCCTCCACGCAGCCGACTGACCCCGGAGCATCCACCTTGCTAGCGAGGCGTCCCCGCGAACTGCTGGCAGAGGGGGTGGGGACCTGTTTCCTCCTGGTCGGGGTGGTCGGGTCCGGGATCATGGCGACCCGGCTCAGCCCCGCCGACGTGGGGTTGCAGTTGCTGGAGAACTCCGCTGCCACCGCGGCGGTGCTCATCGCCATCATTTCGATCTTCGGGACGATCTCGGCCGACTTCAACCCTGCAGTCACCCTTGCGGCATGGATGCTCGGGCACCGGGCCGGTCGTGAGGTGCCGGCGATGGTCGCCGTGCAGCTGGTCGGCGGCTGCCTCGGCACCGTGTTCGCCAACCTTATGTTCGACCTGTCGTGGGTCGAGGCCTCGACGCAGGCCCGCAGCGGCGGCCACCTCTGGCTGGCCGAGGTCGTGGCAACCGTCGGCCTGTTGCTGGTCGTGTTCAGCCTGCTGCGCACCGCCCGCATGTCGGCGATTCCGTACGTGGTCGGTGCCTACATCGGTGGCGCCTATTTCTTCACGTCGTCGACCAGCTTTGCCAACCCAGCGGTCACCGTGGCCCGCACGCTGTCGGACACCTTTGCCGGCATCGAGCCGGCGTCGGCGCCGATGTTCGTGCTGATGCAGGTGGTCGGAGTCGGTGCGGCGGTCGCCCTGGTCGGGGCGCTGTTCCCGGACGATCGATCAGGCACCTGACCCGCACTGGTCGAGTGCCGGCTCACCCGCCACGCGGGCCTTCAGCCAGTCCATCAACTCGTCGTGGTAGGCGGTGACAGAAGTTCCGTGGTTGGTGCCCGGATACACGCGGCGCTCGAGCGGGGCGTGTCCCTCCATGGCGCAGAGTTGTGCCAGCAGCGCCTCGCTGGAGACCACGGGAATCTGTTCGTCCTCGTCGCCGTGCAGGATGATCGTCGGCACCTCGTTGGGCCGCTGGTTCGTGTCGTTCTCGGTCAGGCGGGAGTTCCACTCGGGGAGGGCGAAGATGTCGTCGACCGTCAGCAGGTCCTCGTACGGGATCGGGTTGAACACCTCGAAGATGTGGCCGGTGCAGCCGTTCTCGAGTTCATCGAGCAGGTGCTCGTACTCCGGAGCGATGAGCGCTTCCAGGTCGAGTTCGTCGTAGGCGGCGGCGAGGCCGGCGCCGGCCATCGTGAGGTAGCCCTGGAAGTCGCCGTCCTGCAGGAAGGCACTCAGTAGCGTGAACTGGGATGGTGGCGCTCCAGCGGCCACGCCGACGAGATCCAGGTCGGGGGCAAGGTCCGTCCAGCGCTCGGCGACGTGCATCGCTGCGTGGCCACCCTGTGAATGGCCCCAGACGACGAGCGGGCCGTCGGCACCGAGGCCGGGCACCTCCTGGGCCGCTCGGACGATGTCGAACGCGCCGCGGGCCTCGCTCTCGCCCACGATGTAGGGGTGCAGGCCCGGGCCGCCGAGTCCCTCGTAGTCGGTGGCAACGACGACCCAGCCTTGTTCGAGCAGGGGAGCTACGAATCCGAGGGTGTAGTCGTCGGGGAATCCGAGCGAGGGGGCGCAGTCGTCGGCGAGGCCCGTCGTGCCGTGGGTGATCGACAGCACCGGCCGGGAGTCGTCGGTGCTGCCAGCGGGAGCGATGATCACGCCGGTCACTTCGATCGGGTTCCCGTTCACCGCCTCTGAGCGGTAGACGACGCGCCAGGCCTCACCCAGGTGGAGCCATCCACCCAGGTCGACCGGTTCGCTGTCCAGGATTGCACCGAGGGCGTCGGAATCGTCCGAGGCGGGGAGTGGTTCGAGTTCCGCTTCATTCAGGAGCGCTCCGAGGATCCTGTCCGCCAACTCACCGACATCGGGATCGGCGGGAAGCACGTTCGCTGACACGGCGATGGCGATGTCGTGGTCGGGGAAGTAGGCGGCGTGGCTTCGGAAGCCCGGCACGCCGCCGCCATGTGAGTAGGAGAGGGCGTCCTCGGCGACCACGACAGCGGCGCCTAAGGTATTCACGTCGGCCTCGCCGACGCTGATGCCGAGTCCGTAGTCGCTGAACTCGCTGGTTGTCAGGAACTCGGCGACCATGGCGTCGTCGAGGAGCGTGCCGTCAAACATGGCGCGGAAGATCCGGGCCACGTCGAGGACCTGTGCCTCGATGCTGCCGCCGGTCCAGCCGGCTGAGCGGATGGCCTCCTGGGGGACGACGGAGATGTCGTAGACATCGCCAAGGTCGGCCTCGGGATAGGAGGCGGTGGTCGGAATGGCGTCGAGGGCCGCCTTGAGGACGGTGGCGGCGTAGCCGTGGACGACGGGCTCCGGTGGATCCTCGGCAGGCGGCAGGAAGATGTCGTCGAGGCCGAGCGGGTCGAAGATGCGCTCCCGGAGCACCTCGTGGGCGGGTTGCCCGGTTACCGACTCGATGATGAGGCCGACGACGTTGTGGCCGACCGTGTTGTAGGAGTAGGCGGTGCCCGGGACGTACTGGGGTCCCATGGAGATCGCCCAGTCGACGATCTCCTCCGGTTCGACCACGGCCTCGAGGCGCTCCGACATGAGCAGGTAGAAGCCGAGGTCGAAGGCGTACTCGGCAAAGCCGTCCGTGTGGTTCAGGACCTGGCGGACCGTGACCAGGTCGCCGTAGTCGACACCGTCGAGGATGTAGCCGTCGAGGAGGTCGCCCACATACGTGGCCACGGGCTCGTCGAGGTCGACGAGGCCCTCCGACACGAGTTGGAGCATGGCGACCGAGGTGATCGTCTTCGAGATCGAACCGATCCGGAAGTAGTCGTCGGTGGTCACCGGCTCCTGGGCCACGAGGTCGGCCAGACCGCTTGCCACGAGCATCTCGGTGCCGTCGGGGAGCAGGACGGCGACGCTGACCCCGGGAGTGACCGGCGTCCCCTCGGCCAGCCACACGTCCACGACCTCGGCGACGAGGAGTTCGTCCCAGACGGGAGGAGGGGGCGTCGTGGTGGTGGGGGCGG
>DCXR01000078.1:34002-37518 GCA_002329075.1 Candidatus Neomicrothrix sp. UBA2131
CGTCGTGGTGGTGGGGGCGGTGGTGGTGGTCGTCGTCGTGGTGGTGGGGGTGGCGGTGGTGGTCGTGGCGACCGCGGTCGTCGTGGATGTCATGGCCGCCGGCACCTCCACGTCGGTCACCGACCGGGAACAACCGACCGCGACCAGCATGGTGAGGAAAGGGCCGACCAGGAGGATCGTGAACCTGCGCATGCCGTGAGTCTGGCTTCTCCCGGTCCTCCGGGCACAGTCCGGTACGGCTACCGTGCCACGGTGGTGGCAGGACAGGGCGATTCGACGGGACCATCCGTCGAGGCCCGACCCTTCCTGCCCTTCGACTGGCTGCTTCTCGTGGGAGCCGCCGGTATCTGGGGGGCGTCGTTCCTGTTCATGGACGTGGCCCTCGACCACGAGCACCCGGGGCTCGTCGCCTTCCTGCGCCCGGCGCTGGGCCTCCTCGCCCTGCTCGCCTTCCCGGCCTCCCGCCGACCCGTCGACCGGGAGGATCGCGGTCGCCTCCTGGTGCTCGGCATCACCTGGATGGCATTCCCGCTCACGATGTTCCCCCTCGCCCAGCAGTGGATCGACTCCTCGGTGGCGGGGATGCTCAACAGTGGGATGCCCGTGGCGACCGTACTGGTGGCGGCGATCGCCTTCGGCGTGCACAGCAGCCGCATGCAGGTGGCAGGCATCCTCGTCGGCATCGTCGGAATCCTGCTGATCGGACTGCCCACGGCCACCACGGGGGACACCAGTGCCCTGGGCGTCCTCCTCGTGCTCCTCGCCGTGACGTCGTACGGGATCGCAGCCAACCTCGCCGGGCCGTTGCAGAGGCGCTACGGCTCTGCGGCCGTGCTGGTGCGCGTGCTCGCGGTCGCCACGGTGGCGACCCTGCCGTTCGGCCTCTACGGGCTGTCCGACTCCTCGTGGTCGGCACAGGCGTTCGCCGCCAACCTGGGAGTCGGGCTCGGTGGTACCGGTCTGGCCTACCTGGCCGCCGCCACCCTCATCGGCAGGGTCGGACCGGTCCGGATGTCGGTCGTGACCTATCTCGTGCCCGTGGTGGCCGCCGTGCTGGGCGTGGTGGTCCTCGGCGAGGTGCTTGTGGCCTGGCAGGTCACGGGCGCTGCGGTACTGATCGCAGGCGCGTGGCTCACCACGCGCTCGACCTGACCGACCCGTCCCTACAGCACCTGGCAGAGGCGCCGTGCGTCGTGGATGGCGGCGTGCACGTTCCTGCTGGCGAGGGCGTCGCCGATCCGGTGCACGTCGAAGCGGTCACCCGAAGTCGGCTGGGGTTCGAATGCCAACAGGGCCTCGAGGTCGGTCACGCCTCCGTTGGCGGCGCTCGCCGCCAACTCGTGGAAGATCCCGTCATTGGGGACGGTGCCGTGCTCGACGGCGACCATATCGACAGACCGCCTCTGCTCGTCACCGGTGTAGGCGCTCGTCAGCACCGCCTCGAGGCCTCCGTCGACCCGGTGGACGCCGACGAGACGGTGGTCGACGGTGAGGGAGACGCCTTCGGAGTGAAATCGCTCGAGGTAGGCGGGATATACCGTGAAGGGCACCTCGGCCCCGACCATTCGGTCCGGCGTGACCAACTCGACGTGGTGGCCGCGGTCGAGCAGGTATTCGACGCATGAGAGCGCCTCGACGTTGCCGTGGTCGTCGTAGACGAGGACGCTCGAGCCCTTCTCGCCGAGTCCGGCGGTGCCGGCGATCACGTCGGCCACGCTGACGACCAGGTCGCTCCCCTCGGTTCCCGTCGGCAGCACCTCGGTATCCGGCCAGCCGCCGCTGGCCACGATGACGACGTCAGGTGATTCGGCGGCCACGTGGTCAGCATCGACAGGAGCGTCCAGTCGGAGGTCGACACCTGCAAGGCGGCACTCGGACTCCAGCCAGTCGACGATGCCGACCAGGTCGCGCTGCCGGTCCGATGCCCGTGCAGCCAGCCGCAGTTGCCCACCCGTCTCCGACCGGGCCTCGAACAGGACGACGTCGTGGCCCCGGCAGGCACACACGCGGGCTGCCTCGAGGCCGGCAGGACCGGCGCCGATCACGACGATCCGGCGGGCCGGCGCGGTGCCGGGGAGTGTGACCTGGGGGATCGTGGCCTCCCGACCCGTGGCGGGGTTCTGGATGCACAACGCCTCGAGGCCCACGTGGATCCGGTTGAGGCAGAATGAGGCGCCGACGCACGTGCGGATCCGGCCCTCCTCTCCGCGCTCCAACTTGGCGACGATGTGTGGGTCGGCGATGTGGCCACGCGTCATGCCGATCAGGTCGACCAGGCCCTGTTCGATGGCGTGACGGGCGGTGGCCAGGTCGGGGATGCGGCCGGCGTGGAAGACAGGCAGGTCGACGGCCTCCTTGATCGCAACGGCCACCGGGAGTTGGGCGCCGATCGGAGTGCCCATGGGGGGAATGACCTCGGCGAGGCCCGGCTCGGTGGCCATGTTCCCGCTGACCACGTTGACGAAGTCGAGCAGTCCCGTCGTCGCCATCCGTCGGGCGATATCCGTGCACTCCTTCCGGCTGAGGCCGCCCTGGAGGCGTTCGTCACCGGAGAGGCGGATCCCGAGGACGACGGAGTCACCGATCGCGTCGCGGATCGCCTCGAGTACCTCGAGGCCGAAGCGCAGCCGATTGTCCAGCGAGCCCCCGTAGCGGTCGGTGCGACGGTTCACCGCGGGACTCCAGAACTGCTCGATCAGGTGGCCGTAGGCGATCACCTCGATCCCGTCCAGATCGGCCTCCGCAACCCGTCGTGCCCCGTCTGCATAGGCAGAGACCACCCGCCGGATGTCCGGTTCGTCCATGACTTTGGGGAAACTCCGATGGGCGGGCTCCCGAACCCGCGACGGTGCGATCGTCGGCAGCCAGTTGCCGACGTCCCAGAGGGTGCGCCGACCCATGTGGGTGACCTGGCACATCACCGCTGCACCGTGGGCATGGACGGCGTCGGCCAGGTCGCGGAGGCCGGGAACGACGTCGTCGTCACCGGCGTAGAGCTGTCCCCACATCGACGGTGAGTCGGGCGCCACGTTGGTGGATCCGCCGACCATCGTCAGGCCTATTCCGCCGATCGCCTTTTCCTCGTGGTAGCGGATGTAGCGGTCGGTCACCTTGCCGTCGATGCAGTAGCCGGGGACATGGCTGCTCGAGAACACCCGGTTGCGCAGTGTGAGCCCACCGACGGTGAGCCGAGTGAGGAGTGGATCGGGCATCGGGTGTCGAAAACTAGTGTGGACACGGTTCGGACGCATACCGACGGAGTAGCGGCATCCGAGCAGTAGCGCCTGGACCTTTCGGAACAGGGCGAGGAGGCGTAGCCGGATATGGAGTCGACAGGGAGGTGGTGAGCCCGGACCACCTGGGTGGACCAGTCGTGAGACTGCTGGTCGGAATTGGTTTCTGCACACTGCTCACGTGCTGCGGTGACAGGCCGACCGCGGGCATCCAGAGTGGCCAGATGGCAACCACCTTGGCGAGTTCGACTACGACCTCCGCAACGAGCGTGGCGAGTTCGAC
>DCXR01000049.1:0-2268 GCA_002329075.1 Candidatus Neomicrothrix sp. UBA2131
CTGATGTGGCGAACGTCGTGACGGGCGCTGCCGTGGTGGATGGAGCGGGCGTCGATGCGGGAGCCGTGGTTGTCGAAGGGGCCGCCCCTTCGAATGCGTCCGAAGCGACGGCGGTGGTCGTGGCAGCGGCCTTGGTCGGCGGGACGGTTTCCGAGGACCCGATCTCGGCAGTCTGCGCCACATCGGCCAGGTTGCCCTCGCGGGCGTCGTCGCCGAGGCTCAGGACGCCGAGGCCGAAGAGGAGGGCAAGCGCTGCCGCAACCGCAGTTGCCGAAAGGACCGGCATCCGGCGACGGCGCATGGCCAGCGAGTGGATGTCGGGGCTGGTGGAGGATGCCTCGAGCGCCGCAGCCATCCCCGCTTCCCGGACGGCATCGGACGGGGGGCCGACCGAACCTGCGACGGCGGCCCGGACATTGCGAAGCGCCGCCACCCGGTCGACGAGCGCCGGATCGGCGTCGACAGGAAGGATCGCCTCGCCGTCGACGATGGCGGAAGCCAACCCGTCGAGGGGGTCCAGTTCGGCAGGGACGTGTGGGTCGTGCATGGTTACTGGTTCTGACGTTCGTCGGGGGCCCCGGGGTTCCCGAGTCGGTCGGCAAGTGCGGACCGTCCGCGTGCGATACGGGAGCGCACGGTGCCGGGAGGCAGGTCGAGGACTTCAGCTATGGCGGCGTAGTCGAGGTCGCAGAGGTCGCGCAGGACGACGGCCACCCTGAACTCCTCGGGCAGGTCGGCGAGGGCGGCGTCGATGTCGAGCCGGTCGGCGATGCCGGCATCTGCAGGCATCGCTTCGACCCGAGGCAGGACCTCGTCCACGGGAACAGGGCGGCGCCCCCGTCGGCGGAGTTCGTCGAGACAGGCGTTCGTGGCCACCCGGTGGAGCCAGGTCGTGAACCTGGCCCGGCCGTCGAACCGGTCGAGGCGGGTTGCGACGGCGATCAGTGCCTCCTGGGTGGCGTCGGCGGCGTCGGCGTCGTTGCCGGCCATGCGGCGACAGATCGACCAGATCCGGTCATGGTGGCGACGCAGTAGGCCGTCCAGGGCCTGACGGTCGCCTGCCCGCGCGGCTGCGACCAGGTCGTCGTCGGATGGCTCGGTGCGGGGTGGTGGGGCGGCGATGGCCGAAAACTAGTCCCAGCCGACCAGGGTCCACCCGGCGCCGAGGAGGGCGGTCGTGACCACGACGGCAGCAACCACGGCGGCACCGAGGAGCAGACCGAGCACGGCACCGGAGAGCCGGCGGCGTATCAGGGGTCGGTCGGCGGCGGCACCGGGACCGGCGTCATCCGGCCTCAGTGCCATCCGGAAGTCAAGCATCCCGGCCGGCCGCTGCGATTCGGTAGCGGTGAGCGTCCTGTCGGCGAACTGCCGCAGGTACGTGGGGACGTTGCTGCGAGGACAGTGGGCGAGGAGTTCGGCGAGCAGGATGGTGAGGGCATCGAGGTCGGTACGCGGGTCGAAGGGGCCGGGCCCTCCGTCGTCGGTGTCCCGGAAGTCGGTCAGCAGGACCGCTCCGTCCGTCCGGACGAGGACGTTGGACGGCCGGAGGGCTCCGTGTGGCACACCCGCCTCGTGTGCGGCTTCGAGGACACTGGCCACCGCAGTGACGAGGGCGACGACGTCGTCGGCGGAGAGGTCGGGCTGCCGGTCGAGGATCTGGTCTAGGGGCACGGCTTCGACCTGTTCGGTCACGACCACGGCCAGGCCGTCGTGGTTGGTCACATCGAACACGGCGGCGACACCGGGGAGGGTGAGGCGGGCGGCACCGGTGGCGACATCCCCGGCATGGACGAGCTTCACGGTGACCGGTCGTTCGAGCACGGTGTCGTGTCCCGCCCACACCTCAGTTCGGGCCGTGCCACCGAGGAGTTCGACAAGGCGGTATCGGCCGGCGATGACCGTTCCGGCCACGCCCCCGCGTGGGTGCTGCAGTGCCATCACCATCGACGGTAGTGAGCGGCCCGTTTCCGGTGGTGTATGGAGGGTCGGCCCTTTCGGAGCCGCCGACTGTCAGGCCTTCAGGACCATGCCGACGCCGACGAGTCCCGGGCCGCCGTGGCTGGCGACGACCGGGCCGACGACATCGACCCTGATGTTGCTGCGGCCGGTGTCTGCCGTCACCTGGGCGACGAAGTCGTCGATGTCGTCGGCCATGGCGTGGGCTATCGCCAGGCGATCGATGTTGTCGGCGTTGTCGGCAACCGTCGACCGCAGCCACGCCAGGGCCTTCTTGCGGGTGCGCTGCCTGCCCGCCTCCTCGACCTC
>DCXR01000049.1:2645-2797 GCA_002329075.1 Candidatus Neomicrothrix sp. UBA2131
GCCTGGGCGTTGCCGATCCGTCCACCCTTCTTGAGGTTCTCGAGGGTGTCGAGGACGGCATAGACCCGGGTCCGGGCCGAGAGATCGGCGACGAGGGAGGTGATGTCGTCGGCGGAGGCTCCTGCGGCGGCGGCCTGGGCGGCGGCCAGCAC